>JARLGE010000119.1 GCA_031296215.1 Occallatibacter sp.
CAACTACGTGCCGGGAACGGGATTCCTGAGCAAGAAGACATGGGCGGTGCCCACGGAGTTGCTGACGAGCGAAGGCAAGCCGGGCGTGAAGGTCAGCTATCTGAAGAAGGACATCGTGTCGGAAGAGATCGCGAAGGGCAATGAGGCAGCCGCTGCTCCGCTGGCCACGCGTATCGAGCATGGTGTGGATATTGCAGCGCAGGCGATACCGGCCAGCGTTGCCAAAGTACAGCCGCTGACGGTGAAGTGGGAAGCAACGCTGACGCCGAAGGAAACGGGCGACTACAACCTGGGCGTTGAAACCGATGGCTTCATTCACTTCTCGCTGGACGGCAAGCGCGTGACGAGCGCGAACTATCCGCACGGACTGGAAGCTCTGACGGGCCGCGTGCATCTGGAAGCCGGCAAACCCTACCAGATGGTTGTGGAATACGGACGAACCGGCAATGCTGCTCCGCACATGAAACTGGTGTGGGCCAAGATCGATCGCAGCGTGGATCGGGCTGCGGTTGAAGCGGCGAAGAGCGCTGACGTTGTGGTTGCCGTGGTGGGCATCACGAGCGAACTGGAAGGCGAGGAGATGACGGTAAACGAGGCTGGCTTCAAGGGCGGCGACCGCACAAGCCTCGACTTGCCGAAGCCGGAAGAGGATTTGCTGAAGGCCGTGGCGGGGGCGGGCAAGCCGGTGGTGGTGGTGCTGACCAACGGCAGCGCGCTGGCGGTGAACTGGGCCAAGGAACACGCGAATGCAATTCTGGACGCATGGTATCCGGGCGAAGAGGGTGGAACGGCGGTGGCGCAGACTCTCTCGGGCGCGAACAATCCGGCGGGAAGGCTGCCGGTCACTTTCTATACCGGCGTGGACCAGTTACCACCGTTTGAAGATTACGCGATGAAGGGGCGGACTTACCGGTACTTTGAAGGGACGCCGCTTTATCCGTTCGGGTATGGGTTGAGCTATACGACCTTCAGTTATGGGGGACTTAGTGTTCCTGCCGAGATCACTGCGGGTAACTCCTTGACCGCCGAAGTTACTGTGACTAACTCGGGGAGTAAAGCCGGTGACGAGGTGACGCAGTTATATCTGAGTTTTCCGAAGGTGTCTGGTGCGCCGCTGAAGGCGCTACGTGGATTCCAGAGGATTCATCTGGAGGCTGGAGCTTCAGAGAAGGTGAAGTTTGAGTTGACGCCGCGCGATCTGAGCATGGTGACTGAAGCTGGAGAGCCGATTGTGGCCGAGGGCGCATACACCGTATCTGTGGGCGGAGGACAACCGAATACAGGCGCGCCGGTGGTTGCGGGGAGTTTTACCGTGAAGGGTACGGTGAAGCTGCCGGAGTAAGTTGGAAGTTAGTCGAAGATAAGTGGGGCGCCTTCACTTGGTGAAGGCGCCCCATTTGCGTGCGAGCGGATAGCCCACTAATTCGCTGGAGCTATCGGCTGCTTTTGTATCACTTGTTTCATCTTTAGATAGATTGCGTTGGTCCAGCCGAAACCGATTTCGTTGCTCTTGTAACCGGCAGTTACTTTGACGGCGGAGTTACCGGCGACTACGTTGTATTTTTCGCGGATGGTGTTATCGGTGGCGAAGCCTGCGTCGACCGTTGCGTCGAAGTGCTGGGCGATGCGGGCGGCGTCGGTGCGGAAGCCGGTGGAGTCAAGACCAGAGACAACAATCCAGTTGGTGGGGGCCCAGCCGAAGGGCGCGTCCCATTGCAGGCCGGTGTTGGTGTTGCTGTTGGAAAGGCCGCCGGGGCGTTCGAAGAGATTGAGTTGGGCGACTATCTTTGTGGCTTGATCGCGCGTAGTGAAGCCGGCCCACAAGGGATAGAGCGAAGCGATGTAGGCATAACTCGACGGGCGGGCGTGGACAAAGTCGAAGTCGGCAAAGACACCGTCTTTCGGACGCCAGAGATAGCGCTGGATGGCGGAGGCGCGGGCTTGCGAGCGACGGTCCCAGTGGGCCGCGTCCTTCACATTGCCGAGCACGACGGCGAGATGTTCGAGGTCGCGTTCGTACCGGTAGAGCAGGCTGTTGAGACAGACGGGGGCGTAGTGATGCGTGTCTCCGGAAAAGGGGCCGAAGCGATTGGAGGTGTCGAATCCTGACTCACGCATGGCGCGGTCGCCTGAGTAGAAATCGCGGCTGAGACGGAAGCCGGCGTACCATGCTTTTGCACAGACGACACTGGCGTGGATGTCGCAACTGGTGAGATTGAGCTTTGAGGCTTCGGCCGCATCGGGATGCTCTGAGGCTTTAACCAGATAGGCGTCGCCGCCTTGATGCGGATGGGCAACAAGCCAACGAAGGACGTCGGTGTAATAGGCGCTGTCGTCGGCCATTTCGGGGACGGGGCCGGCGCCGAAGTCGTAGTAGCGGGAGAGGCCGGTGGAGCCGGCTTTATGCTCGGGGCGCTCCCAGGTGGCGTGATCCACTTCCGCGAGTACGTAGGCGTGCTCGAGCCAGGCGCGGGCCTGGATGCGGCCGGCGGGCGTGGAGGGAAAACTGGCGGGGTTTTCGTAGACTGCGCGGATCATGGAGGTGAGAAAGGGCGGCTGCGAACGGGTGAGGTAGTAGGTGCGGTTGGCGTTGAGGACCGCGCCGTAGTGCTCAATCTCGAAGAGGAAGTTATCGACGATGCCTTTGGCGAGAGCTTCTTTGTGGTCGGCCTCGAGGCCGAGAAGGATGAAGTAACTGTCCCAGCCGTACATCTCGTTGAAGCGGCCGCCGGGAACGACGTAGGGGTTGGGGAGGTAGAGCAGGCCGGGGGTATGCAACTCTTCGGGGCGAACGTCGCCGAGTTTTTCAATGCGTCGCGGGAGAGAGAGGACGCGGATGTGGCAGGTTTTTTCGAGGGCGGTGACTGCGGGCGGCGCGGGGAGATCGGCGGGGAGATAGAGGACGGGCGTGGTGTCGATCTTGGTGTCGGCGAGCGAATTGCAGTCGGTGACCGAGCGGGTGAGGGTGTCCCAGGCGGCGTGGATGTAATTGAGCGTGGCGTCTGGATTGGGCGCGGCGGCTGGCGGCTGCGCGCTGAGAGTTGGCGCGGCTGCTGCTGCGACGAGCATTGCCAGTGCGAGGAAAAAAGAGCGAAAGAAATTCATTGAAACTCCAGGAAAAATTTCTAGCACAACGCAGATTCGTCGTTTCTCAGGCCGCGCAAACCGTTGACTTGCTCACCCGGCCAGCAAGCCCGCCAGCAGCGCTGTCCGCGGCGCCAAATGTTCCACCACAATGGACTCGTGCCGTGCATGGGCGCCCTCGCCCACTGCGCCGAGCCCGTCGAGTGTTGGAATGCCGAGGGCGGCGGTGAAGTTGCCATCCGAGGCGCCGCCGGTCGAGGCTTCTTCCAGCACAAAGCCAAGATCGGAGGCCAGCGCACGCGCTCGCTGGTAGAGACGCACGGTTCCGCGCAGACGTTCCATGGGAGGGCGGTTGATGCCGCCGGTGACGGTGAGGGTGCAACGCTTGTCGGACGCCTTCAACTTGGCGAACTTGCGCTCGATGCGGGGGCCGTCGGCCTTGCGGGCGATGCGCACGTCTACTTCGGCCCAGGCTGCGGCGGGAATGACGTTGGTTTTGCTGCCACCGCCGGCGACGCCAACGCTCACGGTGAGGCCGCGCTTGAGATCGGTCCAGCCGCTGACGGTCTCGACGACGCGCGCCAGCTCAAGCAGCGCACTTGCGCCTTTTTCGAAATCGACGCCAGCGTGGGCAGACACTCCGGCAATGTCGATACGCCAGTCGCCGGTGCCTTTGCGCGCGGTTTTGCAGGCCAGGCCCTGCGCGGGTTCCATCACGTAGACCGCGCTGCACTCGGCGGCCAGCCGCTCGGTGATGGGGCGGGAGACCGGACTGCCGACCTCTTCGTCGGTGTTGAGGAGCAGGACGATTTCACGCTCAAGCGAGCCGGTTTCGACCAGCATTTCGAGAGCCGTCAGCGCCATGGCAACGCCGGCTTTCATGTCGAGCGTTCCGGGGCCAAACAGCCGCCCGTCGCTCAACCGGCAGGGCATGGTTTTGAGCGTGCCAAGCGGCCAGACCGTGTCGAGATGGCCGAGCAAAAGCACCGGCTGCGACGCACCTTTCCGGGACTTTGGCCCAAAGCGCGCCTCGAGCAAATCGCCGAACGCGCGCTGGCGATGCAGCTTGACGCGGCCTCCGAGGGCCTTGGCGTGGGCAGCAACCAGAGCAACTCAGGCGTCGACGGCGGCCTTTCCGTCGGAAGGGGATTCGGCGGCTACAAGTTGCTGCGTGAGGTGGAGCAGAGCACTCTGTTTGCGCCGGGCTCCAGCCAGCAAGGCGCGCATGGGAACAGCGAAATCGGACTCAATCTGCATAAAATGAACCTTTCTTTAAACCTGGTGGCTCCGGGCCGCGGCGCAAGGTGCAAAACTGAAGAATCTCTGATTTTACGGCACTTGGGGAGACACATCACTCTGAATTTCAACCCAAATGGTGGCCTGCAGTCCGCAGAGTGTGGCAAAAATACCACAACACAGACTTCCGCTTCAGGGTCTAGTCTTACGGGTACGCATTCCTTGAACCATCGGAGAAGGTATTTTGACTCATCCCGCACACCTGGAACAGACCATCGCCGAACAAATCGAGTTTACAGGCGTGGGACTCCATTCGGGTGCACCGGTCATTATGCGGCTGCTGCCCGCGCCGGCGGGATCGGGAATTGTGTTCCGGAGAACCGACCTCGACAACTTTGAGATTCCCGCCACGGGGCGGAATGTGGCCAAGGTCAGCTACGCGACCAGCTTGATGCGGCAAGGTGTACTGATCTCCACCACCGAACATCTTCTTTCCGCGCTGATTGGCATGGGCATCGACAACGTGATTGTCGAGTTGGACAACCTGGAACTGCCGATTCTGGATGGCAGCGCACTGCCGTATGTGGAGGCGATTCTCGATGCCGGCATTCGCACCCAGCGCCGGCGCCGCGAGACGATCCGGGTTTTGCAGCCGGTTGAAGTGCGCGAGGGCAACAAGTTCATCGGCGTCTATCCGGGCGCGGGTTACCGCATCGATTACACGATCGACTTCCCTGCCCCGATCGGCAGGCAGACAGCGTGCATCGACCTGGCCGCGGAGACGTATGGCTCGGCGATTGCCGCGGCGCGCACCTTTGGCTACAAGGCGGACGAGAAGCGCCTGCGGGACATGGGGCTGATTCGCGGAGCGAGTGCTGAGAACGCCATTGTGCTGACGGCGCGCGGACCGGAGAACGGTCCACTGCGTTTTGAAGACGAGTATGTGCGGCACAAGGTTCTGGATTTGATTGGCGACCTGGCCCTGGTGGGCCGCCGCATTGAGGGTCATGTTGTGGCCGAGCGCGCGGGACACGCCATGCATACGGCGCTTGTTTCGCGACTCATCAAGGATCGGTCGGCGTGGGAGCTGGCGCATGTGCCGGTTGAGTCGGAGCCGGCGGAAGAAGCCGAGACGGTAAAAGGATCGCGGGCTTCGGTGGGCACGCCGGCGCTGGCGGGCGTCTAGACAAAACTCCTTACGTAAACAGAATCCGCATCGGGGTTTCGGCGGCGACGCTCTTGCCTTCTTCGGCGAGAATGCCTGTCTCGGGATTGCGCGCGAAGACGCTGATTAGATTTGAATCCTGATTGGCGACCAACATCCACCGTTCGGAAGGGTCCAGCACAAAGTTGCGCGGCGTCTTGCCTCCGCAGTTGGAGCGCTTGATGGGCATCAGGCTGCCTGTCTTCGGGTCGGCCTTGAACGTGTACAGAAAATTATTGTCGCGATTGGCAAAGTAAACGAAGCGGCCATCCTGCGAGATGACTGTGTCGCAGCCGCGCGTGGGACCTTTGTAGCCCTCCGGCAACAGATCGATGCGTTTGATCAGCGTCAGGCTTCCGTCTGTCTTGTTCCAGTCGAGCACGTCGACTGTGGAGACAAGTTCGTTCATGCAGTAGGCTGTGCGGCCGTTGGGA
>JARLGE010000010.1 GCA_031296215.1 Occallatibacter sp.
CAGATCCTCGACGACATGGATCTGGAGCGGGAGCGCGGCATCACCATCAAGGCCCACGCCGTGCGCATGATGTACAAAGCCCGCGACGGGGTCACCTACCAGTTGAATCTCATTGACACGCCGGGCCACGTCGACTTCAGCTACGAGGTCTCCCGCTCGCTGGCCTCCTGTGAGGGCGCGCTGCTGGTGGTGGACGCCTCGCAGGGCGTCGAGGCGCAGACCCTCGCCAATGCCTATCTCGCCATCAATCACGGCTTGGAAATCATTCCCGTCATCAACAAGATCGATCTGCCTTCGGCCGACATCCTGCGCACCCAGGAGGCAATTGAAAAAGCGGTTGGCCTGGACGCGACCGACGCCATTCCCTGCAGCGCAAAGACAGGGGAGGGCGTGGCCGAAATTCTTGAAGCGATTGTGCACCGCCTCCCGGCGCCCACCGGCGATCCCGAGGCGCCGCTGCAGGCGCTCATCTTCGACTCCTGGTTCGACTCCTATCGCGGCGTCATCGTGCTGGTGCGGGTGATGCAGGGCACCATGCGCAAGGGCCAGCGCATCCGCCTCATGTCCAACAGCAAATCGTTCGAGGTGGAGTCGATGGGCGTGCTCATGCCCAAGCCTGTCGAGATCGGACTGCTCACCGCCGGCGAGGTGGGCTTCTTCGCCGCCACCATCAAGAACGTGGGCGACACCAAGATCGGCGACACGGTGACCGAGGACGCGCGCCCCGCGCCTTCGCAGTTGCCGGGCTTTGAAGACATCAAGCCCATGGTCTTTGCCGGCCTCTACACGGTCGACTCCCACGAGCACACGCTCTTGCGCGATGCCCTCGAGAAACTCCGCCTCAACGATTCCTCGTTCTTCTTCGAGCCAGAGAGCTCGGTGGCGCTGGGCTTCGGCTTCCGCTGCGGCTTCCTCGGCCTCTTGCACATGGAGATCATCCAGGAGCGGCTGGAGCGCGAGTACGAGCTCGACCTGATCACCACCGCGCCCGGCGTGCGCTACCACATTAAGCTCACCGACGGCAGCGTGGTTGAAGTCGACAATCCCTCGCGCTGGCCCGAACCCACCAATATCGACGAGATACGCGAGCCGGTCATCACCGCCAAGATTCTTACCAACGAAGAATATGTCGGCGGAATTTTCAAGCTGGTGGAAGAGAAGCGCGGCAAGCAGTTGAACTTCGAGTATGTAACTCCAACCCGCGTCATGCTCACGTACGAGCTCCCCCTGAACGAGATCGTGCTCGACTTCTACGACCGGCTCAAGTCCATCTCCCGCGGCTACGCGTCGCTCGACTATCAGCTCGCCGGCGAGTGGGAGTCGCCCATGGTGAAGTTGGACATCCTGGTCTCCGGCGAACCCGTCGACGCGCTGTCGATCATCGTCCATCGCGACTTCGCCTATGAGCGCGGCAAGCTGCTGGTGTCCAAGATGCGCGAGCTGATTCCCCGCCAGCAGTTCGAGGTCGCCATCCAGGCCGCCATCGGCTCCAAGATCATCTCCCGCGAAACGGTGGCGGCGCTCAGAAAGAACGTGCTGGCCAAGTGCTACGGCGGCGATATCTCCCGCAAACGCAAGTTGCTCGAGAAGCAAAAGGAAGGCAAGAAGCGGATGAAGCGCATCGGCAAGGTAGATATTCCGCAGGAGGCTTTTCTGGCCGTGTTGCGGGTAGGGGAAGACCAGCAAAAATAGACAGTTGCGGTAACTAACTATGGACCTTAGTTACCGTATGTTCATAGTCGATTGTGGAAAGCGTCAAAACTGCAACGCTCGGTTGAGAGCTTGGGCGGCGATCTGGGCCCGTCCGCGGCGCTTCGATTGCTCGTTGATATTGAAGGGCTTAATCCGCATATCAGAACCCTGCTCCTGCTGACAAGCGAAAGAAAAGGGAATCTGTGTCGAAATTTGAGGAAAATAATCCACAAACTTTTCCACAGGTAGGCGTGTTTCCCAGGAAATTTATTTCCTGGGACTACGCGCCCTTTGCCCGGTCCCCCGGCGCCACAAGAATTGCCCCTGAAAATCAACGGTTTCCGCGCAAAAACGCCGCTCAAGCGCAGCGGTTCAGGGCTTCAGCCAGGATGGAACCAATGAGTCGAATCAAGGCGGCGTCCATCGACCCCCGGCAGCTCGGACGAAGAGCTTCTCAGTTCACCGGCGTCGCGGCCGGCGCAGCCATCACTTCCTTCATCTTCAGATACACGGCATTGCTCCAGCCGAAGCCGATCTCGTTGCTCTTGTACCCGGCGCTGACCTGCACATTCGAGTTTCCCGAGACCACGTTGAACTTCTCGCGGATGGTGCCGTCCTTGGCAAAGCCCGCGTCCACGGTTGCGTCGAACTTCCCGGCAATTCGCCGCGCGTCCTCGCGGAAGCCCATCTTTTCCAGGCCGTCCACTGAGATCCAGTTGGTCGGCGCCCAGCCGAACGGCTCGTCCCATTGCAGTCCGGAGTTGAAGTTGCTCATCGAGAGCCCGCCGGGCCGCTCGAACAGGCTCAGCTTCTCCACCACCAACTTCGCTTCCTCGCGCGTGGCCACCCCCGCCCACAGTGGATAGAGCGAAGTAACGTAGGCGTAGTTTGACGCCCGGGCGTGGACAAAATCCCAATCCGCGAAGACGCCCTCTTTCTCGCGCCACAGGTAGCGATGGATGGCGGCATTGCGCGCCTTCGCCTGCCGCTCCCAGCGCGCCGCGTCTTCGGGCCTGGCCAGCAGGTGGGCAAAGTGGGCCAGGTCCTGCTCGTAGCGGTAGAGCAGGCTGTTCAGGCACACCGGCGCGTAGTGGTGGGTGGCGCCGTCGAAGGGCCCGAAGCGGAAGCCTGGGTCCACGCCCGACTCGCGCATGGCCCGGTCGCCCACGTAGAAATCGCGGCTCAGCCGGTAGCCCGCGGCCCATGCGCGCATGCACACCACGGTGGCCTTCACGTCGCAGCTTGTCTCTTTGAGCCGCGCCGCCTCGCCCGCATCCGGATGCTCCGGCCCCTTGACCAGAAAGCCCTCGCCCTGGCCCGGATGCGCGACCAGCCAGCGGATCACGTCGGGATAGTAGGTGCTGTCGTCGGACTCCTCCGGCACAGGCCCGCTGCCGTAGTCGTAGTAGCGCGCCAGGCCCGTCGCGCCCGCCTTGTGCTCTGGACGCAGCCATGTGCTGTGATCCTTCTCCGCCAGCGTGTAGGCGCGCTCCAGCCACGCCCGCGCCTCGGTGCGCCCCGCCGGCGTGGCCGCAAAGCTGGCCGGATTCTCATACACCGCGCGAATCATCGAGGTAAGAAACGGCGGCTGCGAGCGGGTCAGATAGTAGGTGCGGTTGGCGTTCAGCACCGCGCCGTAGTGGTCGATCTCGAACAGGAAGTTATCCACCATGCCCTTGGCCAGGGCCGGCCGGTTATCCGCTTCCAGTCCCAGAAGAATGAAAAAACTGTCCCACCCATACATCTCGTTGAAGCGCCCGCCCGGCACCACGTAGGGGTTGGGCAGATACAGCAGCCCCTGCGCATGCAGCTCTTCCGGGCGCACGTCCGCCAGCTTCTCGATGCGCCGCGGCAGCGCCAGCACCTGCACGTGGCACTTCTCCCTGAGCGCCGCGACCTCCGGCGGTGCCGGCACATCCGCGGGCATGTAGACCACCGGATTCACCGTCACCTTGCTGTCACCGAGCGAGTGGCAGTCGGTCATCGAGCGGGTCAACGTGTCCCACGCCGAGTGGATGTAAGCGAGCGTTGCGTCCGGATTGGGCGCGGGGTTGGGTCCGGCGCCAACATCCTGCGCCTGAACGTTTGAATTCCCGATTGCGGCTGCTGCAAGAAAAAACAAGTGAAACAGTTTCATGCCTGCTCCAACGTTGAACGTTGTGATTGCTCTGGAGTGTACCGCAAAGAGCGCACGGTTTGCGCCATCGATTTTGCGTGGGCACGGGAACAGTTTCCGCTTACGCGGTGTCTACCTGAGCACAGTGGTTCCGATTGGGAGTTACGGAATGCCGAGGCGCACCGCCTTGAGTCTCCGCCCGCCGCCTTAGGCCGCCTGCCGGCCGAGGCGCGAGCGGCCCAGCCTCTTGCGCCTTGCGTCCGGCGCTTCGCCTCCCGGCCGGCGCGGCTGATTCACAAAGGAGGCAGGCCATGTTTGAAGACTCCACCTTCGAATCCAACGGAACCATTCGCACCCGCAGCCGCGGCTGGATGCTTGCATCGTTCACCTTCTACAGTTCCATCCTGCTGGCGTTGATCCTCATCCCGCTGGTCTATCCCGAGGCTCTGCCGCGTCAGGCCATCGCCTTCCTCATGGAAGTGCCTCCGCCGCCGCCGGCGCCCACCCCGTCTCCGCAGCACCAGGCTGCGCGCATCGTCTCCGCTACCGCCTTTCAGGACCCGTTCGCCGCGCCGCGCGTGATTCCGCGCACCATCGTCATCCCCTCCACCCCCGATCCGGAGGGTCCTGGCAATAACGTTGCCATGTGGGATCCAGGCAGCACTCCCGGCGGCGACGGCCCCTTTCATCCCCAGCCCGCGCCCAGAGTTGTCCCCGACGTGAAGACAGTGCTCCACGTTCCCTCCACTCTCGCGCAGGGATTGCTCTTGAACAAGGTCGTGCCTCAGTATCCACAGTTGGCCCGGGCCATGCGCGCGGAAGGCACCGTGGTTCTGGCGGCCACCATCTCCAGGGACGGGACCATTGAGCATCTCCGCGTGGTCAGCGGCCTGCCCGTGCTGCAACAGGCCGCGCTCGACGCCGTCAGCCGCTGGCGCTACCGCCCCTATCTGCTCAACGGCAATCCGGTCGAGGTCGAGACCACCGTCAACGTCGTCTTCAAGCTCAGCTCCTGAACCGCGCGGCCTTCTCGACCCACCCTTGACCGACGGGTGCCCCATCCATTTCACAGCCGTATCGTGAAATGGGTGGGAAAGCACGAACCCGATCCCGCCACCCCAACAGGCTTCAACTCCCGCCCGCCAGCTTCTCCCGCGTCAGCTCGTTCAATGCCGCAATCGGCTCCGGCATGGGCCGGTGCCCCAGGTCCCTCGCCTTTGGGGACCTGGGAAGACTCACACCTCATCCTGCCGGGCGGGAAACCACGAATCTTCTGCGAGCGAATAGCGAGCGTCCGCCCCACCGCAGGTGGCCGCAGGCGGCTGGCGCGGCGGGCGCCCCATCGGCGACAATCTCTCTGCCATGAAAAACCTCTCTCGCAGGGACTTTCTGATGACCGCCTCCGCCGCTACACTTGCCGCCGCCGCATCGCCTTCGCTCGCCGCACCCAGCCGCGAGCGCGTCTTCATCGGCTCCAACACGCCCGACGGCATCCTCGCCTTCGACTGGAGCCCGGCCACCGCCGAGCTCACTCCGGCCGGCGTCGCCGCCAAAGTCGCCAACGTCGACTGGCTCACTTTCTCGCCCGGCCGCGAGTTCCTCTACGCCGCCGCCGAGCTCGATTCGTTCAACGGCAAGCCCACCGGCGAAGTGGCCAGCTTCCGCGTCGTCAACGGCGAACTGCATCCGCACTCCGCGCAGAACTCAGCCGGGGCGGGCACCTGTCACGTGGCCCTCGACCACTCTGGCCGCGTACTGCTCTCCGCCGACTACGGCGGCGGCTCCGCGGCCAGCTTTCTCATCACCGAGGGCAGCCTCAGCCCCGCCGTCTGGACCGAGCACTACACCGTCCACGGCCCCAACAAGGACCGCCAGCAGAGCGCCCACGCCCACTTCGCCTCCTTCTCTCCCGACAACCGTTACGCCTACATCAACGACCTGGGCGGCGACGCGATCCACATCTACAGCCTCAACGCGGCGACAGCCGAGCTCACGCCCGCCGGCGCCTATCATGCGCGAGCGGGCGCCGGCTGCCGCACGCTCCACTTCCATCCCAACGGCCACACCGCCTACTGCGTCAACGAGCTCGACTCGACCGTGGACGTGCTCGGCTGGAGCCGCGCCGACGGCAGCCTCACCCTGGCAACGCGCATCGAGCTGCTCCCGGCGGGCTACCACGGGCCCACGCGCGCCTGCGACACGGTCATCGCCAAAGACGGCCGCTTCGTCTACTTCGCCAATCGCGACAACGATTTTCTCTATAGCTTCCGCGCCAACCCAGCCACCGGCGCCCTGACGCCCATCGGCCGCTCGAACTGCGGCGGAAAGATCCCGCGCAACTTCGTCCTCGACCCCACCGAGCGCTGGATGCTGGTCGCCAACCAGGATTCCAACAACGTGAGCGTCTTCGCCCGCAACGCGGAAACCGGCGTGCTGGCCGAGCAGGGCAAGGCCTTCGCCGTCCCCGCTCCCATGTGCATTCTGTTTGCTTGAGGACCCACCGTCAGACTATGCGGATTCTCAAAATCATCTTCGTGAGCGGACTCTTGCTTGGCCCTGCCTTCCCCCTGGCATCGGCGCCTGTCTCTTCCCCGCTCTTCGACAAGCCGCTGCAGGAAAAGCATGTGCCGCTGCCCAAGGATCCAGACAATCCCCAATCCAAGCCCATGCTTTCCTGTTTCTATTACCCGCATTTCATGGTCAAGCAGGTCGATCTCGGCGAGTTGGGAGCAGAGCAGCTCTCCATTCTCCCTGTGTCGAAGGGTCAGGCAGCGCCGCCGTGCCGTCGCGCCAACGCCAAGGATGAGATGGTGATCGACGCCAGGGAATGGAGCGGCTATTTCAAAGGCGTCAAGAACGATTTTGTCTTTTTCGACGCCGACGACGGAGTCAATGGCGGATCGGGTTTTGCCGTCTTCAGCGGCGCCGACGGCGGAAAGATCTTTGAGGACATCGCGAAATCGGATCTGCGCTCCGTCGCGCTCATTGCTCCGGGGCCGCAGAGTGGTCCGAACAGCGACTCGGCCTCAGCCATTTTGTTGCGCTACCGAAGGGTCTACGAGGCGCCGTGCTCTTTGCGCGCCGACCAGAAGAATTGTTGGAACAGCATCGAACAGGTCACCGGCCTGGCGGATATAGCGCCGCCGAATTGCGATGCGGCGTACCAAGCTGAGGAGAAGAAGTCTCCCGCAAACGCCAGGGAAACCGCGCTCGACCCGAGCGTGATCACGTATGAAGTTGAAGTTGTGTTGGATTCCAGGGATACGGCGATGCGCGTCACTCCCACGTCGAAGGCAGTCGAATGCTATCCCGCGGATTGAGTTTCGGCCGCGGGTGGAAAAAGGTCGAAAACCTATGCGCCGACGAGAGCCGGCGTTGTCAGCGATTGGGCCGGCAGAGTTGAGGGAGAATCCTCCGCGGCCGGTTTCGATTCCATCGGCACATGCGCCAGCTCCCAGGCCGAGCGGTCCTTCAGCAGCCGCGACACCAGCGCGGTGTGCATGGCGTGGCCGGCGCGCTCGGCTACTACGTGGCCTTCGATGCGCCTGCCCGCCAGCGCCAGGTCCCCGATCAGGTCAAGCACCTTGTGCCGCACGTACTCGTCGCTGAACCGCAGCGGGCCGTTCTCCGGCCCTTTGACCCCGAGGATGATGGCGTTGCCGGCGTTGGCGCCGCGGATCAGCCCCATATCCCGCAGCCGCCGCTCGTCGGCCTTGTAGCCGAAGGTGCGAGCCGGGGCAATGGACCCGCCGTAGGTCTCCGCGGCCAGGTCCACGCTGGCCGTCTGCCGGCCGATCGGCGCGGGAAAATCGATGGCGTACTGAATGCTGTACCCCGACCCCGGATAGACGCCGATAAACTTGTTGCCCTCGCGCACCTCGACCGGCTTGAGAACGCGGATGGTCTCGCGCCGCCGCCGCTGCGTCTGGATGCCCGCAAACAGGAACGCCTGCACGTAGGGCAGCGCACTGCCGTCCAGGATGGGCAGCTCCAGGTTGTCCAGCTCGATGATCACGTTGTCCACGCCCATGCCGATCAGCGCGCTGAGCAGGTGCTCGGTCGTCGAGATCAGCACGCCCTGGCGCATCAGGCTGGTGGCGTAGCTGACCTTGGCCACGTTGCGGCCGTTGGCGGGAATCTCAAAGTTGTCCAGGTCGGTGCGGCGGAAGACGATGCCCGACCCGGCCGGGGCAGGCAACAGGCGCATCTTGACCGGCGCGCCGGAATGGAGCCCAACTCCCTCAAACTCGATGGGTTCCGCAATCGTCTGTTCCAGGTGGGCTGGACTCGCCAATCAATACTCCAACTGCGCCCAAACGAGCGCACTGGTTAGATTAGACACGAAGCTCCTTCCCCGTCCTGTGGCATTTTTGCCACACTCTGCGCTCCCTGGGCCAACCGGAGCCGGGCCGGCCAGCGACGGATAGCGCGAGACTCCTGGCCCGCCAGAGAATGAGCGCATCAGAGAATCAGAGAATCAGATAATGTACGCATGGAATCAAGCCAGGGGCCTCGTTGTTGCATGCAAAACCAGCGCTGAAAATAAATGACTTATGCGCAAGAAATCGTGTAAATTCAGAAAATGGTCCCAAGCTCTGAGCGAAGAACCTCCCCGAAAGGCTCACCCATGCCCAACACTCCTGAGGAGCCCATCTCCATGCGCGCCCTGCTGGCCGGAGCCCGGCGCAGCCAGCCCGCGCTGCTCCATCTGCTTCGCCGCCTGGCCCTGGCCGAGTCGCCCTCCGACAACAAGGCCGCCGTCGATGCCTGTGTCGAGGTGGCCGCCGCTCACGCCAAAGCTCTGGGCGGCCGCGTCAAGCTCCACCGCCAGCGCGCCTTCGGCGACGTGCTCGAAGCCCGTTTCGGCCCCCGCACGCCGAGCCCCGCTAAGTCCAGGCCCGGCTCCCCAAAGCCCATCCTGCTGCTGGGCCATCTGGACACGGTCTGGCCCCTCGGCACCCTCAAGACCATGCCCTTGCGCGCCGCCGAGGACCGCCTGTGGGGTCCCGGTGTCCTGGACATGAAAGCCGGCGTGGCCATGGCCTTCACCGCCATCGAATTGCTCCTGGAAGTGGGCCTCCTGCAAAGGGAAATAGTCCTGCTGCTCAACAGCGAAGAGGAGGTCGGCAGCCCCGTCTCGCGCCCCATCACCGAGCGGCTGGCCCCCGCTTGCGAGACCGTCTACGTTCTCGAGCCCGCCCAGGGCCTGGCCTATAAGACCGCCCGCAAGGGCACCGGCAACTGGCGCATCGAAGTGAAGGGCGTTGCCGCCCACGCCGGCGTCGACTTTGAAAAGGGCGCCAGCGCCATCCGCGAGTTGGCCCGCATCGTCGAAACCGTCAGCAGTTGGACCGACCTCAAGCGCGGCCTCACGGTGAGCGTGGGCCTTGTCCGGGGAGGATCAAAAACGAATGTGATTCCCGCCCAAGCCTGGGCCGAGGTCGATGTTCGCATCGCCCGCCAGGCCGACGGCCCGCGCATCGAGCGCAAGTTCGCCGCCCTCAAACCAACCGACAAGCGCTGCTCGCTCACAGTTGCCGGCGGCATCAATCGCCCGCCCATGGAGCGCACCCGCGGCACCGTCCAGCTCTACCGCCAGGCCA
>JARLGE010000120.1 GCA_031296215.1 Occallatibacter sp.
CGCGCGGTGACGCGGAGCTGGAGTACGCGCTGCGCCTTGTCGTGCTTGAGGAGCGAGGAGCCGAGCACCTCGGCCAGTTCGCCGTTGGCGTTGCGGCGCGAGGCGTCCATCTGCCACAGGCGGTCCTGCGCGGTTACGTAGCCTTGCGCGACGAAGAGATCGTCCTCGGTGGCGGCCTCGATGTGCGGAACTCCGTGGGCGTCGCGGCGCACGGTCACCGGCGCGGAGAGCCCGGCCAGGTGCAGGTCGCCGTCGAGGACCGGGAGCGCTGCCTTCTCCGCCGCGCGCAGCCACAGCACGCCCGCGGCAACGGCGACCACGGCCAGGCCGAGCAGGCCGGCGAAGGACCAGAGCAGAATCCGCGGCCAGCGGCGTTTGCGGCTGCGCGGTAAACCAGGAATGTTCTGGTGCGAAGAATTCATCAAGTCGGCGTCGAGTATCGGTCTTCAACAGGATAACGCCGAAGGGTTCGACGTGTAGGTGCCTTTCGTCGCTCACGCACTGATCGGACATGGCGCAAGCTCCTACTGCGGTGGCGGGGCCAGGCGAACAGGTGGAGGCGATTTTCTTGAGTGCGCGGGACAGATGGAGTCAACGTCAATTTTGGGATGCGAGGGCGGAGTTTGAGTCGGGAAGGCAAGGTTGATGCGAACCTTTTTCGTCGTGCTACCCCACCATTGCCAGCAGAGCGACATTGTTTCGTCGTTCCCCGCCTCGGGAGCGGGGTGCCTCTCCTTGGCCATGTCGCTGAACACGAACGGTAAAGCGGCTATGAACAGCACTACGCCGCAGAGGCCCTCGGCCTCCGGGTCTGTATAGGGGGCCTCGCGCAGTGGCACTGAGGAACCGTCGGGGAGGGTGAGGCTGACTAGCTCGACCCCGACCCTTCCGTCGCGTTGCTCGAAGATCGCCTTGCGTAAGTATGTGACGACGCCCGATGCCGGCGTGCCTTTCGGAATGGCGATCGTTCCATCGACCTTGACGTCCTCGGTAACAGCGAATTGTAGTTTCTGGCCTGCCTGTGCCGTCGCGGAAGAGACGGTCTCCAGCGGAGTCAACGGCACGACGGTCCCTCGGCGAAGAGCGATGGTTGAGCCTTTCGATTGCGCCGCTGGAAGAGATTCAGGCGCAGCTGGGCTCTGCCCGCTGCCGGCAACCTCCTGCGCCCAGGCGGCGGCGGGCAGCAAGGCGATCAAGAGCGCGGTGATGAAAGAGCGGGCTTTGGCTTTCATGGGATGGCGATGCAGCCGATCTGCGGACGAGTGATCTTGCTAGATGCAGATCACAAAGATCACGAGAACGAACACTAGCGCGAGCAGGAAGACGTTCCAAAGATGCATCGCTTGCCTCCTTTCCCGGTTCAATGGAGGCAATATTAGGCAGCGTCGAGGTGCGCTTGGGCACGGGATGGTACAGTTTCGCGGGTGTAACAACGAGACCGTTGCCAATGGCCGGTCCAGAGTTGCGGTTTCCCACCCTTCGCGCATGGAACGCTCGAAGGATGGGGCACCCAGACATCTGCCGCTATGAGAGCGGCTAAGAGCGAGCTAGGTTGTCCGCGTCGCCGGCGAGAGTCAACTCCATCGCGCGCAGGTGGGCAACGGAGGCCGCGTCGAGCAGGGTGAAGCGCATGAGGAATGCGCCTGGGGGCAACTCGAGGGCGGTGAGCGAATCGCAGACGACGCCGGCGGTTGCTTCGAGGCCGCGCTTCCAGCCGGGTCGGGCGGGGTCGCGGACCAGCAGGCCCTCGGGAGCGAGGCCGGCGGCGATGAGCATGGTGCGGCCGATGCGCTGGAACTCGGACCAGCGCGAGGCGATGCCGATCAGATCCGTGGCGTGCTCGGGCAGGTAGCGCTTGAGATAGGCCATCAGTTCGGCGGAGACGGGCTGGACGGCGAGGGTGGTCAACTCCGCGCCGGCGGGCAGCAGCTTGCGCACATGGGCGGCCTTGCTGGGCAGCACCACGGGCATGGAGCCATCGAGCAGGGCGGGGGTCGAGCACTCCTCGGGCGCGCAGCCGACGATGGGCAGCGCGAGGGATAGCGACATCTCGTGGATGACGATGCGGCGCAGCTCCGGGTCGGGCTCGATGACCAGCCAACGCGACGGCGGCTCGATGGACAGCCAGCGGCGCATGCGGCTGCGCAGAAGCGTCTCCGATGCGCCCTGCTCGCGCGCCTTGGCCACCAGTTCGCCGATCAGCAGGTCGGCGGCGATCTGGGGCGAGAGGGGGCCGGCGGGCTGGCTGGCGCGCACATAGACGCCGCTGCCGTGGCGGAACTCAAGCCATCCTTGCCGCTCGAGCTCGCGATAAGCGGCGCTGGCAGTGTTGGCGTGGATGGAAAAGCGGCGGGCCAGGTCGCGTGTCGAGGGCAGACGCGCGCCGGGCAGCAGCTCCTTGCACAGGATGGCCAGGATCACCTGGGTTACCAACTGTTCGCGCAGAGAGACTTCGCCGGTGTGGTTGAGCCAGAGGCGCATGCGCTAACCGGCCGCCGGCTCGATGGCCGGGGCGTTCATGAGGGCGGGCTTGCGGCGGCCATAGATTGCCACCAGCGCCACCAGCAGCAGGACGATGATGACAACCACCAGCACACTGCCTTCAGGACCGTCTGCGCCGCCCGACCAGAAGGCCGAGCCGGCGGGGGTGACGGTGAGGTAATGGCCGGTGGCTACGTTGCCGCTGTCGATGGCGCCGTAGAAGTAGGTCTCGCCCCAGTCCCACGCGGCGTGGCAGCCGATGGCCCACCAGGCGGAGCCGGTGACGCGGATGCTGACCACGAAGACAAAGCCGATGGCGCCGGCGGCAAAGATGCCGATCATGTTTTCTCCGCCGTTGCCGGTGTGGATGTACCCGAAGAGTGTGGAGGTGACCCAGGCTGCCTGCCAGAAGCTGGAGCTCTCGGCTTTATTCAAGTGAAGCAGCAGGCAGGGAATCAGGCCGAGAGCGGCAAGGATGTAGACGCCCCAGACGCCGTTGCCCTTGCCGGTGAGGATGAGGAGCAGGCAGATGGCGCCGACAATGCCCAGCGCCCACCAAAAGTTGAGCCCACGGGTGAGGGTGAATTGTAGGTAGCAGCGGAAGGTGCCTTCCTCGAAGCAGCCGACGAGCAGGAAGGCCGCTCCCCAGAGTGCGCCAAGCTTGAAGATCTGCGCGCCGGAGAGGGCGACGGGCCCGAAATGCAGCCATCCGCCCCAGGCGAGGGCGCCGATGAGCGCGGAGAGGGCCGCGAAGCCCGCCACCAATCCCTGGACGAAGTAGCTCACGCGGTGCGGGCCGATCAGGTTGAAGGCCAGCAGGTTGCCGCGGCGGCGCTCGACGAGGGCGACGATGGCAGCCGCGCCGACGATGCCCAGCACGATGACCAGCTCGTTGAAGAGCGCAGTGGTTGCGGTGAACTGATGGGCCTTCGGGTCGACAAGGTGAGCTTTGACAAAGACGAATCCAGCAGCGGCGCTGCAGAGGAAGGTGACGATCATAAACAGGAGCACCGACCAGCCGGCGCGGAGGCCCTGAGGTCCGAGCAGAATCCACAGCAGGATGCGCGTCTCCACAGGCTCCGGGGCGGCGGGCGGGGGGACTGGCGAGAGGGAGGCTTCCGGGGCGGCCTGGATGGGCAGCGTCGCGGATGGGTCGGGCGAAATCTCGGGAGACTCCGCGGTCTCCGGGTCGGTGGGGTTCATGGAACCTCTTTTGAATGAGCGAAGAATTCCTTTGCGCCGATTCTACAGGGGGTAGGCGGAAGTGCGGAAGAAAGTTATGGGTTCCACGGCTCAAAAGGATTCGGGCCATTGACGTGTGGCGTGCCAGATTCCTAGGATGTAGACGGTTTGCTCCGAGATCTCATACACCACAATATAGGGCGAACGTGGAACCACAGCTTCGCGGGTTCCATCGATTCGGCCGATGCGGCCTGACAAAGGCATCTGACCTACTCGCCTTACAGTCTGGAGGATTCTGCCTCGAGTGGTTTTGGCCCCGCCAGAGTTTTCGCCTTGAAGATATTCGACGATTTGCCGAAGGTGCCTCATCGAGGCGATGGACCACGTAATCTTCATCGCCCAGTGCGTTCCCACTCATCCACCATGTGTTCCACTTCTTCGTGACTGAAAGTCCGACCCTTGCGAATGTCTTCGCGCCCCTCTTCGACCATGGCGGCGAAGCGGCGCTGCTCGCTGAGGTAGCTCTCGACCGCTTCGTTGAGCAGGTAGCTGCGGTCGCGGTCGAGGGCTTTGGCGATCCCATCGAGTTCGACGACTTTCTCGGGGGCGATGCGGAAGCTGATGATGCGTGGGGAACTCATAATACAAGAGAATACGCTGTATTACAGCACTTGGCAAGTCAAGGTCAAGACTGTCTGGCCCGTTTCTCGGGGAAGCTGGCGGGCAGCGCGCGCGGCTGGTCTACTCGTCGCGCAGGGCGGCCATGGGGTCGATGCGGGCGGCGCGGCGGGCGGGAAGCCAACTGGCCAGCAGGGCTACGACAGTGACTGTGCCGGTGATGGCGGAAAACACGACGGGGTCGTTGGGGCTGACGTGGTAGAGCAAGTTGGCGACACCGTGCGCGAGGGCGAAGGCCAGGACCAGGCCGGCCGAGACACCGGCGGCGGTGAGCCATCCGGCGCGGCGCAGGATCATGCGCAAAACGTCTTCGCGCTGCGCGCCCATGGCCAGGCGCACGCCGATTTCGCGGGTGCGCTCGCCCACCAGGTTGGCCATGACGCCGAAGATGCCGATGGCCGCCAACAGCAGCGCCACCAGGGCATCGAAGCCCAGCATGGCCGCCACGTAGAACATGCCGGTGAGCTCTTCGTTGGTGTACTGCGCGTAGGTCTGAACCAGGTTCAGCGGCAGAGCGGGGTCAAGCGCGGCCAGCGCCTTGCGGGCTGCGGGGGCAATGGCAAGTGGATCGCCGCTGGTTGTGATTGCGTAGGTGATGCCGTTGGGGGGCAGTTGCGCGGCGTCCAGATAGACTGCGGCCGGATGTTCCCTGAGCCACAGGGAATAAGTTGTTTCCTCAACGACGCCGACGATGGTCAGCCAGGGCGTCTGTCCGGCTCCCGCGGCGCCCATGCGGATGTGGCGGCCCAGCGGGTTTTCACCGGGAAAATACCGGGCAGCAAACGCACGGCTAACCACGGCGACAGGCTGGGTGTGCAGGTCGTCACTGGAGCTGAAGAGCCGTCCGGAGTTGAGCGAGATATGGAAGGCATTAAAGTAGCCGGCGCTCACAGGTAGGCGCAGGGCGGTCTGGGATTGACCGGGGGCGAGGGGGCGGTTTTCGATCTGGGCTTCGTCAGTCCAGGCGTCATCGGTGTAAGGCAGGGCACTGGTCAATTCGGCGTGCTCCACTCCCGGTAGGGTTCGCAGCCTGTCAAGACTCTGGTTGTACCAGGCGGCCAGCTTCAGCGGGCTGTCGTAGCGCGCCTCAGGAAGGTGCACGTTGAACTTGAGCATGTGGGCGGGGTTATAGGGGTCAGTCTGGTGGAGCATCCCCAACATCCCCTTGCACATCAGCGTCGCACCAATAACCAGCGCCACGGCCAGCGCGATCTGCGACACGGCCAGCACGTTTCTCAGCTTGCGGGTCCGGCCCGAGCCCACTACGGCGCGAGAACCGGACTTCAATTGATCCACCAGGTTGATGCGGAGGGCTGCCAGCGCCGGCGCAAATCCTGAGATGACGCCCGCTCCAACAGCCAGCAGCAGGGAAAACGCCAGGGTGCGGCCGTCCAACGAGATGTTTGACCAGCCGGCCATGAAGCGAGCCACGCGCTCCGGCATGGAAATTTCGCTCAGGTGCATATCCACGGCCGCAAAAAGCAGACCGCCGGCGCCACCGACGAGGCCGAGGAGAATGTTCTCAGTGAGCAACTGGCGCAGCAGACGCCCGCGGCCCGCGCCGAGCGCCGTGCGCATGGCGATCTCTGGACGGCGCGCGATGCCGCGGGCAAACTGCAGATTGGCGATGTTGGCGCAGACCACCAGCAGGACAAACAGCGTAGCTCCCTGAACCAGGTTGAAGTACAGGGGCGTTTCCTCGCCATTGGCGTCGGCGAGCAGCGTTTCAACCCGTGCCTGCCAACCCAGGTTCGTGGCTGGATAGTCGTGCGACAAATGGCCGGCGATGACATTCAAATCGCTCTGCGCCTGGCCTGGTGTGACTCCCTTGCGCAGACGGCCGACCACAAGAAAACCGTGCGAGGCGCGGTTGGCGAGCTCGGCGTCATTCGGTGCGAAGGGTAGAAAGACGTCTGTCCGCGATGGATATTGCATGGCCTTGGGCATGACGCCGATCACGGTGTAGGCGTGCTGGTCCAGTTCGATGGTGTGGCCAAGGATCGAAGCATCCGCTCCGAAATGCGATTTCCAGAAGGCGTAGCTGAGCACGGCCACGCTGCTGCGGCCGGGCTCGGTTTCACTCTTGTCGAACACGCGGCCCAGGGACGCGTTGGTGCGCAACACGCTGAAGAAAGAGGGAGATGTGTAGTCTGCCCACACCTGCGCGGCATCGCCGGCTCCGGTCAGACTCATGGGGGCGTCGGCGCGCACCGACAGTTCCTCAAAGGAGCGGCTTTGGCGCTGCCAGTCTACAAAATTCGCCAGGGCAACTTGGCGGGTGTCGCCATGATTCTTCTGCTCGTAGACGACCACCACACGATTGAGGTCGGGAACAGCCAAGGGGCGCAGCACCACCGCGTCCATGATGCTGAACGAAGCCGTGTTGACGCCGATGCCGATGGCCAGCGTGAGCACCGCGGTGATGGTGAAACCGGGCGAATTCCGCAACTGGCGAACAGCGTATTTCAGGTCTTGCAACAGGTTCCGCAGCAAAGCTTGCATCAAGGTCTCCAAAATAACGCACGGGAAAGAGGCGCCGTTCCATCCAAAGATAGAGCAATTCTCCCGCCAGACAGGAATGTCCGGCAAGTGGTTGATTTCAAGACCGGTAGCAATGGGAGGCGAAGGAGGGCCCGCAGCCCGTTTGTCCACTATCGCAAAACTTCGTTCGCAATCGGACAGTCCGGAGGCCTTCGGCCGGGGAGGAAAACCGCCCCGCCTTGACACAAGAGGCCGAGCCCTTGATGCTTAACAGTTCCGGCTATTTCTATTTTGAGCACAACAGGAGTGCTGATTTTGCGGGTTCGCGTGTTCTACCACGACAAATGTTTCGATGGAGCCTGCTCAGCCTCGCTGTTCACGCGCTTCCACCGGGAGTGCGTGGCTCCGGACGCCAGCTACGAGTACCACGGCCTGGTGCACAGGGCCGGGGCGCTGTTCGACGAGAGCGAGTTTAGCGGCGACCAGAACGCCATTGTCGACTTCAAGTACTCCTCTTCGCCGAAGATCACCTGGTGGTTCGATCACCACCTGTCGGCCTTTCTGACGCCCGAGGACCAGCAGAACTTCCAGGCCTGCAAGCAGGACCCGGAGTGCGCCGGGCGCAAGTTCTTCGACCCCCACTACACCTCCTGCACCAGCTTTCTGGCCCACATCGCTTCGACGAAATTCGGCTTCAACACAGCTCCGGTGGCGGAGCTGATTCACTGGGCCGACATCGTGGACGGAGCGCAGTACGAGAGTCCGGAGTCGGCTGTCGAGATGGCCGCGCCGGCCATGAAGCTGACCCTGATCATCGAGTCCACGCAGGACCCGGCGTTCATCCCGCGGCTTATCCCGCTGCTTACCGAGCAACCTCTGGCCGAGGTGCTGAATCAGCCCTTTGTGGCGGAGTTGCTCCCCGCCCTGCTGGAGCGGCACAAGGAGGCGGTGGCGTTGATCCGCAGCCGCGCCGAAGAGCGCGATGGGGCCATCTTCTTCGACATCACCGACTATCCGCTGGAGGGGTTCAACAAGTTCATCCCCTACTACCTGTACCCGCAGGCGACCTATTCGATCGGGCTTTCGAAGTCGAGCTTCCGGACCAAGGTGGCGGTGGGGTCGAACCCCTGGACCAAGGCCGACCCGGCGAAGTTGGTGAACCTGGCGCAGGTGTGCGAGAGGTATGGCGGCGGTGGCCATGCTCGCGTGGGCGCCATCAGCTTTCCGCCCGATCAGGCAGACAAAGCGCGGGCTGCTGCGGCGGAGATTGTGGCCGAGCTGCGGGCCAAGAATCCGCTGGGCTGAGAGCCGGGTAGGAATGGGATTTCGGAGGGTGCTAATTCATGAACGACGCGCCTCCTGTAATGCAGGATCAGCGGCAGGCTCTTGAACGATTCGTTGTGGCGAATCGCGACTTGGCGGAGCTTGAAAGCCTCGCCAAGCGGTTCAACATCTTCGAGGCGCTAGGAGCAGTACGAGCAGAGCGCAATCACTCCAAATTCCTGGGCTTTCTTCTGAACTCAAGGGAAAGCCACGGCCTGGGTGATCGCTTCTTGAAGCGATTTCTCCAGGATGCGTTGGAGTACCCGCCCAAGGTGGACCCGCTGACACCCATCGAAATTGATCTCCTTGACCTTTCGGAGGCGGAGATACTTTTCGAGCATGACAACATCGACGTCCTAATACGCGACGCTCAGAACCATATCAGCGTGATTGTTGAAAACAAAATCGA
>JARLGE010000121.1 GCA_031296215.1 Occallatibacter sp.
AACGAGTCGTAGTTGTCGAGGACGAAGACCATGGTGAAGTCCAGTGTAGCGCGCGGCGGCTCGTCTGGCTGCTCGGAGCACTTCGTCGATGGAATGAAGACGAAACAGCAAAGACAAAAGCAACCGCAGGTCCCCTTCGACCTGGCTCAGGGCAGGCTTTCGACTTCGCTGCGCTCCGCTCAGGAGGACAGTCTCTTTGCAGGTTTGGCTCGTTATGGCCGTATCAAGAGCGAGCCGGTTGCACACCGTACGCCAATCTGCAAAACTGAGCTTGGTCAACGACGATGGTTCTTCATTTTCTGATTCAGGGTCGCGTGCAGGGGGTGGGCTTCCGCTGGTATGTGCATCGGGAGGCCAGCGAGCTGGACCTGCGCGGCTGGGTGCGCAACACCGAGGACGGCGATGTGGAGGTGGTGGCGCACGGCAACCAAGCCGACTTGGCCGAGTTGCGCGCCAGCCTGCGCCGCGGGCCGCGCGGCAGCCGCGTGGACCGGCTGATTGAGCACTACCTCGACGACAGCGAGGCCGCAGGGCTGAGCTCGTTCCAGATCGATGGGGCGTGGTAGAAGCTTCGCGAGTCAGCAGGTCAGCGAGTCAGCAAGTCAGCTGCATGAGTGACGCAGGGAGCGTACCTCCTCGCCGAGCGTCGAAGGCCATTCTTCACATGCAGACTGGTCAAATACGTCAAGGCACCGACTCTAAGCGACACGCGCTGACCCGCTGGCTTGCTGACTCGCCGACTTGCTGCTCTGCTCCTCTATAATCAACAAGGAAGCCGAACCGCATGTACGCCCGTTCTCTTCCCGCGCATTCTATTTTTGATAACCGATTGAGGAGCACACGGACGCATGACGGAAGAAACCAAAGCCATCGATGTGGAATCCTTGAAGGCGCTGGTGCGCACGGTGCCGGATTTTCCCAAGCCGGGGATTCTGTTTTACGACATCACCACGGTGCTCAAGGACAAGACGGGGTTTGCCAAGCTGATCGACATGCTGGCGGCGCACTACCTGGAACACAAGATCGACCTGGTGCTGGGCATTGAGGCGCGGGGATTCATCTTTGGGCCGGCGCTGGCCTACCGGCTGAACGCGGGCTTTGTTCCGGTGCGCAAGCCGCGCAAGCTGCCCGCTCCGGTGGCGCGAGTGACCTACGACCTGGAGTACGGCTCGGACACGCTGGAGATTCACCTGGACGCGATTCAGCCCGGCCAGCGCGTGGTGCTGGTGGACGATCTGCTGGCCACGGGCGGCACCATGGAGGCGACCATCAAGCTGGTGAAGCAACTGGGCGGCGAGATTGCCGGCCTCGCGTTTGCGGTCGAGCTGGACTTCCTGAAGGGCCGCGAGCGCTTCAAGGAGTACGACGTGTTCAGCTTGCTGCACTACGACGAGTAGACCCCTACGGTGGGGCGGACGCGGCCTGCGGCCGCCGGCGGGGTAAGTTGGTTGCTTTCCCAGGTCCCCAAGAGCGAGGGACTGGGGCGCCCCGAGTCAGTGGCGACTTCAGAATCCACTGGATCAGAGCCACCCGCCATCAAGAAGAATAGGCGCCACTCACCGATGGGTCAGTCTGGATCGCAGGCAAGGCCAGGAAACAAAGGCTGATCAAAGAGTGCCATCTCCTCAAGCGTCGGTGGTTGGAAGATCGCGAACCATCGGGACACTGCATCGCGCTCGATGGATGGGCTCTCCGCGCCTCGCTGTTGAATCCTTTCGAAGAGGACCTCCATGGGCGCAGCGAGATAATGCAACTCAACAGCAGCGCCAAGTGCCCGGGCTCCGAGCCGCAAGACATCCCGCTCGGACCTGCCCCAAGTGCCCCATTCGATGATTACGGTGAGACCGAGCGCAAGGAGCTGCTGACCCAATTCCCATTGCAGTGCCTCGATCTTCGCGCGCCTCTCTTCGTCGTAGAGGTTCAATGAAAGAGCATCCATCCACTCGTCGGGGGCGAAACGAACCGCATGCAGCCGGCTCTCAAGCGCCTTGGCAAGTGTGGTCTTGCCCGAGCCCGGCAACCCACAAACGACAATCAATCTCGGTCCACAGCCGGGTCGCTCCATTTTCAGATTATCGCGTACGGCCTCACGAAGCGCTCCCCGGAGGCGGGTTGGGGTGGCCTTCGCCGGCTGCGCCCGCACCCGTCTCCTCCTGAAACATCTGCGCGTCGGCAAAGCGGTAGCCGACGTAGACGTCGGTGAGCACGTAGACGGGATTGGAAGGATTGTCCTCGATCTTCTTGCGCAACTGGCGGACGAAGGTGCGCAGGTACTCGACCTCTTCGCGGCAATCTGCGCCCCACACGGCGGTGAGCAGGCGGGCGTAGGTGACTACGCGGCCGGCGCGGCTCATCAGGCAGTGGAGAATGTCGAACTCCTTGCGGGTGAGGTGCACCGGCTGGCCGCGCCGGGTGACGCTGCGCTTGACCGGCTCGAGGCGAATCTCGCCGATCTCAATGGGCGCGTCTTCGGCGCGGGCCGGGGCCTTGACACGTCGAATGGCGGCGCGGACGCGGGCAATCAGTTCGCGAGTGCTGAAGGGCTTGGTGACATAGTCGTCCGCGCCCAGATCGAGCGCCTCCACCTTTTCTTCTTCCTTGTCGCGGACCGTCAAGATGAGGATGGGCAGGCGGGGAGCGAAGGCGCGAATGCGGCGCAGGGTTTCGACGCCGCCGATGCCGGGCATGTTCACGTCGAGCAGGACGGCGTCGAAGACGGTGGAGCGCAGCAACTGGAGGGCCTCTTCGCCGCGCGAGGCCTCGGCCACCTGGAAGCCGAGTTCGACCAGCGGAGGCCGCAGCGCCCTGCGAATGGCGGATTCGTCGTCGACAACAAGAATGCGGATAGCGGGAGGGTTCATCGCGGATTCCTCTTTTGAACAGGTGCCGGGATGGCAGCAAAAAACGTGGTCCCATCGACTTCATCGCTGGCGACCCACACGTAGCCGCCGTGCAAGAGAGCCACGCGCTTGGCCACGGAGAGGCCGATGCCGGTTCCGGGGGCGCGATTGGAGAAGGTGGAGGAGCGGAAGTAGCGGTCGAATATGCGCTCCCGGTCGGCCATGGGAATGACCGGGCCAACACTGTGCACGGAGAAGATGACCTCGGCGCGCGCGCGCACGGCGCGGATGGTGATGGTGGTGCCGAAGATGGAGTACTTGCAGGCATTGTCGATGTATTGCGTCAGCAGCATGACCATCAACTGCCGGTCGCAGGAGAGGACCAGGTGGTCGTCTTTCACATCGATGACCACCTTCATGCTCGCCAGGCGGTCGCCGAGGCTGGTGACAACCTCTTCAATGAGCGAGGCAACGTCCATCGGAGCGGCGTGCAGCGCCACTTCCTCGCCGGAATCCAGGCGGGCCGTGGTCAGCAGACGCGTGGTCAGCTCGCCCAGCAGGCCGGTCTGCTCGTCGATCAGCGCCACCAGTTCCGCCTGGCCCTGCGACAGGTGGCCCATCTCGCCGAGCCCCGTGGACGCGGCGCGGATGGCGGTGAGCGGCGTTTTGTAGGCGTGGGCCAAACTATCCAGAACAGTGGCGCGCAACTGCTCGGTGCGCCGCTCGGTCTCGATGCGGCTCTCGTTGGCAAAGGCGCGGTAGCGGTCGAAGGTAATGGCGATGAGAGAAGCGATGGCGTTGTTGACCAGCGGCGAGGTCTCTCCGCGCACCAGCAGGCTGCCCACGGGCACCATGCCCAGACGCACAACGCGGCGGCCCAGGCCGGTCTCCTGGTCGTCGTCGGAGGTTTCGAAGTAGTAGACGTTCTGCGCCATCTCCTGCGGGTCCACGCTCCAGATGCCGGCCTGGTAGACAGAGTGCAGATCGGCGTCGAAGACGGCAACGGCTTCCAAGGCGAAGATCTCGTGCACCAGTTCGGCCAGTTGCGGGCCCGGCTCGACGTGCAGATTCATCTGGAGCGTGCGGCGGGTGAATTCATAGAGGTCGTGCATCTGTCCGCCGCGCGACTCGGCCTCGCGCGCGTGATCGGTGACGCTCGCTGACAGGCGGCTTACGGTGAGCGCGACCAGGACGAAGACCACCAGCGTGACGGAGTTGACCGGGTCGGCCGCCAATTGCTCCGGCCGGTGCGCGCCGAGGTAGGCTTGCACCCCAACCGCCGACAGGGAGACGAAGACCGCCTGCCAGAAGCCGCTGAGCAAGGCGGTGGCCACCACAATGAGCAGGTAAAGGAGCACCGCCACCGGCAACAGCCAGCGCGACCGCTGGGTGAGCGCGGCCACCACCACGACGGCCAGCAACCCCAGTGCGCACTCCAGCACAAACAGCAGGACGCGCAGGCCGGAGCCGCGCCCTCGCTTGACGGCCAGAGAAGAGCGCACGGAGATGGATCTTTGAGCCAACCTGCCTCCAACCACGACCTCGCGGCGCGATCCAAGAACGATCGGACCAGGGTGAGCAAGCTCGCAACCAACTTAGGTGGAATCTCTCGAGGGTTGGGCTGACACTCCGATCGCGAGCGCCTTGCCAAATCCATGCGTGCGTGGCGTAAGAAGAGTTTAACAGGCCAGCGATGAACATCTTAGGCTGCATGCAGCCGCCAAGGAAAGAGGCCCGGCGCGTTGACCCGGAGTCCGAGGGCCGGCCTGCAGTCAAGGCCGACAGAAATAAACGACCTGGGATTGCATGAGGAAGTCT
The DNA here is from genome assembly GCA_031296215.1 of Occallatibacter sp. Taxonomy (GTDB): domain Bacteria; phylum Acidobacteriota; class Terriglobia; order Terriglobales; family Acidobacteriaceae; genus Telmatobacter. The sequence continues at coordinate 4,659 of JARLGE010000121.1, forward strand.
TTTCACAATCCTCACACGTTCTTTATGGAATGTTTGCGTAAATGAAGTCAACCCGCAACGAAGGAAGACTCCAGGAGGAGGCGAATCTTCTCTCGGGAGAGCTGCGCGCCACATCTCCAGGCAGGGCAGTTGCGCAAGGGCTGCATGGCAAAAGGAATTCATTCTGCCTGCTTTTTGGTCGAATTTGTCCCATGTCATACCACACAAACATTTTGGGAGGAACAGTGCCGATGAATACGAGTTTGAACCGCATCCTGCAAACGATGGCCGGAACTGCCATGGCAATGGCGTTGATGGCCGCCGCACAGACACCGGCTCCGCCAGCACCTGCACCGACACCCGCTCCGACGGAAACCGCCGCTGCTCCCGCAGACACCGCCGCCCCCGCTCCGCTCTCCACCTTCGTTCTCACTGGTCCGCTGCAATGGCTGCCGCCGGCGACCTTCGATGCCGGACCGTTGGGCAAGCTGTCCGTCAATGGCATTGTGACCGGTTTTTCGGTGTTCCAGAGCAATGTCGTGCCGGGAGACGACAATGCGCAGGCCACTCTGAGTAATGGACAGGTTTTCCTACAAAAAGCTGACGGAAAGTATCAGTACTACGTCCAGGCGGGCGTTTATACCATGCCGACGCTCAGCGTACCGTTTGTAGACGCCCAAGACACCGTGAAGAACTTCTACGGGCCTGTTCCGGTCGCTTACCTGAAGCTGCCGGTGGGAAAGACCACCCAGTTCCTTATCGGCTCTCTGCCCACACTGATGGGCGCCGAATCCACGTTTACCTACCAGAACTTCAACATCGAACGGGGCATCGTTTGGAACCAGGAAAACGCCATCAATCGCGGCCTTCAGTTGAATCAAACCTTGGGCAAGTATGTGACCGCCTCGATCAGTTGGAACGACGGTTACTATTCCAACCGCTACTCGTGGCTCTCGGGCTCGGTAACCTTTACGAAGGGGCCTCATACTCTGGTTTACGACGGGATGGGGAACCTCGGATCGAACGTCTATCAAACGTCAGCCACGCCGGTGCAAAACGACGGCTATATGCATGCGGTGATCTACACGTACACCAAGGGCCCATGGATCATTTCGCCGTACTTCCAGTACGGCAAGCTGCCGACCAACGCGAGAGTGGGCATCCCCACGGGCACATCCGCAACCGGCGGTGCGATCAATGCCAGCTATGCCTTCAAGAGCGGCTTCTCGCTACCGGCGCGCGTGGAATTCCTCACGAGTTCGGGGAGTGCTAGCGACGGATCGGTCAACATGCTGGGCTTTGGACCGGGCAGCGGAGGCTTTACTTTTACCGCGACGCCAACCTACCAAAAGGGCGGCATGTACCTTCGCGGCGATCTCGCGTTGGTGCATGCAACGAACTACGCGACGGGCGCTGTCTTTGGCAAGACGGGAACGGATGCGGACCAATTCCGAGGCGTGCTTGAATTCGGCTTCATCTTCGGCAAAAACTTTGTCGAAAAATAGCCCAATCGAAGCGTAGCTCGGCAGTCACCGCAAGGTTCGTTGCCGGCCTGGGCCGGAAACGCCAGTTCCTTTCGACCGGCATCGCGAGCAGTCCTAAATAGATTGCTCGCGACCCGATGAAAACTATGTTCGTGTAACTCGCTGCTTCATTGATCGGTTTTTTCAGTAACTTCAGTTTCATCATTTCATCTTCATCTCTTCGGCGTTAGCGTTCCGATTATCCAACCAAGTTGCTCTCCTCCGCCGGAACACAACCGGCGATGCGAGCGAGTCAGACATCCGTCCCGGCGGGCGATCCCACGGGAACAGCCATACGAACTTCCAAATCACAGGAGAATGCTCATGGCAGATCAGAAAGCACCTCAGATGCAGGCCACCCTGGGCCTTACCGGGCTGACCAGCAACGCAATGGCCCTCATCGCTCCCGGGGCCTTCCTCTGGCTCACCTTTGCTATCCAGGCCAACACCGGGGTCGCGGGACAGCCTTCCACCGCTCCGGCCATGTGGATCGGCATCCTCGCCGCCCTAGCGCTTTGTCTGGCCACCGCGGTAGCTTACGCCGAGATCTCCAAGCTCTATCCCGGCACCGGCTCCAGCTACTACTACGCGGAGCAGGCGTTGCTGTCCAAGGACAAGGCCTTCAAGTATGCCCGCGTGGCCAAATTCATCGTCGGCTGGGGCTCGCATCTTTATTACTGGGTGTATCCCGGAGTGATGGTGGCTGTTACAGGCGTCTTTTGCGGCTATATCGTGGGATTCCTCTGGCCCAACTTCATGAGCGGTTCCAACCCCGGGCCTGTATTCATGGCTCTGGTCGCCGTGGTCTTCTCCTTCTTTGTCGCCTGGATCGCGTCCAAGGGCGCGGGTGCTTCGACGGTTGTCAACATCGCCATCAACCTGATTCAGATTTCGGCGCTGATCATCTTCAGCGTCCTGGCTCTTCAGTATCGCTCCAGCCACCCTTCCGGGACGTCCGGCTTCCAGTACGACTCGCAGACCCTCTCCACCTACACCTTCCAGTTCGCGACCGCCAAGGACGGCACAACGGTCCGCGACGCCAGCGGCAATCCGCTGCCGCTGCTGGATGCCGCCGGCAAGCCTGTTCCTTTCGTGATCACCTACCCCGAGACTGACTCCACCGGCGCGTTCCTTACGCACACTTCGGCTTCGTCGGTCGTCGCTCCGCACAAATTCAGCTACCTCTTTATTCAGGCCACGGTTGCCATTCTCATCCTGGTCGGCTTCGAATCGGTCACCTCGATGGGAGGCGAGGCTAAAAACCCAACCAAACACATTCCCATCGCCGTAATCTCCTCGCTGCTGATTCAGGGCCTGGTCTGTTATCTGATTGAGTATTTTGCCGCCAACTACTTTCTCAACTCGGGGTATACCATGGCCAGCGCTTCCGGGTCGGCCGCGCCCATCGGCGACATGATGATCATTGTCGGCGACGCGCTGCTGGGCCAGGGCAACGGCAAGTACTTCATGCTGGCCGAGGCGATCACCGTCTTCTTCGCCCTCATCGGCACCACGTTGAGCTGCATGAACACCGGCGCCCGCGTGACCTACGCCATGGGCAAAGACGACGAGGCTCCCGAGCATTTCGGCATCCTTCATGCCGAATCGCTTTCGCCGCGCAAGGCCATCTGGACCCTGGCCATCATCTCCGCGGTCATCGGCGTAATCGGCGTTGTGCTGGTCTTCGGCGACGCCGCTGCGCCGTCGGACGCCACTATCGCCGCGCTGCCTCATGGCCTCTTCTCCAGTGTCGGTTATATGTCCCACGACAAGCTGGCCGCGCTGCCCAACTCTCTGCTGACAGTCACGCTCACCTCCAACTTCGGCACCTTCATCCTCTACGCGCTCAGTTGCTTCCTTTGCATGGTGGCCTTCACAGGGCGTCCAGACTTCAACCTGCTCAAGCACTGGCTCATCCCCGGCTTCGGCCTCATCGCCAACTTGGTATGCATGGGCTTTTACGTAGCCGGCCCGTTCTTCAACCTGGGCACAAAAATGGAGCCGCTGTGCGCCCTCGGCATCGCCGCCGCGTGGGGCATTTACGGCGGCATCTATTTCCTCCGATCCTCGAAGTCCAAAGGCAAGGCGGTTCTGCTGACCGCCAGGTAGACTGACTTGCACGGAGCCACAACCGAGGCCAAGCTGCTGGGTGGCATTCGCTCTCCGACTCCCTTCCGAGACGGGGAGCGGAGGTCCACCCAGTAGTGCTTTCGCACTCCATGTATAACAATTCCTAAGGCCATCTTCCCCGCGACAAAGAGGAAGGTCTCCGAGGCGACGGCGCCCATGTTGGATGTACAGTTCGGCCAGGCAAGCGATTTCGGCAAAGTCAGGACCAACAACGAAGACGCGATGGGATCGTTCGTCCCTTCCTCGCGCCAGCAGGCCCGGTCGCATGGCTATCTGTTTGCCGTAGCCGACGGCGTGGGCGGCATGGATCTGGGGGAGGTGGCGTCGTCCACGGCCATCTCCACGCTTATCGATGGATTTCCCAAAGCGCAGGCCGGCACCATGCTCGCCGGCCTGCTGCCGCGCCTTATCCAGCACGCCAATGCAGCGGTGCACGACTGCACCCTTGCCCAGCAGTATCGCGGCAAGCGCATGGCGACCACGCTCGTAGCCTGCGCACTGCGCAACGATCAGGCCATCGTCTCTCATGTGGGCGACTCGCGCTGCTACCTGGTCCGCAACGGCCAGGCCAGGCAGGTTACGGAGGACCACACCCTGGTCCAACAGCAGCGAAAAATGGGATTGATCTCCGCGGCTGAGGTCGCCGAGTCCGATTCCAGGCACGTGCTGATCCGCTCTCTGGGGCCGGAAATGTTTGTCTCGCCGGACACCACCACCCTCGCTGTGCAAGCCGGCGATGTGCTGGTTCTTTCCACCGACGGGCTCCACGATGAAATGAACGAACGGACCATCGCCGGAATTGTCTCGCAGAACAAGGACATCGAGGAGATTGCGCGTGAGCTTGTGGCGCGCGCCGTGGAGATCGACGGCGGCGACAACACCACCGCGCAGGTCATCCGGGTTCGATCCGTCGAGCAGGTGGCCATGTACCGGGGCCGCACCTACCGGTTGCCGTCCTGATGAGGCGCCGGCGAGCCGTCATCGATGTCTCTGGAGAGAACTCTGGCTTTGAAAGGGCGCGGTTTCAACCGCGCCGCCAGATCGCCCGAGAACAAGAGACTCGGGCTTCAGCCGCAGGGAAGTGTTCGCCGCAATCTGCTTTCCCTCGGCGGCTAAAGCCGGATTCATGTGGGGAATTGCTGCGGCATGGCTAAAGCCATGCCCTTTCAAAGCGGGCGCTCCGACATTCCTTATGGAATCTTTAGTGGAACCCGCAGGTTTTCCCGATAGAGTTAAATGAGTTGTCTGAATGGAGTGTGCCGCGCGATGGGCTTTCACGACGGCCTGGAAACCGGTTCCATCCTTGATTCGTACCGCGTCGAAGCCCCGGTCGCCCGCAGCGGCATGGCTTCTATCTATCGTGCCGTCGACGTGCGCGATAACCGCGTCGTCGCCCTGAAGGTTCCCCACCCCGATCTGGAGGCCGATCCCATCCTCTTCGACCGCTTTCAACGCGAGGGCGGTATCGGCGAAAAGCTTAACCACCCCAAGGTGATGCGGGTATTCGGCGGCGAAAAGCGCTCGCGCATTTACATGGTCATGGAGTGGTGCGAAGGGCGCCTGCTGCGCGAGATTCTGGACGAAGGCCGGATCGGCCATGAGCGCGCCATCCGCATCGCCATCGGCGTTCTGGACGGCCTCGATTACATCCATGCCAACGGCGTCGTCCATCGCGACTTGAAGCCAGAGAACATCATGGTCGACGAGGACGACAACATCAAGCTCATCGACTTCGGCATCGCCGGCGACGCGGCCGCAAAACGCCTGACCTATGCCAACTTCACCGCCGCCATCGGCACGCCCAATTACATCTCGCCCGAGCAGGTGAAGGGCAAGCGCGGCGACGGCCGCTCCGACATTTACTCCATGGGCGTGATTCTCTACGAGATGCTCTCCGGCAAGCTGCCTTTCAACGGGCCTAATCCGATGGCCGCCATGAACGAGCGCCTGCTCAACCATCCCACTCCGCCTTCCGTCGCCGATCCCACCATCAGCCCGCAGTTGCAGGAGGTTCTCTATCGCGCCCTGGAGCGGGACCCGAAAAACCGCTATGGCAAGGCGAGCGAATTCCAACGGGATCTGGAGCACCTGGACCAGGTGGGCGTGGAAGACCGCCCGGAGTTGCGCGACTGGCAGAAGCGCAAATCCCAGGTCACGCGCAAGATTCTCTACTATGGCGCTTTGGCCCTGATCCCGGTCGCGGTGCTGCTAGTGATGTTTCTGGTTGCCCACCACCGCTGACCTCTCCCGTTTTCTACCGCGCTCCTAAAAATCCTCACGGGTTCTTTACGCCCAACGCCCTAGGATTTGGTTGAATATCCCAAATATTTTTCAGCCCAAGGGAGACCTATGACAAAGTACAAATTGGAATACATCTGGCTTGACGGCAGAAAGCCCATACCTGAACTTCGCGGCAAGACTCAACTGAAGTCTCTTGAGCTGCCACCTACCCTTGACGATCTACCCCTTTGGGGCTTTGACGGCAGTTCCACCATGCAGGCCGAGGGCAGCAAGTCGGATTGCATCCTGAAGCCTGTCGCACTCTACCCGGACGCCAGCCGCAAGGACGCTTATATCGTTCTGAGCGAAGTGATGCACCCGGATGGAACCCCTCATTCCACCAACTATCGCGCCACCATCGAAAACGATCCGGACCTGTGGGTCGGCTTCGAGCAGGAGTATTTCCTATACAAAGACGGCCGCCCGCTCGGCTTCCCCCAGGACGGCCTCCCCAGCACGCCTCAGGGCCCTTATTACTGCGGCGTCGGCTACAAGTACATGGGCAGCCTGGCACGCACCATCGTCGAGGAGCACCTCGAGTTGTGCCTTGCCGCCGGCATCAATCATGAAGGCATCAACGCCGAAGTCGCCAAAGGCCAGTGGGAGTTCCAGATCTTCGCCAAGGGCTCAGCCAAAGCCGCCGACGATGTCTGGACTGCCCGCTACCTGATGATGCGCCTGTGCGAGAAATACGAGGTGGATTTTGTCATGCATTGCAAACCCATCAAGGGCGACTGGAACGGCTCGGGGATGCACACCAACTTCTCCACCAGATACATTCGCGAGGTGGGCGGGAAGGAATACCTCGAAGCTCTCATGAAGGCGTTCGAAGAAAACATCGCCGCGCACATCGCCGTCTACGGCCCGGACAACCATCTGCGCCTGACCGGCCTGCACGAAACGCAGTCCATCGACAAATTCAGCTATGGCCTGTCCGATCGCGGCGCTTCGATTCGTCTGCCGGTCAACTTCATCAAGAATGGATACAAGGGCTACCTGGAAGACCGTCGGCCCAACTCCGAGGCCGATCCCTACCAGATCGTCTCGCGCATTCTGCACACCATCAACAGCGTGCCGAAACTTGAGGAGGTTCTGGCCTGACGGCTCGCAGTGAGCCGGGAGGACAGATGAGGACGATGTGCACAATCTCTTGAACCAGCTGGGTTGTTCGTGTAGGCTGACGTGTTCAGGCTATTGTTTTGTCCGGTCAAGGGCGTGCAGAAGCGGGAAGCGTACGCAGCTTCTCACCTCTGCACGCACGGCTTCGGGGTCAAGCGCCCACGCTCCCGGCGCTGCCGTCCTTTTCCGTTCAATTTCGCTCATGTCATTCCACGCAAAGGAGAACCATGTCCACTGAGTACCGCAATTTTCTGGCTCTGTCGTATGCAGAACTGGAAGAACTCAACCTGGCGGCCAAGGCCGAGCGCAGCAGCCGCGTTCCATCCGACCAGATCCGCGAAAAGCGGATCAAATACCTGACCGACGAGAAGCGGATCAAGGCTGTGACCGTACTGTTCAGCGATCTCGAAGGCCGGCTTCACCTGCTGGACTACGACAAGAAGTTTCTGCTGGGCGCCTATGAGAACCTGACCTTCGACGGTTCTTCGATCCGCGGCTTTACCGCGCAGAAGGAGAGCGATCTGCGCCTGGGCATTGACTGGAGCGCCTTCTACTGGGTCCCGGCCGATGTGTTCGGCAACGGCAAGGTGCTGGTCTTCGGGACCGTCATCGACAAGGACGGAACGCCCTACTCCGGCGATCTGCGCGGAGTGTTGAAGGCCTATGCCGACAAGCTCTACGCCGAGAAGAAGTACACACTGAACGCGGCCACCGAGATCGAGGGCTTCCTGTTCGCGGGCAGGGACGCAGAGAAACATTACCACGAAACCGGCAAGTTCGAATTCATCAACACCGGCGGCTACTATCACGTGCTGCCGCTCGACCCTCTGCGCCAGTTCATCGACACCTCGGCAGAGGTGCAGCGGGCCATGGGCTTCGAGAACGAGAAGGACCACCCCGAGGTTGCGCCCAGCCAGTATGAGATCAACTATAGTTACGCCGAGGTGGTGGCAGCGGCCGACCAGATCCAGCTTTACAAGCTGCTCACGCGCCAGATCGCCAACAACATGGGCTTCACGGCCAGCTACCTGCCCAAGCCGGTGGTGGGCGTGAACGGCAGCGGCATGCACACCAACGTCTCCATCTCCGAGGGCAAAACGAACCTGTTCTGGGACGAAAAGGGCGAAGAACAACTCTCGACGTTTGGTTGGAACTTCCTCGACCGCATCCTCACCCATGCGCTGGACCTTTGTCTGATCTTCAATTCGAGCGTGAATGCGTACCGGCGGCTGGACCCGCATTTCGAGGCGCCCAACCAGATCCGGGCCTCGGCCACCGACCGCGGCGCCATGGTGAGGGTGCCCATCGGGAACCATCGCTCCATGCGCACCGAGGTGCGTGCCGTGGCACCGGACGCCAACCCCTACCTGTCGCTTTACGGTATCTTCAAGACGGGAATCGACGGGGACATCACCACGGCTGAGAATCTCCGCGCCGGCGGGCGCTACCTGCCGGACAATATCCTGGCGGCGATCGAAGATTTCAAGGACTCGGCTTGGATCTCGACCATTCTGGGCACCGATGTGCAAGGCCGCTATGCCGACCTGAAGCAGGCCGCGGCCAATCGTTCGCCCATGGAGCTGGGAACGTTTGTCAAGGGCTCCGAAGTGCAGTACCACCACGAGGTCTACAACCAATCGCTCTGGAATTTGTTCTAGAGGTGGTTGCATAAATCATTTCCGACAGAGAAGACTGTTCCTCAGGGGCTAAAGCCCCAGGCTTTATGGGCCTGTTACGGCAGGGCTAAAGCCGTGCCCTTTCAAAGCCCGATTTATGCAACCAGGTCTAGGGTTCTGACCGCATAATTCCGTGTGTTAAGGTTCGTGCTATCCCAGGTCTCAAGATCGAGACCTGGGGCACCCGGCCTACGCGCCGCGAGGTGAATCAACTTGGGCTGCGTGACCCCACAAGGTCGCGCAGCCCTTGATTCATCCGCATGCGCCGTCCGTGCTACGGCGTCACGCTCAGGTTGTCGAACTGAATGCGGTCCCACTCCGTGCCCAGGCCGAACATGCCGTGTGCATGCGCTGAATCATCCACCGAAGTCAGCGCCGATCCATCGAGAAAGGCCAGAATCTTTGCGCCATGGAAGCGTAGTTCCAGGCGATGCCATTGGTTCCGGTCGATCGTCACCGATCCCGAAGCGAGCGGGACGGTGGGTCTGTTGTAGGCTGAGGAACTCAGATCCCAGCGCCCATCCGGCCTGAGTCTTAGAATGTAGCCGCTGGGCCAATGCGCATCGCCATCCTGAAACAAGTCCGCGGAATCGATGCGCCCCATCACGACGGCGGGCGCCGCGGAGAAGAAGCGCACATCCGCGGCAACCGCGTAGTCGGTCCAGTCTGCGTCTCCGGCCATCGTATACGGATCGGGCAGCGGTCCCCACGGGATCGGCTTGGTTGAGATTACCTGCTCCAGGCAGCGCCCTGACCTTCCCTCGCAAGGATGCGCCTCGAATGCCCCGTCCTGGTCGGAAAGATATTTCGGCGAGCGTCCCGATGGAGTGGTTTCGAAGTTATCCGCGTAGGGAAGTGGGAACGCAAATGCGGAGGGCGGCTGTGCTGTTCCCTTCCCCTGCCCTGTGGTCGTGGTAAGCGAATAGAGCGACTCCGGCTCGAAGGTGTATTCGAACTTGCCGTTCGCCGGCTTCACCGTGGCAACCTGCTCGAAGATGTGCGTGCTATTAGTTACCCATACATGCACTTCCGTTTCCGCCAGGTTACCGGCGAGTTGGAAGGAGACAGTCTGCGGCTGCATCGCGGCGATCGTCTCCAGGACAACGCTCCAGTTCTTCCTGTCTGTCGAGCGTAGAGTTACATAACTTCCTTTCATAGGGAGATATCCTGATGAAGAGTCGAGATACTGCCATCCCGGCTGGGCAAACTGCGTTGTGTGGGCAGTTACCCAGATCGTCGATTGCACGTTGTAGTGGCCCGACCATGGGGTATTGGCGTACATCAAGCCCGAGTTAGGAGCGGCCAGGTTGTCGTAGTAGGAAGTTACAGGACTCCATATCTCGGTGGCCGTGAGCGAGCCTTGAAGATAGTTCTGATTGTAAAGGTGCGCAAGAACGCGGCCGCCAAGGGGCCAGTCGCGGCTCACAAACGGGCCGCCTCCGCCGTTGGGCTGATCTTCGCTCGACCACAGCGGCTTGCCTGTCTTGCGCGCCTCATCCGTGGTGGTGATGGTGCCTTTTTCGTCGCGAGGATAGTGCGCGCCGATCACGGCGATATCGGCGGCCAGCTCCGGGTCCTGCAGAACATCATGGGCGATCCGCCAGTCGTCGTCGCAGCAGAGGATCTTGGTCCCCAGATGTGCGGCTTCGATGCGCGCATGAAGCTCCTTGATGTAAGGGATGTCGAAGGCCCTCTC
>JARLGE010000122.1 GCA_031296215.1 Occallatibacter sp.
GCCATGGACTTTCAACTGGTGACCAGCTACACGCCGCGCGGGGACCAGCCGCGGGCGATTGCCGAGTTGATGGAGGGGCTGGCCGCGGGCGAGAAGCACCAGGTGCTGCTCGGCGTCACCGGCTCCGGCAAGACCTTCACCATGGCCAAGGTCATCGAGCAGTCGCAGCGCCCGGCGCTGATCCTGGCGCACAACAAGACCCTGGCCGCGCAGCTCTATCACGAGTTTAGGCAGTTTTTCCCCGGCAATGCAGTCGAGTACTTCGTCAGCTACTACGACTACTACCAGCCCGAAGCCTACATCCCGGCCGGCGACTTATATATCGAGAAGGAAGCAACGATCAACGAAGAGCTCGACAAGCTGCGCCTCTCGGCCACGCGGTCGCTGTTCGAGCGCCGCGACTCGATCATCGTCAGCTCGGTCAGCTGCATCTATGGACTGGGCTCGCCGGAGGCTTACTATGGAATGCTGCTGCTGCTCGAAAAAGGCCAGCGCATCAGCCGACAGGACATTACGCGCCGGTTGGTCGAGATCCTCTACGAGCGCAACGACACGGACTTCCGCCGCGGAACCTTCCGCGTGCGCGGCGACGTGATCGAGGTCTTTCCCACCTACGACGAAACGGCCTACAGGATTGAGCTTTTCGGCGAGGAGATTGAAAGTTTGTCGCAGATCGATCCGCTGTTCGGGACGGTGAAGCAGAAATATTCGCGGTTGCCGATCTACCCCAAAAGCCATTACGTCGTGCAGCCGGAGCGCAAGGCCGAGGCTGTCGACTCCATTATCAAAGAGCTCAACGAGTGGGTGCCGCAGCTCGAGTCCGAAGGGCGCATGGTGGAGGCGCAGCGCATTCATCAGCGCACCCGCTTCGATCTGGAGATGATCAAGTCGATGGGCTATTGCCACGGCATCGAGAACTACTCGCGGCACTTCTCGGGCCGCCTGCCGGGCGAGCCGCCGCCTACCCTTCTGGACTACTTTCCCCGCGACTTTCTGCTCTTTGTGGACGAGAGCCACGCAACGATTCCGCAGGTGCACGGCATGTGGTACGGCGACCAGAGCCGCAAGCAGAATCTCGTCGACTACGGCTTCCGGCTGCCCTCGGCGCGCGACAACCGGCCGCTCAAGTTCGAGGAGTTCGAGAACAGAATTCATCAAACTATTTATGTATCGGCGACGCCTGGACCGTATGAGCTGACGCGCTCGGCGGGTGTCGTCGTCGAGCAGGTCATCCGGCCCACAGGGCTGGTCGATCCCGCGGTCGAGATCCGGCCGGTGAAGGGGCAGATCGACGATCTGCTGGCGGAGATCCGCGACCGGGCCAAGCGCGGCGAGCGGGTGCTAGTGACCACGCTGACCAAGCGCATGGCCGAGGACCTGGCCGGCTACTACACCGAGGTGGGCGTGCGCTGCCGCTACATGCACTCCGAGATTGAAACGCTGGAGCGCGTAAAGCTGCTGGCCGGGTTGCGCAAGGGCGAGTTCGACGTGCTGATCGGCATCAATCTGCTGCGCGAGGGGCTGGACTTGCCCGAGGTTTCGCTGGTCGCCATCCTCGACGCCGACAAGGAAGGCTTCCTCCGCTCGGCCGGCTCGCTGATCCAGACCATGGGCCGGGCGGCGCGGCACCTGGAAGGCAAGGCGATTCTCTACGCGGATAAGATGACCGACTCGATGCGCCGGGCCATCGACGAAACTGATCGGCGGCGGGCCATTCAAAGCGCCTACAACGAGGAGAATGGCATCAAGCCGCAGTCGATCATCAACACCATGGACATGGGCCTGGCGCAGATTCTGAAAGCCGAATACGGCGATGTGGAAGTGGAGGAAGCGGCGGGGCTGCCGGAGTTCACCACGCAAGCCGAGCTCGACGCCTTCCTGGCCAGGATGGAGACGGAGATGCGCGAGGCGGCAAAGAAGTTCGAGTTCGAAAAGGCCGCGCGCTTGCGCGACTCCATCAAGGAACTGAAGGAGAAGGAGTTCTTGTTTGGCTAGCCGGGCGCAAGGCTACGGCGTTGACAGCACTTCCAGCAAAGTGAAGCCTTCAAACGACGGATCGTTGTTATAGCGGATCCTGGCGCGGATGGTTGCATCCGAAGAGAGCCGTTCGAGGGAGTCCTTCGGCGCTCGTCCGTAGAACGACTTCAGACGGTCAAAGCCGTTGGTGTTGCCCAGAGCGCGTAGGAAGAGGCTGATGGCGCGGCGCGGCTGCATGCCGGGCGGGTAGTGGGGCAGGCGGGCGTAGGGAATGCCGAGGCTACTGCACTGGGCGCTGTTCGGGTTGGTGGTGCGAATGCAGTAATCGATGTTGAAGCATTGCTTCATTGTCCTGCCAAGGCAAGTGCTGACGAGCGGTTCGGGCAGCCAGACCAAGACGATGCTATTCTCGCCGCCTGCGAAATCGGGTGCCTGCACATAGAGCGTCTGCTCCATTTCGATGGAGTCTGGCTGGCCGGCAGGCGCTGGACCCGTGACGATGGGGGAAGGATTCGCCGCAAGCCCCGGAGCCGCGAAGCAGACCAGCGCGGCAAGGAAGGCATTCACGAACCGAGGAGCAAACACAGGGATGGGTTTCATAGCGATGGGAACAATGCAGCTATTGTGCCACCGGGCGAGGCGTACCCGATGAGAATTCCACTGTGGGCGGACATGTGCAATTCCTCCTGCGCTCCAATCCCCCACTGCAGGCCTCTGCCCGTCCCACCCCTTGCCGCGTCCACCCCAGGTGTGAGCCAGATCACACGCAGACGGTCTATGATGGCTGAAGAATAGACTCGCAGGCAGAGTTCCCCGCTCCCCCCTGCGTGCGAGAATCATCCTGGAGTTCTAATTCATGGCAGCCTTTGGTAGTTTTGCACTTCTCATCGCCCTGGCGCTGGCCGCATACAACCTGCTGGCCGGCAGCCTGGCACTGCGCTGGATCGCGACCAGGCAGGCTGCGGCAGTCTCGCCCGAACGGCTGGCGGATACGGCGCGCCGGGCCGGGATCGCCGGGTTCCTGGCGGTGACGGCGGCAGCCTTTGCACTCATCTGGTCGGTCTTTACCAACGACTTCTCCATCACTTACATCATGGAGCACTCCAACCGCGCCCTGCCCGGCGCGTACAAGTTCTCGGCGTTGTGGAGCGGCCAGGAAGGCTCCCTGCTGCTGTGGGCGTGGCTGCTGGGGACCTATGGATTTGTCCTGCGCCTGACCCACAAGACCGACGTCAAGCTCTACGCCTACGCGGGAACGATTCTGGCCGGCATCCAGGCCTTCTTCCTCGCCATCCTCTGCTTTGCAGCGCCGCCTTTTGCGCTTTGGCAGGGAGTCATCCCCGACGACGGCAACGGGCTCAATCCGCTGTTGCAGTATCCGGAGATGGTCATCCATCCGCCGCTGCTTTACCTGGGCTATGTGGGTTTCTCTGTTCCTTTCTGCTTTGCCCTGGGCGCGCTGATGATGCGCTACCCCGGCGAGAAGTGGATCAAGGTGACGCGCCTCTGGACCATGGTGACCTGGCTGTTTCTGAGCGCCGGCATCTTCCTCGGCATGCACTGGGCCTACGCGGTGCTGGGCTGGGGCGGCTACTGGGGCTGGGACCCGGTGGAGAACGCCAGCTTCATGCCCTGGCTCACCGGCACCGCCTTTCTCCACTCCGTAATGATGCAGGAGAAGCGCGGCATGATGAAGAGCTGGAACGTATGGCTCATCTTCTCGACATTCCTGCTCACGCTGCTGGGCACGCTGCTCACCCGCGCCGGCCTGGTCAGTTCGGTCCACGCCTTCGCGCAGTCGTCCATCGGCACCTGGTTTGTGGTCTTCATGGGCATCGTGCTGGCGGTGTGCATCTTTACCTACATTCTGCAGCGCAGCCACCTGAAGAGCGAGCACCACCTCGAGTCGCTGGTCAGCCGCGAAGCCAGCTTCCTCTTTAACAATCTCGTCCTGCTCACCGCCTGCTTTGTCATCGTGTGGGGAACGCTCTTCCCGGTGCTCAGCGAATACGTGGTCGGCAACAAGGTCACCGTCGGCGCGCCGTGGTACAACCGCGTAGCGATCCCCATCGGCATCTTCCTGCTGCTGCTCACCGGCGTGGGCCCGCTGCTGCCCTGGCGCGCGGCATCGTTCAAGAGCATTCGCCGGAATTTTGTGATCCCGGTTATCGCCTTCTGGGTCACCGTTATAGTCTGCCTGGTTGCAGGCGTGAAGCCCTGGCAGGATGGGGCGCTGGACCAGGGCAACTTCTACGCGCTGGTGGCCTTCTCGGTTTCGGCAGCGGTAATGACTGCGATCCTCAGCGAGTTTCTGCGCGGGGCCGGCGTGATTGCGCGCCAGACCGGCAGGAACATCGTTGCCGCCACCTGGTTGCTGACGCGGCGCAATACCCGGCGCTACGGCGGCTACATCATCCACATCGGCGTGGTGATCATTGTCATCGGCCTGGCCGGCTCCGCCTTCAACCGCAGCACCGAGAGCGAGCTGGCCCTGCACGACAAGCTGACCATCGGCCCCTACACACTGGAGCAGGTGGGCGCCACGCAGGACTCCAACCTCAATTACAACTCGGAGTACGCGCTGCTCGATGTCTATCAGGGCGGAAAGAAGCAGTTCCAGATGGCCCCCGAGAAGCGCGTCTACCTGACCACCGGACAGCCGCAGACCATGGTCGCCATTCACTCGATTCCCAGCTGGGACCTGTACGTGGTGTATGAAGGCACCAACCCCTCCACCGGCCAGCCCATCATCAAGGCCATCCTGAATCCGCTGGTCAGCTGGATCTGGGTCGGGTTTATGGTCCTGGCCTTCGGCACGCTGGTGGCGCTGGTGCCCGCGCTGAGCCCGGCGACGGCTTCGGTGCGCGTGCCCGCTCGAACGGCGCCGACCGAACCCGCGTTGAAGGGAGGCCGCCTGTGATGCGGACCCTCCGGTCTTTTACTTTTTGGTGCAGAGCGGTGCAGGCGGGAACGCTGGCCATCGCCGTCTGCTTCTCACTGGGCGCAACCGACGCTGCCTCGCGCTTCACCAGCCTGAACCACCGGCTGATGTGCACCTGCGGCTGCGCCGAGATTCTGGGCGAGTGCAACCACGTGGGCTGCCCCAACTCCACCAGCGAGCTGAACGAGCTGCGCACCGGCCTGGAAGCCGGCCTCGGCGATCAGCAGATTCTGGACTCGTTCGTGGCCAAGTACGGAGCCATCGTGCTGGCCGCGCCCACCGGTCACGGCTTCGACCTGGTGGCTTGGATTGCGCCCTTCGCCGTCTTCGCCGCGGCGCTGCTGGGGACAATTCTTCTGGTGCGCCGCTGGTCGGTAGGCAGGACGCCGGCGACAGTTCAGGCGGATACAGCGGCGATGGATCCGGCCGAGCGCGAACGCCACGAGCAGATTCGCCGCGACACCGGCGACGGAGGGTTTTGAGCGATGACCACCTTGCAGGGAGAATTGGCCGGCATTTTTCTGGCGCTGGCGCTGTTTGTTTACACCTTCTGGCCGGAGAATGTCTTTGCCAGCCAGAAGGAAAAAACCCGCCTGGACTATCTGCTGGAGCGCAAGGAGCAGCTCTACGAGAACCTGCGCGACCTGAACTTCGAGTACAAGGCCGGCAAGTATCCTGAAGAGGACTTCGATGCGCAACGCGCGCAGTTGGAGAACGAAGCGGCGGTGCTCTTGGCCGAGATCGAGCATTTGCAGCAGGCATGACATTTTATCCAGGCTGTCATCCTGAGCGACTGGAGTCCGCCGCGGCGGACGCAGGGAGTCGAAGGATCTGCAGTTGCTCTCCGGTCCTTCTTTTGAAATCAACCAAACCTTAAGCAGGATCTTCTCACGACTATGAAATCATCCCAGATTGTCTTCCGCACTTTTGCAATAACCTTACCCCTGTTCCTCGCGGCCGCTTTCGCACAGGCCACCAGCGTCACCGGCACGGTGACCAACAAGACCACCGGCAAGCCCGCCGCGGGCGACCCGGTGGTGCTGGTCGACGTCCAGGCCGGCATGGGCGAAGTGGCCCACGCCACCACCGACGCGAAGGGCCGCTACTCGCTGGTCGAGCCCGGCAGCAGCCCATATCTCGTCCGCGCGACGCACCAGGGCGCGACTTATTTTGTGGCCGCGCCGCAGGGCGCTGCGCCGGCCGACATCACCGTTTTCGATGTAGCTCCCAAAGTGCAAGGCGTCTCCATCGAAGCCGACGTGCTGGAGATCGAGAGCGACAACGGCCTGCTCAGGGTGGCCGAGCGCTTCTTTGTCCACAACAACAGCATGCCGCCGACCACGCAGTGGAGCGCCAAGTCGTTCGAGGTGGTGCTCCCCGCCGATGCGGTGATCGACGGCGTGGGCGGACAGCGCCCCAACGGCCTGCCCACCACCATCAAGATCGACCCCGACGGCCCCAAGGGGCACTACTCGTTCAACTTCCCCATCCAGCCCGACGACGGCGACAAGGACACGCTCTTCCAGCTCTCCTATCACCTGCCTTACGCGAGCGGCAAATACGCCTTTCACGCGCAGTTGACGCTGCCTGCCGACAACCTGGCCGTGCTGATGCCCAAGAGCATGACATTCACCGCAACCTCCGGCGACTCATTCAAAGGCGTGCCCGAAGACCCCAACATTCAGACCTTTGTGCTGAAGAACGCCGCGGCCGGCAAGCCCATCGACTTCACCATCGCCGGCACCGGCTCAATGCCCCGCGAGCAACAGGGCGCGGCCGGCGGACAGCAGCCGGCCGGCATGGGCGCTCAGGACGCATCGGGTTCGGAAGCGGGCACGGCCGCGCCCGGCAGCACCCCCGGCGGCGGCATCGGCACCCCCATCAACACCCCCGACCCGCTGTCCAAATACAAGTGGTGGATACTCGGCGGGCTGGGGCTGCTGCTGGCAGCCGCTGCGGCCTTCCTGCTGCGCAAGCCGACCGGTGAGCCGAGCTCCGCGCCCGACGCCGGAGCGGTGACCTACCCGGCCTTCGGTTCCCCGGCAGGGAAGAATTCACAACTGCTCGGCGTGCTCAAGGAAGAGATGTTTGCCCTGGAGAGCGAAAAGATCAACGGCTCCATCGAGGCCGAGGAGTACGCGAAGATCAAGGCCGCGCTGGAGACGGTGCTGAAGCGCGCGTTAAACCGGAAGTAGCGGGAGGCAGGTCGTAGTGCACAGTTCGTAGTTCCCAGTTCGCCAAAGCGGCCCATCGCGTCAGCCGGAATGAGATCGCGGTTCCGATGCCGTACAAAACTGTTAACATGCTTGCGAGTCTGAATACTCTTTGCGCGCCTCAGTCGGCCCGCGACTGCGAACTGTGAACTACGAACTGTGAACTGACTCTATGAAGACCTTGCTCCGCACGCTGCTCTATCTCGCGCTCATCGTCTGGCTGGGCGCGGAGATCTTCTTCCCCGTGGTCGCCGCCACCGCCTTCAGCACGCCGAACGTCGATACCCACGCCGCGGGCACCATCGTGGGCCATCTGCTGCGCGTCCTGCACGGCATGGGCCTGGTGTCGGGCATGGTGGTGCTGGCTCTGCTGGCGCTTTTTCCCGCCTGGGGCATCTACAAGCCCCGCAGCGTGCTGGCGCCCATGGCGCTGTTGATTTTGATGATCTGCTGCACGGTATATTCGCAGTTCGGCATCATTCCTGCCATGGAGCGCGACCGCATGGCCGCCGGCGGCGCCATCGACACCCTGGCCACCACCAACCCGCTCACCATCGACTTCAACAAGCTGCACAACCGCAGCGAGAATGTGGAGTTGGCCATTCTGCTGATGGGCCTGGCGACCGTGGTGCTCGTGGCGCGCGCGGAGACGGTGAAGCCGTAGGGGTCAGGGATCAGGGGTCAGTTCCTCCTTCGTTCCTCCTTTCAAAACCGACAGGATTGGATTCGTGGTTTCCCACACTTGCCGCGATAAAACTGCGCCAAGGCTGGGGCACGAAGCAGTATTCGGCGCATAAAGCTTTTCCCTGATCCCTGATCCCTGTTCCCTGTTCCCTGCTCTTGTATCATCGAAGAGGCCCTCAAGCGCGCATTTTGGGTGTGAGTGGCCGCAAGGGAATGCATATGAGAACCGGCATTATCGGCCTGCCGCAGGTGGGCAAGACATCGCTATTCAAGATTCTGACCAAGGCCAAGCTGGAAGATCGCGGCCACTCGCGCGAGGCCCACATCGGGGTGGCGCGCGTGCCCGACGAGCGGCTGGACAAACTGTCGGCCCTCTACTCGCCCAAGAAGACCACCTACGCGACCGTCGAGTATGTAGACGTGGCGGCCATCGGCCAGGAGGCTCTGAAGGAGACCGCGTTCCTCACCAGCTTGCGCAACGTGGACGCGCTCATTCACGTGCTGCGCGCCTTCGAGGAGGAGTCGATTGCGCACGTCGGCCCCATCGATCCGCTGCGCGACATCAGGAGCGTTGAATTCGACCTGATGATCAGCGACCTGACCCAGGTGGAAAAGCGTCTGGAACGGCTGGAAAAGGACCTGAAGAAGGGCCGGACACTCGATTTGGAGCGCGAACAGGCGCTGCTGCTGCGCTCCAAGGAGGCGCTGGAGAAAGAGCAGCCGCTGCGCGAGCTGGAGATGACCAACGAGGAGAAGAAGCTGATCAAGGGCTTCATGTTCCTCTCCCAGAAACCCATTCTCTACGCGGTCAACATCGGCGAGAGCACCACGCTGGGCGACGACCTGAATGCGGCCGTGAGCCGCTTCAAGCTGGACGAAGTTGCGGCGCGCCCCAACGCCGGCGCTACCGCCATCTGCGGCAGGGTGGAAGCGGAGCTGGCGGAGATGGACGACGAAGAGGCAGCCGAGTTCCTGTCGAGCTATGGGCTGCACGAAAGCGGCCTGGTGCGGCTGATCCGCAAGAGCTACGAGCTGCTTGGCCTCATCAGTTTCTTCACCGCCGGCGAGGACGAGTGCCGCGCGTGGACCATTCCGCTGGGGTCGAAGGCGCCGCAGGGCGCGGGGGCCATTCACTCGGATCTCGAGCACCACTTCATCCGTGCCGAGACCATCCGCTGGGATGCGCTGCTCGAAGCGGGCTCTGAGGCCGCGGCCCGCGCCAAGGGAACGCTGCGGCTGGAAGGCAAGGAGTATGTGGTCAAGGATGGCGACGTGATGCACATCCGGCACAGCGGTTAGGGCGCGATGCTGAAGCTCTCGCTATTTCTCGGCACGATTGCCGCACTGGCCGATGTGGCCGGCGGCCTCGTCCTGGTCCGGGCGCGCGGCGTCGATCGCTACTTGCGCTACTTCGTGGCCCTGGGCGCGGGCTTTCTCATGGCCACCGCGGTCATCGAAATGGCCCCCGAGAGCCTGAAGTTGAGTCCGAAGCTGGGGCCGATTCTCATCATGGCCGGCTACTGCATCGTGCACCTGCTGGAGCACACCATCAACGCGCATTTTCACTTCGGCGAAGAGACGCACCAGGGCGAGTTTGTCTCGCGGCACACCAGCAACTCGGTGATGGCGGGGCTCAGCGTGCATGCGCTCTTTGACGGCGTGGCCATCGGCTCGGGATTCGTGGTTTCCGCCTCGCTGGGCGTGCTCATCTTTCTTGCCATCCTGTTGCACAAGGCCCCGGAGGGGTTCACCATGGCCTCGGTGATGCTGGCCAGCGGACGCAGCCGGGCCGCGGCGTTGTACTCTGCGATAGCGTTGGCGGCGGCAACCTTGGCCGGCGTGCTGGTGATCGAGCTGGCGCCGCGATTGCTGCCCTATGGGTTGCCCATCTCCGCGGGCGTGGCGCTCTATGTGGCGGCCACGGATTTGGTGCCCGAAGTCAACCGCGAACCGGGCATACGCATGGCACTGGTGTTCTTTGCGGGCGTGGGCGGATTTCTGCTCCTGCGCATGCTGCTGCCGGCGATGTAGGCTCTGAAGTCTACGCGAAGCAGCTGGGTGCGGGCAGGGAAAGTATCATGGTCTCTGGAGTTCCTCCGGGAACGGCAAACCCCTGAAGGGCGAGGAATTTCTATTTGCGGCATAAGAATCGAATTGAAGCAACGCTGCTGGTCTTGCTGTTCACAGTGCTTGGCTTCCTGGTGATGGGATATCATCCCGGCTTTGAGGACGACGGCATCTATCTGACCGCCGTGAAGGCCGACCTCAATCCCGCTCTTTTTCCACATAATTCCGACTTCTTCCGGCTGCAAACTCAGGCCACGGTCTTCGACGACTGGATGGCTCACTTTGTTCGCTGGACGGGCATTCCACTGGCCTGCTCGGAGCTGCTGTGGCAGCTGGTTGCGCTGTTTCTTATCCTCTGGGCTTCGCACCGGATCGCGGCGCAGCTGTTCGAGCAAGCGCGGGCGCAGTGGGCTGCGGTGGCCATGGTCACGGCCATGCTGACACTGCCCGTGGCAGGCACGGCGTTGAACCTGGCCGACCAGCATCTGCATCCGAGGAACCTGGCCACGGCGCTGATTCTCATGGCCATTGCGCGCATTCTCGAAGGCAAAAGTTGGGAAGACGGGCGCTGGCAGTCGCTGCCCCTGCTGGCTGTGGCGCTCCTGCTGCATCCCATCATGGCCGTGCTGGGCATGAGCTTCTGCGCCTTCCTGGCCATGGCTTTGATGGAGCCGGTTCCCTTCCTGGTGCGCGCCGCGGAGAGCTCCCTGGCCGTGGCCGCGCCGTTGGCCTGGGTCTTCGCGCCGGCCAGCGCCAGTTGGCACGAGGCCCTGGCTTCGCGCAACTACTACTCGCTCTACCGCTGGACCTGGTACGAGTGGCTGGGCGCGCTGGGGCCGCTGGTCCTGTTCTGGCTGCTGTGGCGGGTGGCCCAAAAACGAGGCGAAGACCGGCTGGCCCGCTTTGCCCTGGCCGTGCTTGCTTACAGCGTCTTCTACCAGGCAATCGCCATGGCGATTCTTGCCCCGGATGCACTGGTCCGGCTCAGCCCGCTCCAGCCCATGCGCTATCTCCACCTGGTGTACCTGTTCATGGCGCTGGCGGCGGGCGGGCTGCTGGGGCGCTTCGCGCTCAAGATGCACGTCTGGCGCTGGGCGGTCTTCCTGCTGGTTTTTAACGGCAGCATGTTCCTGGTGCAGCGGGAGTTCATCGACGGGGGCGCGCACATCGAGCTGCCCGGCATGGCCAGCGCCAACCCCTGGATCCAGGCCTTCGACTGGGTGCGCCAGAATACGCCCACCGACGCCTACTTTGCCCTCGACCCGCGCTACCTGGCAGCGCCAGGCGAGGGCTTTCACAACTTCCGCGCCATTGCCGAGCGCAGCCAACTGGCCGACGGCATCAAGGACACGGCGGTGGTGATGCAGGTGCCCAGCCTGGGGCCGGTGTGGCATGAGCAGGAGATGGCCCAGGCCGGCTGGGCGCACTTTGAGCTTGCCGACTTCGAGCGGCTGAAGCAGCAGTTCGGCGTGGACTGGGTGCTGGTCTCGTGGCCGCAGCCGCCGGGGCTCAGTTGCCGCTGGCACAATGACACGCTGACGGTGTGCCGGATTCCGTAGCGCAGCGCCCGGGTCCTCAGTCCCCCTGGGCGCGGATCAAGTTCGCCCCAGGAGCGCCGATAAACAAAAGTAATGTCCGATCCCACCACCATCGCCGATCAGCCAACAGGCCATGAGGGCGCGCGTCCGATGGCTGGGGGCGAGGTCCGCTCCATTGCCCGCCAGCCCGTCATGGACGAGAACCATCGCGTGCAAGGCTACGAGCTGAGCTTCGATCTGGGCTCGAACGCCCCCCTCCGCGGAGGCAGCCTGCAGGCGGCGCGCACCGTGCTGGACGATGCGGTGCTGTTCGGGATTGACCGGTTCACGAACGGCATGACGGCCTTTATCACCTGCAGCGCAGAGTTGCTGATCGAGAACTGGGTTTCCGTGCTGACGCCGGCCATGACGGTGCTGGAGGTTCCGGCCAGCCTGCCGCCGACAGCTCCGCTGGTGGACGCCTGTCGCAAGCTGAAACAGTCCGGCTTCCGTCTGACGCTGGCCGGGTTCTCGTGGGACCTGATGCCGCATCCGCTCTTCGATCTGGTGGAATTCGTGAAGGCCGATCTGGCCTTCCTCGATACCGACGGATGCCAGCGGCTGCGCAAGCAGTTGCACGGCGCCTCGATCGTAATGGAGGCGGAGAAGGTGGAGACGCAGCAGGACTACCGCCAGGCCTGCGCGCTGGGCTTCACGCTCTTCGAGGGCTACTATTTCTGCCACCCGGAGTTGATCCAGAACGCGAAGGTGCCGGCCAGCCGGCTTTTTCACCTGGACATTCTGCGCCAGTTGCACAAGGACCCGCTGGACCTGAAGAAGATCGGCCCAATGGTGCTGCGGGATGCGTCCTTGACCTACCGGCTGCTGCGGCTGGTGAACTCCCCCTTCTACGCGCTACGCCGGGAGGTGCGGTCGATCGAAGCGGCCATCATCGTAGTGGGCGAAATCACCTTCAAGCGCATCGCCACGCTGGCCATCCTGAGCGAGTTCAACGCCGAACAGCCGCCGGAGATTCTGCACATGGCGCTGGTGCGGGCTCGCTTCTGCGAGCTGGGCGCAAGACTGGGCGGGCTGGACCCCGACGAGCAGTACCTGCTGGGCATGATGAGCCTGCTTCCGGCCATGATGCGCCAACCCATGGAGAAGCTGGCGCCGGAGCTGCCGCTGCGCGACGAGATTCGTCGAGCGCTGCTGGGCGAGGACAATCGCGAGCGCTGCCTGCTCGGATGGATCGAGCGCCATGAGCGCAACGATCAGGCGGCATCCAACGAAATGGCCGAAGGCCACGGGCTCATCCAGCAGCGGCTGGTGCAGTTTTTCATCGACGCGGTGGTATGGGACGCCTCCGGCCGCCGGCCGGTTGCCTGAAACCCTGGCGATGCAGGCGGTCGAGCCTTTGCGCCGCAATCGGGACCCACGCATGACGCCGCCGCCCCGGCTCCCGCGGACTCACCATCTGAAACCAGCCCTTTGCGCCGTCCAGCCGTTTCCGCGACAATGGGTATATCGCCGCTGAGCGGCGATGCGCTGGCGAAAGACAGGCGCTGGATTGGTCCGGCCTTTCCTTTCAGCCGCCGACGCGGCTACACTGCAAAGATTCAGCACATCGTCCCGATCCGGCGCGGAGGCCGGACCCTTGCTCAACCTGACCCAGCGACTGATTCTCGGGTGTGTTCTGCTGGCCGGCCTCACCGTGGGCCTGCTGGCCGCAACCCACCGCGCGCTCGCGGCGGCGGGGCAGCTGGGGTTGGCCTGGGGCTTTGTGGCGGCGGCCATTCTGATTGCGGGCGTGACCATTTTTTGGGTGCTCCAGCCCATCCGCGGCTTGGCCCGCGATGCGCACAAGATCGCGCAGGGCAACCTGGAGCATCGCACCGGCTGGAAGAGCCGTGACGACTTCGGCGTGATCGCCGCGGAGCTGAACCGGCTGGCCGTGCGGCTGCGCGATTTGCACGAGTCCGATGCCGGGCGGAGGCAAATGGAATTTCAACTCTCCGACGCCGTGCTGCAATCAATCTTCGAGCCCATCATCGTGACCGACGGCAAGGGGCACATCCTCAAGGTGAACCAGGCCGCGGCAGAGCTGATGGGCGAGGCGGCCACGGATCGCATGGCTCTGACCAACACGCCGGGTGGCGACAAAATCTTAAGCGCCATTCGCGACGCTGTCTCCATGCAGAAGGCAGTGGCCACCGAGGACGAGGCGTCGATGCTGCCCATGCGCATCGGCAAGCAGGAGCGAAGCTACCGGCTGCGCACCACGCCCATGCGCGACTCCGAGGGACGGCTGCTGGGCACGGTCACCACTCTCGAAGACGTGACCAGCCTGCAGGACATCGACCGCTTCAAGACGCGGTTTCTCAACGTGGCCAGCCGCAAGCTGCGCGACCCGCTGCTGCAACTGCGCCGCGGCCTCTATGCGCTGGGTCATGGCTTTGGTGGGGAGCTCGATCCGCTGCAGGCCGAACTGGTGGCCGCGGCCGGCGAGGAGTCGGAAAAATTGGACGAGCTGATGGGCGACCTGATCGAAGTGGCGGAACTGGACACCGGCAAGCGCGAGCTAAATTTGGAGCGGGTTCGCCCTTTGCAGGCTTTGACCAACGCCCGCGACCGCTATGTCGACGATGCCGCGCGCAAGGGTATTCGCGTGGAGGTGCGCGCCTACGCCGATCTCGCCACCGTGCTGGCCGACCGCCGCGCGCTGCGCACCATTCTGGACAACCTGCTGGCCAATGCCCTGCGCTATACGCCGGAGGAGGGCGAGGTCCTGCTGGCCGCCGAGGAAGTCAAAGACTCGGTCCAGTTCACCGTGCGCGATACCGGCAGGGGCATCGAGGCGGAGCGGCTGAGCACCATCTTCGACCGCTTCAATCCCATGTCGGACGCCGGCTCCGGACTGGGCCTGGCGCTGGTGCGCAGGCTGGTGGAGCAGTTGAGCGGGCAGATCGCTGTCGAAAGCCGGCTGGGCAATGGAACCACCTTCCGCTTTACTCTACCCGTAGCGGTGGTGGACACGACCCGCCATCCCATCGAGGTGGGCTGACCTATGGCCGAGATCATCCTGGAAAAACAGCAGGAGCCCGCAAGGCTGCGCATTTACATCGGCGCCGCGCCGGGCGTGGGCAAGACCTACGACATGCTCAACGACGCCCACCGGATGATGCACCAGGAGGGCGTGGACGTGGTCATCGGCCTGGTGGAATCGCACGGCCGCAAGGAGACCGAGGAACGCATCCGCGACCTCGAGATCGTTCCCCAGAAGGTCATTCCCTACCGTGGCGTCAACCTGAAAGAGATGGACGTGGACGCCATCCTGGCGCGCCATCCCAACACCGTGATTGTGGACGAGCTGGCCCACACCAACGTGCCGGGCAGCAAGAACCGCAAGCGCTACGAGGATGTGCTCGAGCTGCTGGACGCCGGCATCAACGTGATGACCGCGGTCAACATCCAGCATCTGGAAACGCTGAACGACGCCGTCAACCGCTCCGCCAACACCGTCATCCGCGAGACCGTTCCCGACAGCTTCCTCAAGCGCGCCGACGAAGTGGTCAACGTGGACGTGACCGTGGACGAGCTGCGCACCCGCCTGCGCGCCGGCAAGATCTACGCGCCGGAAAAGGTGGAGCAATCGCTGGCCAACTTCTTCCGCAAGGGCAACCTGAACATGCTGCGCGAGCTGAGCCTGCGCACCACCGCCGAGCAGGTGGGCAACCGCGCCGCCGAGTACCGCCGCATCCAGGGTCTGGAACAGGCGCCCATCCCCGAGAAAGTGATGGTCTGCCTGAGCACCCGGCCCGGGACCGAGCGGCTGATCCGCGTGGGTGCGCGCATCGCCGGACGCCTGGCCACCAACTGGTATGCGGTGCACGTGACCAAGCCTGACGACAAGGGGCACGGCGATCCGGACGGCTATCACCGCTTGGAGGAGTACCAGCGCATGGCCCGCGACCTCGGCGCGCAAGTGGTTTCGCTGGTCGACCGCAACGTCTCCGATGCGCTGATCCGCTTTGCCCAGCAGGAGAGCATCTCGCACGTGGTCTTCGGCCAGCCGGTCCGCTCGCGCTGGGATATTCTGATGCGCGGCTCGGTGCTCAACCGCTTCCTCGCCGAAATCCGCGACGTGACGGTGCAGGTGGTGCCGGTGCACAAGCCGCAGCGCAAGGGTTAGGCCGGTTCGCCACTCAGATCTCACTTCGTCAACCAGATCTCGAAGCCGATCTCCTCTTCCCCGATCTCCACGCGGCTGAATTTGGCCGGAGCGATCATGCGCTCAAACTCCTCGCGGGTGTAGGCGTTCTTGATGAGCGAGTGCTTGAAGACCATCCGCGTCATGATGCGATTGAGCCGCTTCAGACCCATGTTGTCGACGTAACGGGAGACCGCCGTTGGGTCGGCGTTGCGCTTCAGGTCGATGATTAGCCCGCGCCCGCCGGGCCTGAGTACTCGGCACATCTCCCGAAGTGCGACAACGGGGTGGGCGAAGTTCTTGAAGGCGGCACGGCAAAGCAGAAAGTCGAAGGTATTCGATGGGAACGGCATATTTGAGGCCGATCCCTGGGTGAATTGAGCCTCGACGCCGGCTTCGGCGGCCTTTTGGGCGGCGATTTTGACCATGGCACGGCTGAGGTCGAGACCGGTGATCTTGTAGAGACCGAGTTTCCCGAGTTCGACGCAGAAGTAGCCGGGACCGGGCGCGACTTCAAGGACAGATCTCTCCGGGGTGAGCTGCGCGGAGATGCGCTGGGCGAGAGCGGTGAACTCGTTCATGAAATCGGCAGTGTTGGATGCATACCATTTGGCGGCAAGGCCTTCGATGGGGCGGTCGGGGTGGGATTTGGGCAGGGCGAGGGTGGTCATTTGTTCCTCCTTGGGTCGATTAGGGTGATTTCAAGACGCAGTGGGGCGGTGGGAAATCGCAAGGGTGTTGGCCCTCAGGTCCCTTGGTTGTGAAGCGCGAGTTCTACGGATTGAATTTGCTGACCGTGTCTTGCGCGCGGGTTGGTCAGCGCGGCCTTGCTACTCGCAGAAAACCCGCACCTTGGTCGTGTTGCCCTCGCTGCCATTCACATCCACAGTCAGGTCCTCGAGGTGGTCGATCAGCTCCTCCAGATTCTCGGGCTTGATCTGCGAAAGGGTCAGCGGGACGCCGTGCCCCTTGAGCGCGTCGTCGAGCTGGTCGTGAGCCTGGGCGGGAATCAGGCTGGCCAGCCGCACACCTGCGCGCAGCAGTTGCATGGGCACGCGCACATTCACCGACGTGGGCCCCTTCATGCCGGTCATGGACTCGTCGGCATCGACCAGCACGCGCAGGTACTTGGCGCGCGTCTTGGGGGTGGCGCCGGTTGCGCTGGAGCTCGCGGCGGACCCGGTTTGTTGTCCGACGCTTGTGGCGGGCCCCGGTTCCAGGGCGGCGATCAGGCGCTCGGCCTCGTCGGCGGTGATTTTGCCGGCGGCCAGCATCTCCAGAATCTGACGGCGATTCTCGTTCATGGCATTCCTCCAGAATTTGAAACTCTTGACAGCCTCTACAGGATGCGGACCAGGACCTGGTTGCCGTCGGCGCGAACGTGGACGTGGGTGCCGGGTAGGCCGCCGAGAAGGCCCCAGGCCATGGCGATCAGCCGCCAGATGGTGGTGCGCGTGGTAATGGCGAACCCCACCAGCACCAGAAAGATGAGCGGCGAGAGCAGAATGACCGGAATCCACAACAGGAAAAGCGGCAGCCACAGCCGCGGCGTGTGCCAGTGTGGCGTTTGAATGCCGATGACGGCGAAGTTGGGAATCATTTGCAGGCCTCCAGTGCCCGGATGGCCTCCTCGGCGTTGATCTCGCCGCTGCCGAGCCGGGCAAGGATCTCCGCGCGGGTGGGCGAGGGATCGGTTTCAATGAAGTGCAGCAGGCCGGAGATGCGGCTCAGGCGGGCCTTGATGGTCGGATAGCTGACGCCGAAGGTCTGCTCCATCTCCTTGATGGAACCGTGGGATCGGAGAAAGGCGACGATGAAGACCTGGTCCTCCAGGCTAAGTCGCGCCAGCTCGGGAAGGGTGAACGCGCCTTCGACGGCGATCTGCTTCTCGGGGATGCGGACGCGCTCGACGATCAGCGAGCCGCCTTGCGCGATGCGTAGAAGTTCTTGCCAGTCGGAGGCGGGTTTGGGGTTTGGATCCATGGGATGCCGTTCTCGTTTCTCAAGCACGAAAACGATATTAGTAAATATATTCAATTATTGCAAGCTGTTTTTGTAAGTTATTTTATTATGCTGCTCGAACACATTCATATTTACTACCAATCGTGGTCTTCGGGGCCGACTTCGTCGGGGGCGTGGGCGATGCGGGTCAATTCGCCGCGGTCGAGCCAGATGAGGAAGCAGTCCCCGCAAGAGTCGACGATGACGTTGCCGGGGCCCGCGTAGAAATGGGTGTCCATGCGGCGGCGGCATTGCGGGCACTGGACGGTGCGTTTCAGGTCGCCGCGCTCGGGAGCGGTCTGGACGGCGGGCTTGTCCACGGCGGTCCGCAGCGCGTCGATCAGATCCAGCAGCTCCCCCATCCGCATCAGCAGGCCGTGGCACTGGGTGCAGAAGAGGAGCGGGGTCTTGGCGACTGTTGCCTGGACCAGAGGCTGGTTGCAGACGGGGCAGGCCCTGGACGTGGCCGGGTCAGGTTGGTCGCCCAGAACCTCGACGCCGTCGTCCTCCTCACCGGGATAGAAGACTTGGTGGCAGTAGTCGCATCGATAGCCCTCGGTATCCGGCTTGGGCATGATCTCTGCGCCGCAGGCGGGACAGTTCATTGCGGCTTTCCGCACTCCGAGCAGAATTTGGCGCTAGCAGCGATGGGCTTTCCGCAATCAACGCA
Source organism: Occallatibacter sp. (assembly GCA_031296215.1). Classification (GTDB taxonomy): domain Bacteria; phylum Acidobacteriota; class Terriglobia; order Terriglobales; family Acidobacteriaceae; genus Telmatobacter. The sequence goes on from JARLGE010000122.1 coordinate 18,281, forward strand.
GAACTTGGCGGCAACGGCAGCGGCGGCAGCGCTAGCCGCGGCAGGGGCGCCGACTGAAGGGGCAGCCTGCGCCTTGAGTGAGGCGGCCAGCACCTGCGCCACGGCCGCGCCGGCGCCCAGGCCCATGCCCACCCCCGCGCCTCCGCCGGTGTTGGCGGCGGCCAGGTCGAGCGACTCGGCGGCGGCGTACTGCGTGTAACGGCCGACGTCACCCACCATGTTCATGCCGATGCGCTGGTCCAGAACCTTGGCGAGTTCCTCGGGCAGGGAGATATTCTCAACAACGAACTGGTTGAGCGCAAGCCCCAGCGCGGCGAAGGCCGGCTTGACCTGCTCGGCGATCTTCTGGGCGAGCACCGCCTGATTGGCGGTGAGGTCGAGGAAGGCGATGCCGCTGGAGGCAAAGGTTTGCGTGATCTCGGCCAGGATGGTGTCGCGAAGTTGGCCTTCGAGGTCGGCGGCGAAGTAAGCTTCGCGGGTGCCGCTAACCTGCTTGAAGAAGACCTTTGGATCGGCGATCCGGTACGAGTAGATGCCGAAGCAGCGCAGCCGCACGGCGCCGAACTCCTTGTCTCGGATGGTGATGGGCGTGGCCGTGCCCCACTTCTGGTCGATCTGTAAGCGCGTCGAGAAGAAGTAGACCTCGGACTTGAAGGGCGACTCGAAGTCCTTGTCCCAGTTCATCAGGTCGGTGAGGACGGGCAGGTTGCGCGTCGCCAGTGTATGCAGGCCGGGGCCGAAGATATCGGCGATCTTGCCTTCGTTGACGAAGGCGGCCAGTTGCGACTCGCTGACGGTGAGCTGCCCGCCGTTCTGGATCTCCAGATCGCGCATGGGGTAGCGGTAGGCGAGAACGCCGTCTTCGGGTTCATTCCACTCGATGACGTCGATGAATTGCTTGCCGAGGAAATCGATGAGGCTCATGTAATTCTCCTGCCGACACGGTACCACGCGGCGCGGGGGTGGTGTATAGCACGAAGGCGGGAGCGGACGAGATTTGCTCGGGGAGCGCGGCCGTTTAATATGAGCGCTTGCCGGGGCCGTTGCTGGCCGCGCGCTCCACCAGGGCGGGGAGGGTTCCGCGCGGAAATGCGGTGGACTGGCGCACCACCAGGCGGGTGGAGATGTGCCACTCCTTCTTAGCAGCGCGGGGATGTTCCCGCTCGATGCCGGCGCGAAGTGCCTCGACGGCGGCCTCCGCCAGGTCCTTGCAGGACATTTGGACTGTCGTGAGCGGCGGCAGCATGAATTGCGCCAGGTGAATGTCGTCGAAGCCGACGACGGAGATATCTTGCGGCACCGTGTGGGTGGTTTTGTAGAGCGCGTGCAGGACGCCGATGGCGGTCATGTCGTTGGAGCAGAGCACGGCCGTGGGGAGCTCGGCGAGCGCGATCAGCCGCTCCATGGCAGCCATGCCGCCTTCCATGGTGTGGTCGCCCTCGACGATGTGCTCGGCGGGAGCGGTCAGGCCCAGCTCGGCCATGGACTTGAGGAAGGCGTCGCGCCGCGCCACGGCCGAGCGCAGGCGCAGCGGGCCCGATATAAAAGCGATGCTCCTATGGCCCAGCGCGGCCAGGTGCTGTACACCCTGGCGTATGCCCTCGCCGTAGTTGACCTTGACCACCCGAATGTTGGGCAGGTCCGGTCCGGCGTCGACAAACACCAGCGGAAACTCGCGCTCCACCAGCTTCTGCACCAGGTCCTCTTCAATGCCGAAGGTCATCACCGCCACCCCATCCACATTGCGCTGCAGCATGCGGCGGATCAGTGACGCAGTGCGCTCTGGCGAGTAGTTGGTTGAACCGATGAGAACCTCGTAGCCTTGGGCGACGGCCAGGTTTTCAAACTCCTGCACCAGTTCCGGGAAGAAGGGGTTGGTGATCTCGGAGACGATGAGGCCCAGCATGTGGCTGCGGCCGGAGACCAGGGCGCGCGCCTGGGTGTTGGGCAGGTAGCCAACCTCTTCGATGGCGCGCCATACGCGCGCGGCCAGTTCCGGGTCGACCGTGGGAATGCGGTTCACGGCGCGCGAGACGGTGGCGATGGAGACGCCGGCGCGGCTGGCGACATCGCGGATGCTCACGGCTCCCGGCCGACGGTTGGGCGGGTTGCTTCTGGGTACGCTCACGGATAAATGGATTGTACGCTTACCCGGTGTTTCTCAACCAACAGCCGCGTCAAAAGATCCTCCGCAAGCACCCAAAAAGAGATGGTTTACAAGAGACTCTGGACAGCCTGGCCGGGCTCCCCGCCTCCTCGCGGAAATGGGCGGGAGCCGTTTTTGTGGAAAGCGTTTCCCGCGTCGGGGCGACGGCCTGTGCAAGATTGCGGCGAGTAATGCGATTTACGGGTGCGTCTGACCCCCTGCCGCGATTTCAAGTGCGTGGCGCAGGAGGGGGAGGATCGAGGCCAGGCACTCTTCCGCGCCCCGCCGGCTCCCCGGCAGGTTCACGATCAGCGTTGAGCCCTTGAGTCCGGCGACGGCCCGCGAAAGCCAGGCGTAGGGGTTGTGCTCGGCGCCGTGGAAACGCATGGCCTCGGCCAGTCCGGGCGCTTCGCGATCGAGGACGCGGCGGGTGGCCTCCGGGGTGCGGTCGCGGGGGCCGAGGCCGGTGCCGCCCACGGTCAGGATCAGCGCCGCGCCTTCGCGGCTGAGCTTTTCCAGCAGGTGCGCAATGGCGTCTTCGTCGTCGGGGAGCAGGTTGGCGACGATCTCCGCGCCGGGCCACTCGGCCCCGAGCCGCGCGGCGACAGCGGGCCCGGCTGTGTCTTCCAGCAGCCCCTGAGAGCAGCGGTCGGAGAGGGTGAGAACGGCGAGGCGCATGAGAATGATTGTAGCCGCGGCCTATTCCGCGTGGGCCGGAAGCACGTTGATCGTGTGCAGCCAGGTCTCCACGCTCGCGGGCCAGGTGGTGACGGGAAGCGCGGTGCGGCGCAGGCCGTAGCCGTGGCCGCCCTGGGCGTAGATGTGCAGCTCGGCGGGCGCCTTGGCGTTCTTCAGTTGCTCGAAGTAGACCGTCGCGTTCTCCACGTGGACCGGATCGTCCTCCGCCTGCACGATGAAGGTGGGCGGCGTGTCGGCAGTGGGGTTGATCTCGGGGTTGGGCGCGAAGTTCTTGTCCGCCAGGGCCAGGTAGCCGGGATAGACGACGACGGCAAAGTCAGGACGGCAACTGAGCTGGTCGGCTGCGTCGACGTGGAGGTAGAGACGCTGATCGTAATGGGTGCTGAGGGCCGCGGCCAGGTGCCCGCCGGCGGAGAATCCAAGCACGCCAACGCGGCTGGGATCGATGCCCCATTCCTTGGCATGCTCGCGGACCAGGCCCATGGCGCGCTGCGCATCCTGCAAAGCCGCCGGCGACTTGGGCCAGGGCCCCGTGTTGGGTACGCGGTACTTGAGCAGCACGCAGGTGACGCCGGCGGAGTTGAGCCAGTCGCAGACTTCGGTGCCTTCGAGATCGATGGCCAGGATGCTGTAACCGCCGCCGGGAAAGACCACCACCGCCGGGGCCGGACCGTTGCTGCCCGCCTTCGCTGGGTAGAGAGTAAGCGTGGGCGCCGACACGTTGCCCAGTCGCACCAGCGGACGGCCGGCGATGAGGTTGTCTTTGGCGGTGGTCATGTCGGCTTCAGCGGGCGGGTTGGCGGGCGCGCCGGGCGCCGCGCCGGGCCACAGCGGCAGCGTGACGTGGCCGGGATCCGGCGGCCAGCCGGAGGATTGTGCGGCGAGGTTTGCGGTCATGGTCAAGGCTGCACCTAAAAGGATAAGTCCGATTCTCTGCATGGCGGGAGTTCCCCCCGAAGAACATCGCAAGGATGATTGCAGTCTCGGGCGGTCGAGCGCAAATCCGCATGCGCGGCGGCGGGCTGCTTCAACCATTGCTTGGAGAGCCCATCTCGGCTGGAATAGAGTGGATGAAAGCCGAGCGCGCCATGCCCTGACGCGCGCAGCAGCGGAGGGGGTCGATGCGAATCTTGACTTTGATTGCCGGCGTGCTGTGCCTGTTTGCCGTGCTGCTCGACGCCTTCCAGACCATCATTCTGCCGCGCCGCGCGACGGGGCGTTTCCGGCTGACTCGCATCTTCTACATCGTCACCTGGAAGCCATGGGTGTTTTTCACCCAGCGGCTGTGCAAGACGCGCAGGCGCGAGGCGGTCTTCAGCTACTACGGGCCCATGTCGCTCATCTTTCTGCTGGCGGTGTGGGCGGCGGCCATGGTGGCCGGCTTCGCGCTCATCTACTATGCGCTGGGCAGCCCCTTCAACGACGGCGCGCGGCAGGCCGGCCTGCTCTCGGACTTCTACGTGAGCGGGACCACGCTGTTCACGCTGGGACTTGGCGACGTGACGCCGCACACCGGATGGGTGCGCGGGGTGGTCATTCTGGAGTCGGGCACGGGCCTCGGCCTTCTGGCCGTGGTGATGGGCTATTTCCCCGTGCTCTACAGCGCGTTCTCGCGGCGCGAGGTAAGCATTTCACTTCTGGATGCGCGGGCCGGGTCGCCGCCGACCGCGGCGGAGTTGCTGCGCCGCCACTCCTATGAAGGCGGAGAACACGCACTGGCGCTCCTGCTGGTCGAGTGGGAGCGTTGGTCGGCGGAGCTGCTGGAGAGCCACATCTCCTATCCCCTGCTGTGCTACTTCCGCTCCCAGCACACCAACCAGAGCTGGATCAGCGCCCTGACCGCGGTGCTCGACACGTCGGCGCTGCTGATCGCCGGGGTGCGCGGCCACGAGGCGAGACAGGCGCAACTGACCTTTGCCATGGCGCGCCATGCGCTGGTGGACCTGTCGCAGATCTTCTCGTTAGCTCCGGTCACCGACGCGCCCGACCGGCTGCCCGCGGCGCGTTACGACCAGCTCTACGCGCTGCTCTGCCAGAGCGGCGTCAGCGTCTGCCGCGACGGCAGCTCCTATGAGCGGCTGCGCGAGATGCGTGCGCTCTACGAGGGCTACGCCGCGGCGCTGAGCGATTATCTGTGCATGCCGCTGCCGCCCTGGATCGCCGATCAGCCGCACAAGGACAACTGGCTGGCGGTGGCCAAGCTGCGCGCCCAGACCGAGGCGGCCAACTCGGGCTCGGAGTCGGCTGGTCAGAGCGGACTGCCGGCGCAGACCATCGCCACGCTGGTGGACGATCACCACGACTTTTGAGATGCGCTACTGCGCGTAAGTCCCTTGTTTTGGGCCTAAAAATGAGATTTACCGATGTAACCTGTGTGTGTTCATGGGGTTAGGGCGAAAGTGGGGGGGGTACCCCCCTATGTAGCGGTTTTGGGACCCTGCGGAAGCCGAGACAGGAGGAGAAGCGGGGCGTCGAAGGTCTGCTTGGCTCATGCTCTCAAAACCCATTGTGCGCCCCAGGAACCTAATTATCTGCAAATGCGCGGAGAAAGATGCTGGATACAAAAGAATGCCGCAACAGGAAGTGCTGTTTACGACAGAGTAACTTCCGGGTTGACGACCACTCGGGACTAACGAAGGCAGAAGCTGCGTCCGGTGTGGCGCGGGTGCCGCCGTGAACTAGGTCGGCTTGTCCGGTCCGGGGTACCGTTCGGAGCGTTTCGAGAACAGCTTGATCAGATCTTCAGACATGGTTCTTAGCACCCTCGCTACCGCATGACAGGTAAAGCAATGAAGCACTAAAAAAATAATTGAGGAATCCGGGTTTTTCAGGTTATGCTTCCGGCAGCCTTGGGTATCTGTGTTCCCGAGTGCAACACCACGCAGGACCAAGACAAAGCAGCTCTCTCCTAAGCTCGCCTGAATACACCGCTCGGAGCTCATCGATATGGCTACAGGAAATGTTTCGCCGGGGACCGTTGCCGGTCGCGCCAGGACTCATTCTTTGCCGCCAGCCGGATTCGACCCGCGCACGGCATCGCCACGGGAATTGCGGCGCTACGGCCTGCCGCAGCGACCCGATCCGTCCGCCCGCCCGCAACTGGCGGCGCTCTGGGACAAGGTTTTCTCGCTCAAGCTCACCTACATCACGCCCAGGTTTCAGCCCCTTGCGGAGCTTCTGCCCGGCGTAAAGTCCCGGGGCCCTTTGCGGGCGGCTGTTGCGCCCATCGACCTCCCGTTCTGGTCAGGCGGCGTCGTGCACGCCGCCTCCGGTCAGGCGTTCACCTGGGTGCTGGGTCAGTGGAACGTCCCGGATGTCCAGCCTCCTCCAACAAACACCGGCCAGGGCGAATTCTACTCGTTCGCCTGGATCGGTATCGATGGAAACAGCGACGTCACCCAGATGGGGACGATTCAGTACGTAACGTCGGATGGGCACGGTAAGGTCAGCAGGAGCTGCTATGCCGTCTATGAATGGTTCCCAAACGGCTGGACGACGATCAATAACTTCCCCGTCAACTTCGGCGACACCATGATTGGCTTGATTTGCATGGATTCCACGACCGAAGCCTCGGCGAACCTGGTAAACGTGACCACGGGTATGCACGTGTCATTTCCTTTCACCGCGCCGGGTACCACTACATCGCTGGAAAATCAGATCGAGTGGATAATGGAACACCCGGGCGTGACCGGCGAGTCTCCGCAACTGCCAAACTTCGGCGAAATCTATTTCGATTCCGCCATGGGCGGAGGTAGTCCCAACGACTTTCTCGCTAACGCCGGTCCCGACACCGTGATCAACATGGTGGAGAACAACGTGACGGTCGCGACCACAACCGTCGAGACACCGACGCTTATCAAAATCGCGTACACCGGCTGATTGACCAGGCTGACAGTTCCGACACAAACAGCGCTGTTCATTGCCATCATAGCGGCGACCACCGCCGGTCCCTGTCCGAATGTGCCCGTTGCGTGCCCTCGAATGGGATCCCCATCCTGCCCGATTACGCGATTACGAACTTCCCGTGAGTGACCGCCACCGGCAAGGACCCCAAAAGTGGGTTATGTCCGAGTTGGCGACGATCCGCCAGGAATCAAGTTACCGACCGCAATGCGGGCGGTATTCAGTCGCGAGCTAGAAGCGCAAATATCAATGGGAAAGTCGCCCGTTCAGGAGGCGTCCATGAAGATTCTTCGCTCAGTGAATCGCAGGGGCCTCGGTACCGAGTCCATCGGATTCTATGCCCTCCTGAAGCCCAACAGGTGGTTCCCGGCATCGCGCCTGCCGGCACATATCATCTCGGCCGGGCAGTCTATGCGGTGACAATGAGGCTGTTGCCAGTCACGTCCACAAAAAGCTGGGCAGCGGGATTTTCGTCCCGCCGCCCTGGCTCACACCGACCAGCTCTGGCTCAGAGCAGATCACTCACCTCCGTGTTCAGGGTGACGCGCGTTCCGGTCACCTGACCGACGATGTGAGCGGTCAAGTTCCCGGAAGTGTCGTGAGCATCCAGCGTAAATGTCCCGACGAAGTGCTTCCCGTCTGGGCTCAGGACGATCGTTTCGCGGATTTGCGTCGGGCCGATTGGGTTGCCGATCCCCGCGGGCGCGTTGGCGGTGTCGTTGGCGCCCCAGGTGATGTGATTGACCACGTATCTGGATGGTCCGGTTTTTTCCCATACGCCCATGCAGAAATTCCCGTCCTGCGGAGGCCGTCCGGAATTCATAAGCTCCGTCTTGTCGCCATGCAACACGACAAGGGCGTTATCGATTGGTGTGCCGTCGGGCGGACCGCCGCCGTTGCCCTTGGCTGTGAACAGCACGTGCCACATTCCCACGACAGGCTCGTCGTCGGCATCGTTGTCGCTCACCGTCTTGAAGCCGAGCGGATAAGACGCTGCTGCGAAGTGCGCCTTTCCCGGCGACGGGTCCATAAGGCGCCAACTGGCAGGCGCCGCATGGAGCAAAGGGGAAGAACCGCATTGTGCACCGGCATTGGAAACGAATGCCGTACCGAATAGGATCGCGCCGAAGACTGCGATCGCGTGGCCTGTAATTTTCATTTCGACCTCCTCGTCAGCCGGTTTGACCAGCTCGCACCCCAGATAACAGGGGCAACGCCGTTGAAGGCAATGGAGCCGACGTGAACTCGTTGTGAACTTTTGGTGAACCTATAACCGGTTGAAACCAAAGCCATTGCTGGAAATGACTGAAACTGGGCTATACTACTGCGGACGTAAACCCACCTTCCCCAAGACCTAAATGTGACCAAGTTCATGGAATTCGAGCTGGACCGGGACCGCTATGAATTGCGCCGGAGCGGCCGCGCGGTCAAGCTCGAAAGAATGCCGATGGAGCTTTTGATCCTTCTGGTGGCGAAGAAGGGGCACCTGGTCACCCGGCTGGAAATCATCGAATGCCTGTGGGGAAACGAAGTCTTCATCGACAGCGAGCACGGAATCAACACCGCGGTTCGCAAGCTGCGCCAAGCCCTCCGCGATGACCCGGAAAAGCCCCGCTTTGTGGAGACGGTGACCGGCAAGGGCTACCGGTTCGTTGCGCAGGCGACCGAAGTCGATGAGGCCGCCGCAGCAGCGGAGGTTCCCAAAATTGTCAGAGCGCGGAACGGTCGCTCGCCCGAGCCGGCGGTTGTCGTCACCGGAATCGAGGAAGCAGAACCGGATAACATCGTGCAGGCTGCCCCGGTCCTCCCCGCACAGGAATCGAGCCGCCATCGGAGCCTGGTCCTGGTGGCTGTTGGTTCATTGGTCGCGCTCGGACTGATTGCCATCGCCATAAGTTGGGTCAGGTTCGATTGGAGTGAGAGGTTTTTCAATCGCAGCGCACAACTCAAGATCGAGTCGCTTGCCGTGATCCCACTGGAAAACTTCTCCGGTGATCCGGGCCAAGACTATTTCGCGGATGGGATGACCGATGAACTGATCACAATGCTGGCCAAGAATTCAACGCTGCGCATCATTTCGCGGACCTCGGTGATGCAGTACAAAGGGGTACACCGGCCGGTGCGCGACATCGCGAAGGAGCTTGGCGTCGATGGAATTCTGGAGGGCTCGGTTGCGCGCTCCGGAAATACAGTGCATATGACCCTGCAACTGATCCACGCACCGACTGACACGCACATATGGGCTGATAGTTACGACCGGGATAGGGAGACCGAGGTTTCCCTGCCGCTGGACGCGGCGCGGACGATTGCGGCTCGATTGAAAAAGCTCTCCGGGCTGGCTGGTCCAAGAATCCAGGTCAACCCCGAGGCTCACGACGCTTATCTTCGAGGAATGTACCTGTGGGACGTCGGAGACACGGAGGGGTCGGGCGGCTACTTTAAGAAAGCGGTGGCCCTCCAGCCCGACTACGCGCTCGGCTGGAGCGGACTGTCAAATTATTACGGGCAGAAAGGAATGCAGGAAGGACCTGATCAGCAAGCATCCTTTGCCCAGGGCGAGTCAGCCGCCATCAAGGCGTTGCAACTGGACGATTCGCTCGCAGAAGCGCACTACGCAAGGGCGGGCATGTACTGGGTGTTCAGCTGGAACTGGGCGCAGGCCGATATGGAATCAGCCAGGGCGGTAGAGCTTAGTCCGGACCTGGCCGAAGCACATCATGTGCGGTCGTATGTTCTAACCGTGCTCAACCGCATGGATGAGGCGTTGGCAGAGCAGAAGAGATCAACAGATCTTGATCAATTTACCCAACCATGGGGCTTGGCTCGAGCGCTTATTCGCCAACACCAATTCGATGCCGCGGCAGAGGATCTCCAAATGCGCCTTCATGTCAACCCGAACGACGGTGACTTATACGAAATGCTTGCCCAGGCCTATAGGTGTAAAGGCATGGAGAAGGAAGCCGCGCAAGCGCTTCAAAAGCAACAGTTAGCCACTGGACGCGAAGCCTTCGCCGCCGCCATGAAACATGCGTTTGAGCATGGCGGGTACAAGGCGGTACTCGAACTCCAGCTCAACGACCTGAAAACGCAAGCCGCCAAAAAGTATGTTCCGCCTTTGCAGTTCGCTTTCATCTATGCGCGTTTAGGCCGCAAGGAAGAGACGCTTCAGTTTCTTGAGCAGGCATACCGGGCGCACTCTCCTCATTTGACTTTTGTACAGCATGAGCCGGATTTTGACTTTTTGCACTCCGATGATCGCTATCGCGCGATCGTGCGGCAAGTGGGCCTGCCGCCCGCGTATTAGCTTCCCGACGCTGCGATTGGGTTGGACCGCCAAAAAACCACCAGCGCACTTATCGCCAATTAACCCGTAGTCGGTCGCCGCCGAGCATCCCGGAAAGAATACTCGGGCCAACCCGGATTGAGATTGCCGAAAGCTCAAGCAGCAATGGCAAATGTCCATGCGTTGACCATTTGCGGCTTCGAAGGACCTGATCCCGGGAGTATGACCGGCAACCCGGAACCGGCTACCCGGAAGTTACCGATTGATCACCATATCCACACGGCTCTGGCGCGGAGGATGCTTTGGGGCTCCGCTACGCGGTTGCCTGGCGCCTCAACCTTGAGTCGGATTGCGGCATTCGATTCGCTCAGCAAGACGGCCTAGTGAAGAGGCGCGGACTCGTGGGGGCGACGACGGTGGAAGACTCACCCGATACTGATCTTGTAGATTCCTCTGGACTTCGATGGCGTTGACGGAAGACTTCGGCGCGGCGAGCAAGATTTTTCACTTTTGCTTAGCAACTAAATGATTAGTTCAGCGTCTGAAAGTGCATGGAGTACGGAAGCCCGGCTTCCCTGCTCCGCGCATTCTTCATGCCTCCCAAACGATCCAATACGCTGACCCCCGCCGAGTTGCGGCTGATGAAGGTCCTTTGGGACCGCGGCGAATCCACCGTCGCCGAGATGGTGACGGCGATCGCCGACGACGGCGAGCTGGCTTATACATCCGTTCTGACCACCATCCGCATCCTCGAAACCAAGGGCTACGTGAGCCACCGGCAAGAGGGCCGGGCGTTTCTCTTTAGCTCTTCGGTCGGCGAGCAGGAGGCGGGACGGTCGGAGGTTCGGCAGGTGCTCTCGCGGTTCTTCGGCAACTCCAGGGAGCGGCTGCTGCTCTCGCTGCTGGGCGACGAGGAGATCAGCTCCGAGGAGCTGAAGCGGCTCAAGGAAGCCATTGCGTTGGCGCCGGACGACGAGGAGCGGGAAGCCGAAAACGACATCGAGAACCACAAAATGGAGGCGAGCTAGATGGAAGCGGTCTTTCATTGGGGCTCATGGCTTCATTTGAGCTCAGGGTTTGCCGCGACGGCGGTGAGTACGCTGGTTTCCGCCACCTGGGAGGGCGCGGTGCTGGCCTGCGGCGTGCTGCTGTGCCTGCGCCTCTTCCCCGGCCTGAACGCGGCGGCGCGGTCGGTGGTGTGGATGAATGTCTTTCTGCTGCTTGTGCTGCTGCACTTTGTGCCGGCCATGGGAGCGCATGGGACTGCAGGATTTGCCGCGCGGCCGGCGGCGTTGCAGTTGGACCAGAAGTGGAGTTTGTCGATTGCCGGCGTTTGGGTGGGACTCTCGCTGCTACGCGCCGCGCTGTTAATCGCTAGCGCCGTTCGCTCCCTCGGCCTGGCGCGGCGGGCTGCTCCGGTTGCAGTTGTCGATACGTTGCGGGCGCTTCTCCAGATCAGGACCGCCCACGGAAAGGCGCGGCGCTCCGCCGAGCTTTGCACTTCCTCGGAAGTCGAGCGTCCCAGCGTTTTCGGATTCTTCCATCCGCGCATTCTTTTGCCGCCGGCCTTGATGGCGCGGCTCACCGCGGAAGAACTCAGGCAAGTGGTGATCCACGAGATGGAGCATCTGCGCCGCGGCGACGATTGGACCAACCTGGCGCAGAAGCTGGCGCTGGTGCTGTTCCCGCTGAACCCGGCTTTGCTGTGGGTGGAGCGTCGGCTGTGCGCGGAGCGCGAGCTGGCCTGCGATGACAGCGTGCTGCGCTCGACGTGCGGGCGCAAGGCTTACGCCATCTGCCTGACGCGGCTGGCCGAGTACTCCATGGTTTGCCGCAGCCTGTCGCTGGTGCTGGGCGCATGGGAGCGCCAATCGGAACTGGTGCGGCGCGTACACCGCATCCTGCGGCGGCCCAGTGAGGGGATGAGCGGCAGGCAAGCGGCGGCTCTGACGGCCTGCCTGATGGCCGGTGTGCTGGCCGGCGGTGCGGTCCTGGCGCGCAGTCCGCGGCTGGTGAGTTTTGTTCCGGGTGCACCGGCGACAGCGCAGGCGCGGGTTTTGCCGGACTCCGATTTTCGCCCCATGAACCTGCTGCAAACCGGTGTATCGGCGCAGAGGGTGAAGGCGGTGATGACGCCGGCGGCGCTTCCATCAACATCCGCGGCAAAGCCGGTGCGGAAGAACGCCGCAATGCGCAGAGCCGCGCGGCCCGCTATCGAGCAGCAGCAAACGTGGTTGGTGATGACGGAGTGGAGTGACGGCGAGGCTGCGCCGCAGTTGGTGTTCACCGTCGAGCGCGGGATTCGAGTTTCCCCCAATCAAGCCCATTGGCAAGAACCCGATCGATTTCAGCAGAATCAACCTCGGTATGCCGCCCTTCCGCTTCCGAATGGATGGCTGATCGTCGAGATTTAGAGCGCAACGCCTTAGGCAAAAGCCGCGGCGTTGCCCAATCCAGGAAAACCCTCAACACGAACAAGGAGAAGACGAACCATGAACCAAGCAACTAATCAATTAGTAGGAACGCTGAAGATGGTGGCTGCTTCCGCGGCCGTGGTTGGAGCCTTTGCCCTCGGCGCGGTGCTGTTCGTTGGCCGCGGCAATGTACACGCGGCCATGGCGATGGACGACAACAGCGTGGAAGCCTTGACGGCCCTTGACCGCGCCATGGAGGCGGTTGCGGCGCGGGTGACGCCGGCGGTGGTGAACGTGGCCGTGACTTCGCGCGGCTCGGCGGACACAGAGGCCTCCGGCGGCCCGATGCAGGGACTGCCTCCCGGGCTGCAGCAGTTCTTCGGTCAGTTGCCGCAGATGCCCCGCGGGCCGCAGATTGAGCACGGGGTGGGCAGCGGCATCATCATCTCGCCCGACGGCTACATCGTGACCAATGACCACGTGGTGGATGGCGCAACCAACATCAGGGTCACACTCAACGATCGGCGCGTTTTGAATGGAAAAGTCATTGGCGTTGACAAGCTGACCGACCTGGCCGTGATCAAGGTGAACGCCAGCAATCTGCCCTCGATTGCCTGGGGCGACTCGACCAAGCTGCAGCCGGGACAAACGGTGCTGGCATTCGGCAGCCCCTTCGGTAATTTTCCTTTCTCGGTGACGCGGGGCATCGTGAGCGCGCTCAACCGGCCCAACCCCTATTCGGATAATCCGCGCAAACCGGGCGACTTCATTCAGACCGACGCGGCCATCAATCCGGGCAACTCCGGCGGCGCGCTGGTGAACGCGCACGGCGAGCTGGTGGGCATCAACACCTTCATCATCTCGAACAGCGGTTCGTTTGCCGGCGCGGGCTTCGCCATCCCCGCGCAGATTGTGCGCGCGACGGCGGATCAGCTCATCAAGAACGGCAAGGTGGAGCACGGCTACCTGGGCATTAGCATGAACGACGTGACGCCGGAGAACGCGCACTTCTTCAACCTTGAGGAAGCACGCGGAGCGATCGTCTCGCAGGTCACGCCCGACTCGCCCGCCAGCCGCGGCGGCGTGGAGACTGGCGACGTGATCGCCTCGCTCAATGGAAACAAGATCGACGACGGAAGCGCGCTGCAGGTGGAGGTGAGCGAGATGACGCCGGGAACGAAGATTGCGCTGGGGGTGGTTCGCAATGGCAAGCCGGTTACGCTCAACCTGACCGTCGGCCAGTTCCACGGCGGCACCGAGGTGGCCAGCAACGACAGCGACGATGACTCCAACGGCGCCAAGACCGGCAAGCTGGGCCTGGCGGTGAGCAATCTGACGGCGGATGCGCGCCAGCAGCTCAATGCGCCGGACCACCTGAAGGGCGTGGTGGTCGAAAGCGTGCGCCCGGCCAGCCCGGCCGACGAAGCAGGCATTCAGCCAGGGGACGTGATCCTCGAAGTGAACCGAAAACCGGCCGAATCGGCCAGCCAGTTTGCGAGCGAGGTGCACAAGAACCAGGAGGGGAGAGCACTGCTGCTGTTGGTCTGGTCGAAGGGCAATGCCAGCTACAGAACCATTCAGCCGGAGCAGGTGCAGCCGCAAGGCTAGGCCGGCGATTGCATAGTCCGCATCCGATAAAAACACAGCCTCACGCGGCGCAGGTTCGCGCGGCGTGAGGCTGTGCGGGGTGGGTTACTGCGCGGTGTAGGTGTAGTCGGTATGCTCGGTGACTCCGTTGATGTAGGTGTAGAGACGCGCATAGATCGTCTCCCCGTTGGTGGGCAGGCCGGTCGCCGTGACGGAAGTGGCGACGGTCGCGCCCGAGTGGTACAGGTTGTTCGTGCCCACCGTGCTTCCCAACCACAGCGAGTAGCCGGTGGTGTTGCCGGTGCCCGCCGTCCAGCTGAAGGTCACTGTGGAGCCGGCCAACACAGTGCTCGGCGCTGGAGTGGTCATTACGGCCTGCGCCGCCGCGGTGTAGGTGTAGTCGGTATGCTCGGTGACTCCGTTGATGTAGGTGTAGAGACGCGCGTACACCGTCTCTCCATTGGTGGGCAGACCGCC
>JARLGE010000123.1 GCA_031296215.1 Occallatibacter sp.
GCCGGACTTGCCCGCGCCGGTCAGGCCGGCATCGTCCGTGAGCACGTCCATGCGCCATTGGCCACACTCGATAACCAGCGGCATCCCGGCAACCGCCTGGCAGGCGAGCCGCCACCCACGGTCGAGCTCTTCGGTTGAAAGGACGGAAAGATCGTGGGCCGTTACGGGGAGCGATCCCTCCAGCACGTGGATGCGGCACCCGCCGCAAACACCGGCTCCCCCGCATGGGAACTCGACACCCAACAGGGGAAGCGAAGAGGCCAGCGGGCTGCCGCACGGCACGTCCACTTTTACAGACAAAGGCTCCAGTTGGATGCGCACTCTATCTGCGCTCATACAGCATCCACGATGGACTCGCCCAAGGTGCCGCGCACAGTGGCTCCCGGCGGCACAACCAGAAAGTCTCCCGCGTCCCAGTCTCCGTTGACGAGGCGCTCGAGCAGCGTAAGGGAGCCCTGCATCTCATCGAAGGCCCATCCCTGTTTCTCCGCTTCGGCGCGCGCCTCGATACAAGAGGCCTGGTCGGAGACAACCGGGGTGGAGATATAGGTCAATCCGGAGTAGTGCCGGCGATACGCTTGAAACTGCTCAAAAAGAAAGATTCCGTTCTCTTCTCCATATTGAGCAATGAGCTCCTCGCGGGTGCGCCGTTCTCCGAGCGGGCTATGGGTCGATGCCCAGGCCGGTTCGAGGCTCTGGCCCGGTGTCTGGAACTCGATCCATCCGGGCGACCGGTAGTAGACGCCGGGGTGGGTGTCGAAGTAAGCCTGATATTTGAAGCGGCTGCCCATCAGCAGGCCGATGCAGTCGTGCGCGCGGGGAAGAACGAGCTTTGTCTTTCCAGCGCGCAGGCCTTCCGTTCCACGGCCGCAGAGCGCATAGCCCAGAAGGATGGCATCGTACCCCTGACCGTCCGCCGCATCGATCCGCTCCTGCAAATGCGGGCGCATCGACGCGCCCAGATCGTGCAGGCCCATGGTCAAGATCTCCAGGTCAATCGAGTGCGGCGAACGCGAGAGAACCTCTTCGATCTCACGGGTCAGTACCTGGCAGACGATGGCTTTGAGGCGCATGGCTTATCCCTGTGAACCCACCGATACAGTATGAGCCGGCGGGGGCTCCGATTGTTTCGACTTCTTCAGAATCGTGCCGCGCGCTCCGAAGCCACACTACGGGGACCGCAAGCAAGCGCAGGATGGAAATCGCGATCTGCCGGGTTGCTCCCGGCATGTCTCATGCTTCGGCAAGCAGGGATCTCACCAGGCCGACGGCGGTGCTGGCATTTTCGCTGTACCCGTCCGCGCCGATCTCCCTGGCGTACTCCGTGGTGACCGGCGCTCCGCCAATCAACACCTTCACCCGGTTTCGCAGGCCCGCGGTCATCAGAGCATCGATGGTTGTTTTCATGGCCGGCATGGTCACAGTCAACAGCGCCGACATGCAGACAAACTGAGGTTGCCGCTGCTCGACCGCAGCCACAAATGCCTCCGGCGAAACGTCGGCGCCAAGATCGATGACCTCGAATCCACTGCCTTCGAGCATGGATGCGACGATGTTCTTGCCGATGTCGTGCAGGTCGCCTTTGACGGTGCCGATGACCACCCTGGCCGACATCTTCTGGCCGGAGGCCACCATGAGCGGACGAAGCAGTTCCATGGCGCTCTTCATGGCGCGGCCGGCAAGCAGCAGCTCGGGAACAAAGTACTCTTCCTCTTCAAACAGCCGCCCGACCTGGTCCATTGCAGGAACCATGGATGCGGTGATCAGGTCCATCGGCGCGACTCCCGCTTCGATTGCGGCCTGCGTCGTGGCATGCGCCTTCTTCGCGTTGCCGGTCAGAATCGCTTGGTAAAGTTCATTGGAATCAGTCATGACTTATCCCCGTATTCATTTACTGGATCATGCCGTGCGCCGCGTGCGATTGCGCAAAACTGGTCATTGCCCGCACGTTTTCGTGGGGAGTATCGCGTACGATCTCGCATCCTGCGGCCACAATCCACCGGCTTCCGGCTTGGCGCAGCACCTCCGCAAGCGACTGCCCGATCGTCTCCGGGGAGCCGTTGCGCACGTCCCTCACCGGATCCAGATTCCCTGCCAGCGTCTGTTGCGGCCCGGTTTGGGCGCGCGCCTGATCCATCGGCACAGGATAATCGATGTCCACCAGATCGCAGCCCAACGTACCCATGCCGTCCAGGATTCGACGCGTATTTCCGCAGATGTGGAGACGCACTCTTCCGCCGTTTGCGTGGATGGAGTCCACCAGCTTCTTCTCCCAGGGCCATACAAATTCGTTATAGATGCGCGGGCCCACCAGCGAAGCAGCCGCATCTCCAACGCCGATCAGGTCCGCTCCCGCATTAATCTGCGCCGCGGCAAAGTCGATCGCCGTTGCCAGCGTGAAATCGAAAAGTTCATGAACGAACGATGGGTCATCGGAGAAGTCCATCATCAGGCGATTGATCCCGCGCAGGTCGGCGGCCTCCGCGCAGGGACCCTCCACCCACCCCTCGACCAGCAACTCGCTTCCGCAGAGTTCGCGCAGCCGTTCGATGCCCCTGATGCGGTCTTCCATGCGTCTGCCTGTGATCGGGCCGGAAGCTTGCAGCCGGCTGAGGACTGACTTGTCGGCGAGCAGCGCAAGTTCCTCGTTGATGGCCGGCGGCCGATCCTCGTACCAATGGATATTGGCCCCCAGATCGGCGGCTTCGCGGGTAGGATCGGAGATCGTGGAGACATAATCGAAGCCGAACAACTCGGCGGTCTTGATCTGCGCATCCACCATGACCCTGTGATCGCGGACATATTGCAGGTATTTGGCGCCCAGGATATCGCTTGCAAAGGTCATCGTGATCGGCATGCATGGCAGGTGGTCGGCACCCTGTCCGGCAAGCACCGCGAGAATTCGTTCACGACCTGTCATAGCGACTGATTCCTTCCCTCAACCGCCTTCACTCCGGCTTCAAGGCGCAACGGGATGCTTGAGAATATCGCACCGAGTGTAAGACCGAGAGCGGCAATTGTCCAGCAAGGACGGATGCGCGAGGCAGTCTGTGCGCCATCCGCTCAGGAGATCGTACCCTGCGGCCTTGGCTACGGAGTAGCAAGAGAAGCCCAGGGCGGGCAGTGGCACACCCCGATTTTCGTGCGGCGATGTGGACCAGCCGATGAAACTACTTCGCGGCGGGTTCTGCTACGGCCTCAAGCTGGATGGAGCGAGCCTGTTTCAAGTCGATCTCGATCGACTCGCCGGATTGCCTGATTTCGGCCCCTGGCCAGAGCGCGTTCCAACTGATATTCCGCCACTTGGACGGCAGCTCAATCGTTGTATGGCGACTCGCATCCGCGTCGTCGCGCAACCCCTCCTCAAGATTGGCGGCGAGCAGGTGAAGCTTCCCATCGCTGGTGCGCCAGGCGCTGATGTTGACCGTTTGGCGAAGGTCGATCGCCGAGGCATGCAAGGCGGTGGGGTTCGCGAGCAGGGAGTTGACAGTCGCCGCCGCAAGCGCGTAGGGAGCAGCGCTTCCTCCCCAGGTATCGCGCAGTTGCTTGTCCCCTTCGTCGAGGAACTCGGGTGGGTCCCAGGCCAGCAGGCGAAGGCCGCCGGTCTGGTTCCGTACCAGGGCCGGACTGCCGGCTACAGAGTAGATGACCGTTGCACCCCCGGTCACCGTGTTTCTGGAGAGGCTTTGCAGGACGGGAAACTGCGAAGGTGCATCCGGAACAAGTTGAACGGCGAGGCTTGAAGCCTGCCCTGATTGGACCGCCGGAGAGGCGGCCTGTGCATCGGCGCTGCGTAACCCGGCGAGTCTCTGGAGGCTGAGATCGATTCCTCCGGCGGGACTGCCGAAGATGGCGATCGGCGTTCCGCGGCGGGCAGCCGTGGTTACAGCGCTGTCCTCCGCGGCAGACAGGTGCGATGGCGCGCCGAGAATGAACAGATCGGAAGAAACGCTTGGAAGCCACTCAATGCGCGTAGCGGACAAGACCGGCACAGGCCACTTGATAACCGATCCGGCCTGCTCGTCGAGCCACTCCTTCACATCGTGATCGGGGCGGGCGTGCTCGGCCTGCCACCTGGCTGCACTCCGTGCATAGACCAGCGTGGGGCCGAAGACCTCTGTGACCTGATGTGCGTCGATCACCGCCTGGCTGATATTCGTGTTCAGAAACGCCACATCGCCGCCACTCAACAGACGCTTGCCTTGATTGCCCCAGGAGATGTAAGAGCCGGCCGGGACCGCGATTCCGGTGGGCGTCTTTACCGATGCGTGCGAGTACGCCCAGATGCCCCAGCGCAGGCGCTCGGGCACGGTATGCAGCACGTCCCACGATTCCCAGGCATCGAAGGTTTCGATCAGCGGATAGTGCCTGACCTTGGTGCCGGCCAATGTTGCCGCGTGCATGAGCATGGAAGTGAGCTGGTAAGTCCACCCCAGGGTTGGCTGATTCCAGAAGGAGTTGTGGCGCACGCCGACCTCATTCCAAGCGCCGGCCCAGGTCTGATCGACAAAAACATCGAGAGACCCCTCCCGCGCGATCTGCTCGAGATCGAGCCCATTGCTGCGCCAGTCGCCCAGGGCGCTTGCCGCATTGGAATACATCATGACCAGCGCCTGAGGATTCGCAGCCTTTACCCCGCGCACCAGGGCGGACGTATTCTGCGTCTGTTTGCGGATGGCTTCCGGCGAAGGCTCGACGATACCGTGAGGTCCAGCTCTCTGATATGGGACGGGCATGCCGAAGGAGTCCCGCAGCATGATTGCGTCGAGACCGGCAGCCTTCGACAGGCTGCCCCATTGCGCTGCGAATGCCTGATAAACCGGCATGCCTTCCGCAATCCCCTGGGGCAATCCGCCCAGCCTGGATGAGTCGCGATGCAACAAAGCGCCAGGATCGAAGAATCGGCCGCTCTGCGCTTCAGCCCTGCGCTGAAATTGCCACGACGTGAACGCTTCGGGATGAGCCTTGGCCCAGGGAGCGACTTCGCCGTAGGCGTCAACCCAGGCATAGGCGAGGCTGCCCACCTTGAATCCGGCGATGCCACGCTTTGCCGCTTCTTCACGCAGACCATCCGTGAGGCGTCGCAAATCCCGGTAGGTCCACGGCCCGTACCCTTTGCGGGTCACGATCGATGGAGAGGAAAAGCGCTCCTTCCAGGCGCGCCGCCGTTCTTCCGTCGAGCCGGCCAGGGGCGCCGATTCCTCTACCCAGGGCTGCTGTCCGGTCCCGGCGGGCAGGCTGATCCGCTGATCCAGCTCGCCCGACCATTCCATGATGTAGCC
>JARLGE010000124.1 GCA_031296215.1 Occallatibacter sp.
CATGGTCAACCCTCCCCGTAAATTGCTTTGAGCAGCTCCCCGGCCGGGCGGTAGAGCGGCCGGAGCAAGGGGACGCCCGCCAACTTGATCAGCAGAAGCATCATGGCAAGAGTCTTGTCGAAGAGCAGAGCGGTGCGTGCCTGCCGGGCTGACTTATCGTAAACCCAGAAGAGCATGAGGCCCATCTGATAGAGCCAGAGCAGGCGGGGAAGGTAAGGCAGGATGGAGGGCGGAAGGCGAACGCCGGATTCGCCGATGGCCCGCTCGAAGAACGCGGTATCGCGATCGCGAATGCCCGCTGTGGCCGCGCTGAAGGGGGAGAGTGGGTGGTCCGGGTCGATATGCGCGGACAGTGCGCCGAGCAAGGCGCGATTGGGAGCGAAGGTCTCGAATTTCTGCTGAATGATGGCGCGCAGGCGGGATTCAAGCGTGCGCGAAGAGGCGAGGGTCCGCTCCAGTTCCGGCAACATCTTCTGCTGGGCCTGCTCGTAAAAGGCCATGACGATGGCGTTTTTGGAGTCGAAGTAATAGTAGGCCGCGCCTAGAGCGACGCCGGCCTCGGCGGCAATTTCGCGCATGGTTGCGGCGTGGAAGCCGCGCTCGCGAAAGACGCGCAACGCGGCCTCGAAGATGCGCGCGCGGGTGGCTTCGGACTTGAGCGTAACTTTGCGGGCCATGGCGATCACAAAGCCGCCGGCGTTGGTGAGACCACGGTGCGGCGGCGGAAGATTGCCAACAGAAGGAGGTTAAAGAGGTGAACGACCCCGAGCAGAAGTAGAAATCCTCCAATTTCCCCCAACTCAAAATCCAACACTTGCGTGAGGGATTGGTTTGGCCATATTTGCCAATTGACACGAAGGGAAAGCGCAACATATCCAAAGCTCAGCAGGTAAAAGCCAATATCCAGCAGGTGGGCGATGGAGCGGATCAGCACCTCCTTGTCGCCAAAGGAGTCGTGCAGGAAAACGGCCCCGAAACGATTCAAGATGCGCGCGAGCCAGAAGATCAACGCGGCGCAAATCGCGAGATATGTGACGTAATAGATTGTCTGGTACATGAGCAGTCTCCTTGATTTGGTTCTGCGGATGGGATCACTGACTTACACTGCCAATTCTTTCGTAGAACGGCGCCGCATTCGGGTGAATATGAACATGTTGAAGAAGTGCATGCCGCCAAGGATGAGCAGTACGACGCCGATCTTGCCGCTCTCCAATTCGATCACGCCGCGAAAATCCTTCAATGGGTCTTCGGTCTTGAGCGCCAGGGCGATGTATCCCACGTTGATGAGATAGAAGCCCACCACCAGGAGCTGGTTGACGGAGTCGGCGAGCGAAGCATTGCCGTGAAAGGCGTCGAGCAGGAAGACGCGGCCGCTGCGGTGCAGGGTGCGCGCCACCCAAATGGTGATGGCGATGCTGATGGCGAGGTAGCTGAGGTAACAGGCTGCAACTAACATGATTTGCCTCCTTTGCGGAAAAGTTGAACGTGTTCAAAATTAGATTAACAGATTTCAGGCGAAATGCAAGAGAAAAATGAACACGTTCAAAACAATCCTTCTTCGGGCTGTTCTCCGCGGAAAGGGGGCAGCTCAAGGACGACGCAACAAAGGAAGCCGAAGGGAGCGGGGAATCCGTCACTGCGCTGTTCGTGGCCATTCTGCGTTCCCTCAGGGGGCTGAAGCCCGCATTCATTTTGGGGGGAATTCGGCACGACTGAAGTCGTGCCCTGACAAAAAGGCAGCGCTACTCGCCGCAGAGGCAAGTTCTCTGCGGCCTGTGTGGCGCCCACTTTACACCCGAGGCCAGCAGCCTTGATTGAGACGGACTACATATAGGGCGGGTAGCCGCAGGCGCGGAGGAACTGGCGGCGGCGCCAGGCGCGGGCTTCGCGCACGATGAGGATGAGGACCACGACGAGGAACAGGAACGGGCCATAGAAGAGGATGGCGGGCTGCACCACGCGGTCGCGTTCAACGATCAGGTTTTCGCCGGTGCGCAGGGAGCCGAATACGGCGACCAGGTCTTCGCCGACGTGCACGTTGTCGCCCAGGCGGATGCGGCCGAAGATGCTGACCAGGTCGTGGCCGATGGAGGCGTTGTCGTCGGCGGAGACGCGGCCGAAGTAGTTGACGATGTCGTCCGGGGCCTCGCTGGCGACGTGGACGTTTCCGAAGAAGACGACAATGTCGCCGGTGACCTTGCCCTCGTCGTCGACGCAGCAGAAGAAGCAGACGGCGTCGTGGACGGTGTCCCCAGGCGCGACCTGGATGTTGTAGAGGAACTGGACTGCGTCCGCTTCCGCACGGGCGTGCAGGGACGCAAACGCTGCGCAGAGAACGGCGACGGCGAAGATGCGGCGGGTCATGGGAACTCCACTTGCCTGAGACTACGGAGAGCAGAGGGGAAAAGTTCCGCGCGGGGGGAAATGTGTGGGTCTACCCGGAGATTTGGGGCGGTGTGGAACGGGCCGATAGGGGTTTGTGGTTTCCCACCCTAGCCGCAAAAACAAAGACGCGGCGAGGGTGGGGCACCCAGGGTTGGTGAGATCTCAGCTGGCGCTAGAACTGGAACCTCATACCAAGCTGAATCCGCCGCGGCGGGCCTACAGAGGTCACCTCGCCGAAGTCGCTGGAGGTTTCCACCGGGTCAATGCCGGTGGGGTTGGGGTGGTTGAGCAGGTTGAAGGCGCCGGCGGAGAAGCCCAGGCGCGGGGCTTCCTCGTCCTTGTTGGGGGTAATGGGGAAGTCGTGGCCCCAGCGCAGGTCGAGATCGACGTACGAGGGCACGGTCTCGGAGTTGCGGGCTACTCCGTCGGGCCGGGTGTTGAAGAGGCCGTCGCCGTAGAGGTCGGTTCCGGTGAGGACGGTCCAGGGAGTGCCGGAGTTGGCGAAGATGCCGGCGGAGAGGTTGAAGACGCTTTCCGGGTGGAACATGGCGTACATGCCCAGGCGATTGCGGCGGTCAAAGCCGGAGCGGGCCCACTCGTCGTTGGGGTCGAGCTGGTTCTGCGGGAACCAGCCAATGCCGCCGGTATCAGAATCGTAGTGGGACCAAGTGTAGCGGCCGAAGCCGGTGAAGTATTTGTTGAGGCGGCCGCGGTAAGAGATGTCCAGGCCGTCGCCGCGCCAATTGCTCTCGGGCTGCATCTGGCGGATGCGGCCGAAGGCGGGATCGGGCCGGACGGTGTAGCCCGACTGCGGGGTGGGGGCGTTGATGTCGACGGAGCGGAAGGTGTCGATGCCGCGCGCGGAGTAGACGCTGACCACGCCGGTGGCCTTCTCGCCCAGTTGGCGCTCGATGGAGAGCCCGTATTGGACCTGGTAGGGAATCTTGGCGTTGGGCGCGAGCTCGGCCAGCGAGGGCGGCTGGGCGGTGAGCGTGAAGCAGTTGGTGATGGGCACGCAGCCGGAGGCGGGCAGCGTGGCGGGGTTTAGAGAGAGCACAAGGGCGCGGCGGGCGGCGTCGCCGTAACGCGCCAGGTCGAGCAGCGGGCCGGAGCCGAAGCGGTCGTAGTAGATGCCGCCGCCGCCGCGTACAACGGTCTTCGAGTCCTCGCTGAGCAGCAAGGCGAAGCTGACGCGGGGCGAAAAGCCGAGGCGGCGCGTGGCGAGAAAGTTCTGCCAGTCGTAACGGATGCCGGGAGTGATCTGGAAGCGGCCGTTGATCTTGAACTGGTCCTGGATGAAAGCGCCCATCTCCTGCTGGTGGTAGACGAAGTGAACCTGGCCGGTGTTCTGTGTGTAGGCGGAAGGCAGGTTGGCGGCGTAGTTCTCGAGCGCGGTCTGCAGCACCGTCTTGCCGTCCGGCGCCAGCGTCGGGCCAAATACGTAGGTACCGAGCGCGTTGGTGTTGTCGTCGTAGGCGCGGCGATCGATGTGGGGTGTGCCCGCGCCCAGCTTGATCAGGTGGCGCCCGTGGGTCCAGGTCAGCATGTCGTAGACGCGGACGTTGAACTCCGTGCCCAGCGAATCGGCCTGGGCGGAGCCGGCCAGAAAGCTGCCGGGTACGTTGATCTGGGGCCCCTCGGACCCGTTGCTGTTGCGGTTGGAGTCGCGCTCGCCGACCAGCGAGACCTGGTTGAGCAGGCTCGCCGAGAGCGTCTGGTCGAGGTGGGCGACGAGATCGTCCTCGCGGTAGCGGTTGTTGTAGCCGGCGGCGGCCAGGGTTTGCCCGCCCACGCCCTGGTTCTCGGCGGTCGATTCCTCGTAGCTGTATTGCATGTAGCCGGATGCACCCTCGCGGAACTTATGGGCGGCACGTGCCGAGAACTCGGTGTCGCGGGCCGGGGCGTAGACGTTGGCGTAGAAGGCGCCGGTGGGATCGGCCGCGGTGGGCGCGAGGGTTGCGCTGACGACCGAGTCCTGGTCGTAGAGCACGCGATTGAAGGAACCGAGGAAGCTGCTTTTGGGCGCGTGCGGGATGGGGCCGGTGATATGGCCCTCGTAGTTTTGGCGCTGCTCGAAAGGCCTCGAGGGCGCCAGCGCGTTCTGCGCGTTGAGGTTCGAGTTGCGGTAGAGGAAGTTGAACTGGCCGTGGTAGTGGTCAGCGGTGGATTTGGTGACGATTTCCATCTGTCCACGGCCGGGCCAGTAGTACTGCGCCGAGTAGGGGTCCTGGTTGATGCGGATCTCCTGCACGGCGGAGGCGGAGACGGTGGCGCGGTTGGCCTCCACGCCGTCGACCATCAGCCCGGTGCCGCCGGTGTCGCTCACATTCTGGTCGAGGAAGGCGCTCATGGCGCTGGCGTAATCGTTGTCGAAGATGGGCAGGGCCTTGAGGTCGGATGAGGTCATCACCGAAGAGTCGTGATTGGCGTCGGGAGCGGTGAGGTCCTCGCTGGCGTCGCCATTCACGCGCACCGTAGAGGCCACGGCGGCGATGGGCAGCACGATGTGGACAGGTGCGGCCAGGGTGGCGAATGTTGGCGCGACAGCAGCGCGAGCGGCCGTGGCCGGCACTGCCGCCGGGGCGGCTATGACCACCGGCGTGCGCACGGTTTCAAAGCCGGGCTCGGAGACGACCAAGGTGAAGCTGCCGGCGTGGGGCGCGACCAGCTGGAAGTTGCCTTCGCCGTCGGAGTGAATGGTGCCTGCGACAGCGCCGTTGGTGTCGACCAGGTCAACTTCGGCTCCGGGGACAATGGCTCCCGTGGGGTCGGCCACCACGCCGTAAACGGCCGGGGCCGCGGGTGCAGCAGGTGAAGCGGCGTTGGTGGCGAACGCAGCGCCGGGAAGAAGCAGGATGAGTCCCAGGGCAAGTGAGCGCATGCAGCAGAATCTCCAAAGGGAAAAAGGATGGCCACGGCGTGCAGGCAATAAGGTCGTACTTCGAACAAAATGCGGTGCACTTTCTATTATGCAATGCATCCGGGCCAAAAGGATGTCAAAGGAGGAAAAATCTATCCTTCGCGCAAGAACTGGCGCCGGGAAAATGCGGCTTTACACGGGGCTCAGAGCGGCGGTCCAGTCCTTGGGCGAGTCCACAAGCACATCCGGCTGGTTAGCATCGAGGGTCTCCGGGGCCAGGCCGAAGGTGCAGCCGATGCACCAGACTCCGGCATTCCGTGCTGTCTGGACGTCGACCTGGCTGTCGCCGATCAGCACCGTTTGCTCAGCCGTCGCGCCGGCTTCGGCCATTAGCGAGACCAGGCCCTCGGGGTCAGGCTTCTTGGTTGCGAAGCTGTTTCCGCCGTAAATGTGCAGAAAATAAGGGGCCAGGCCGAGGGCTGCGCAGATGTCGCGGGCCGGGCGGACGGGCTTGTTAGTCAGCACGGTCATGGTGCGCGGCTGGTTATGCAGATGTTTGAGAGCCGCCAGGGCCTCGAGGACGCCATCGTAGGCGTATGTGAAGTCGAGCTTGTGGGCGCGGTAGTAGTCGAGGAAGAAGGCGTAGGCGGTCTCGAGGAACTCCTCGCCGACCGCCGAGCCGTGTTCCTTGGCCAGGGCGCGGCGGACGAGCATGAGGGCGCCGTCGCCGATGAAGCCGGCGATCTCCGTGCTTTTGAGATGCTTGAGGCCGCAGTGGGCCAGGGTGGCGTTGACGCTGTTGCAAAGGTCTTGCGCCGAGTCGATCAGGGTGCCGTCGAGGTCGAAGACGAGCAGTTTGAGTTGCTCGACGGGAATGGGGCGGAAGACGCGGATCATGAATTCAGTGTAACGGGGCCTGCGCCGCAAGCAGCGGCGCAGGTTTCAGCGGTTTGCTCAGGGCGTCTCAATGCACGCGAACGTCGCCGGAGCCGGTTTCGATGCGCACGGTGGGACCGCCACCGTTGAGCTTGCCGGTTACATGGTGGCGATCGGTGGAACCCTGGGTCAGCATCTCGCGGTCGGTGTGAATGCCGCCCGAGCCGCTTTCGGCGTCCAGCGTGAGCGGCGCGTCGCCCACCCACAACTCCACGTTGCCGGAGCCGGTGGTGAGCTTCCAGCCGATGGCCGGTGTGCCCGCCGCCTTGATGTTGCCGGAGCCGGTTTCGGCCTTGAGGGCGCCCTTCACGTTCTTCAACTCGATGTTGCCGGAACCGGTATTGGCTTTTACGTCGCCGGGGGCGGCCTGCTCGGCATAGATTTCGCCCGAGCCGGTGCCCGCGGTGAAGCTGCCGTTGAGGCCGGTGGCGTGAATGTTGCCCGAACCGGTGTTCAACTTGGAGTTTTCGCCCACGCCCTCGTCGGTCACATTGCCGGAGCCGGAGCCGGCGTCGAGATAGGAGTCGGCGGGGGCTTCAATCTCGTAATCGATACTGATGTTGTGATAATTCTCGTGGCGCGCACCGACGCGGACGATGTTTCCTGTCTGCTCGATGGGCGGATTGGCGGCGATCTCGCGCACCTTCTCGTCGCTGCCGCCCCAGTTGGATTTAACCCGGCCGAAGATGTGCACCTGGTTGCCCGAGCCGCGGGTCAGGTGGATGTTGCCCGAGCCGGTGGAGACGGTCAGTTCCACGTGACCACTGATCGTAAGGGTGCGCTGGAAGGTTGCCTCGGTGGCCAGCGCCGGAACCGCCGCCAGGGCCAATGCTGCAATGGCGAGAAGAAGATGCTTCATGGAGAGCCTCGATTTCAGGGTTCAGGGTTCAGGGGTCAGGGGTCAGGGGTCAGGAACCAGCAGCCCCCTCGATTGCCTGCAACTTGCCTTCCAAACCTGGATTGCAGGCAAGCCCAATGGATTCAACCGATCTTTTGCGTTGCCTTACCGGCTGCTTGCATTCCCGTGTCCGCTTTCGAACACGATTGTACGCCGCCGGACAGCGTCGGAGCAGGGAACTGCCCGCACCGGCGCTGCAAGGTATACGTCTGACAGCCGCGTCCTGTTCCCTGGCCACGCGAGGCTGACCCCTGACCCCTGAACCCTGGCCCCTGCAATGCTATTCTCACACCGAGATGCACGGTCTCTCGCTGCTTCAGTTTGTCGCCGTGGCCATGCTCATTCTGGCCAACGCCTTTTTTGTGGCCGCGGAGTTCGCGCTGGTGTCGATCCGCGACACGCGCATTGAGCAGATGCTGGCCGCTGGAGCGCCGGGAGCGCGGGCTGTGCGGCGGCTGCAGCGTGACCTGAGCGACTTTTTGCCCGCCGTGCAGCTTGGCGTGACACTGTGTTCTCTGGCGCTGGGCTGGTTGGGCGAACCGCTGGCCGCGGGAGTCCTGTTCGGATGGTTTTCGCTTTTACCGCTCCCAGCGCCGCACGCGCTGTTTTATGCGCACGCGGTTGCCATCGCGCTGGGCTTTGCGGCCATTACCTACTTCCATGTGGTAGTCGGCGAGCTGGTGCCGAAGTCGCTGGCGCTGGGCCGAGCCGAGGCCCTCGCCGTGGCCGTCGCCCCGGCCATGCTGCTGTTCATGGCGGTTACGCGGCCGGCGGTACGCTTCCTCAAGACGTCGGCCGGCGTGATTCTGCGCGGCTTCGACATTCAGTTGACCGAGCGCGCGGCGGTTCACTCGCCCGAGGAACTCAAGCTCATCGCCACCGCCGCGCGGCGCATGGGCCTGCTGCCCAAGTTCCAGGAGACGCTGATCCACCGCACGCTGGAACTCGAGGACGTGACGGTGCGCGAGATCATGACGCCGCGCCAGCAGATATTCTCCTTGCCCTCGAATCTGCTGGTCGAAGAGGCCAGCGCCAGGGTCATCGACCACATGCACTCGCGCGTACCGGTCTACGACGAGACGCGCGGCCCGGAGCATATCGTCGGCGTCGCCTATTCGAAAGACCTGGCGCGGCTGATGTACTTCCGGCCTCCGGCTAATCCTGATCCTCCTGCCGATCCTGTCATCCCGAGCGAAGCGCAGCGAAGTCGAAGGACCCGCTTCTCCATTCCATTTGTCGAACTCAAACTCGCCCAGGTGATGCGCGACGTGCTGGTGGTGCCGGAGACCAAGTCGGTGCTGGACCTGATCCGCAACTTCCAGCAGCGGCGCCGCCACATGGCCATCGTGGTGGACGAGTACGGCTCCACGGTCGGCCTGGTCACCGCCGAGGACGCCATCGAGCAGTTGACCGGCGAGCTGGAGGACGAGTTCGACGCGCCCGAGCGGCCGGTGCTGACCACCGCCTCGGGGGCGCTGCTGATGGACGGCGGCGTGAACCTGCGCGACCTGGAGACGCAGATGCAGTGGAGCCTGCCGCGGGAGGGCGGAGTGGAGACCCTGGCCGGCTTCCTACTCATGCGTCTGGGCCACATCCCCAACGAGGGCGAAAGCATCGTCTTCGAAGGGCGGCGGCTGACGGTGGCGGCCATGGATGCGCGGCGCATCGCGCGGGTGCGGGTGGAGGCGGTGGAGGCAGAGCCGCGCGCCTGACTAGGTTGAACCGCGAAGGAACGAATCAAAGACCAGGTCTTGTCATCTCACTTGTGAGGTCTTTTCATCTAACTTGTCTCGAGGCTTCCTAGCGCCGCTTCGGATTCTGCCGATACAATAGTTGGCAGATTGCGGCGGCCGTGTGCCGGCACATTCCCCGGCCATCGCACGGACCAGGCAAGCAGGCGGAGGAAGACACATGGGCGAGAAAGGCAAGCACAAGCATAACGGCAAGGAAGCCATAGAGGGGAAGCAGAAGGCGGGAAAGGCCGTTCCGAACGCTGCGCCTCAAACCCCGGCAGTCAACAACGAGCTGCACCTGGGAAAAGACTGCAACTATGAGAAGGAGCTGGCTCGATTGCAGGTCGAGCTGGTCAAGCTGCAGGAGTGGATTCGCCACAAGAACCTGCGCGTGGTGGTGCTGTTCGAGGGCCGCGACGCGGCGGGCAAGGGCGGAGCCATCAAGCGCATCACCGAGTCGCTCAACCCGCGCATCTGCCGCGTGGTGGCGCTGGGCACGCCCACCGAGCGCGAAAAAACGCAGTGGTACTTCCAGCGCTATGTACCGCACCTGCCCGCCGCGGGCGAGATGGTGCTGTTCGACCGCAGTTGGTACAACCGCTCGGGCGTCGAGCGGGTAATGGGGTTCTGCACCGAGCAGCAGGTTCAGGAGTTCATGCAGAGCTGCCCGGAGTTCGAGCGCATGCTGGTACGCTCCGGCATCCTCCTCATCAAATACTGGTTCAGCGTGAGCGACGCCGAGCAGGAGCGGCGTTTCCAGGACCGCATGGACAAGCCCACCAAGCGCTGGAAGCTGAGCCCGATGGATCTGGAATCGCGCAGGCACTGGGCCGAGTACTCGCGCGCCAAGGACGAGATGTTCGCCATCTGCGACACCAAGCAGTGCCCCTGGTACGTGGTGAACGCGGAGAACAAGAAGACCGCGCGCCTCAACGTGATCCGCCACCTGCTCTCGCTGATTCCCTATGAGGACCTGACCCCCGAGCCGCTGAAGTTGCCGTCGCTGGAAAAGTCGAAGTATGTGCG
>JARLGE010000011.1 GCA_031296215.1 Occallatibacter sp.
ATCGACATCGAATATGTGGATACGGGCGATCTGGCCGCGGTGGAAGCCGCGATCCGGCCGACGACAAAGCTGATGCACGTGGAGACGCCGACCAATCCGCTGATGTCGCTGACCGACATCCAGGCGGTAAGCGAGATTGCTCATGCGCGCGGGGTTGAGGTCAGCGTGGACAACACCTTCATGTCGCCCTTCCTGCAGAGCCCGCTCACGCTGGGGGCGGATATCGTGATGCATTCGACCACGAAGTTTTTGAATGGCCACTCCGACGGGCTGGGCGGGGCGCTGATCGGGTCGAGGCCGGAGCACAAGGAGCGCTTTCTTCTGGTGCAAAAAGCCGCGGGTGGGATCATGTCGCCCTTCGAATGTTTTCTTGTCCTGCGCGGCATCAAGACGCTGCCCCTGCGCATGAAGCAGCACGAGGAGAACGGCCGCGCGGTGGCGGCGTTCCTCATCGACCAGCCGAAGCTGACGCGGCTTGCGTATCCGGGACTGAAGAGCCACGCGCAGCATGAACTTGCCTGCCGGCAGCAGAAGGGGTTCGGGTCGATGATGAGCTTCGACCTGGGATCGCGCGTGGCAGCGGGACGGTTCCTGGGCGCGGTGAAGCTGTTCCTCAATGCGGAGTCGCTGGGCGGCGTGGAGTCGCTGGCCTCGCACTCCGCGACGACTACGCACGCGGCGCTGAGCGAGGAGGAGCGCGCGCGGCTGGGGATCACCGAGGGTCTGGTGAGGATCTCCGTGGGGATCGAGGACAAGGAAGACCTGATCGCGGATCTGGAGCAGGCGCTGAAGGCGGTGTAAGCCGTCTCCGGTGGCCGGAAAAGGCCGTGGAGAACACGGCGTCGCGCGGGCGTACGAGCTTATACTGGACGACCAGGTAGCACCAGGGCTCTGTGCTTGGAGTGAAGCTGCTGATCCGACCTTCCGTCTTATTTCTACTGATTCCGGGTCGCGACTCTTCCGCAGGGCCGGGAGAACGACACAATGAACCTGGTCCGGCTGGCACAGAAGGTTCGCTGCGCTTCAGCGCGCGGCGATGGACGCACCCCTTTCAATACCCACGAAGCCTGGAAGTGCAATCCGATTCGGCGGAGAATGTCGGCTGATGGCAAAAAACTCCCGGTTCTGGCTCTGCTGGGCGCATTGGTTGCGCTGCTCTGTTTTCCAGCAGGAGCGGCGGCGCAGGGATCGAATGGCTCGGTCTCCCCGGCGAGCGCGGCCCTCAGCGCCAAGATCATTGCCTGGGCCAATGCCAACCTGGCCAGCTACAAGCAGGCTGTCAACTATGCGAAGAACGGCCCGCCGCCGCAGGCGCCCGTGCCGCCGCTGATCGATCCACCCTGCCGCTCCTGCGATGCGGCGGATACGCCCACGCCGGGTGAGGCGCAGGTGGCGGCATGGATCAAGCAGTCGGAGGCGCCGGAGGCCGGCTACATCGCGAGCCTGGTGGCCATCGGCAAGCAGCTTGGCAATTTGAATGGCGTGGGCAACGGCGTTCTCACTCCGGCGGCGCAGAAGGCGATCGCTCCATTCAGCGAGGATGAGGTGCAAAACGCAATCGAGCGGCTTTCCGATCGCCAGTTGAACGGCAAGGCCATCCCCATGGCGCAAAAGTACGACAGCAAGCCGAAGCGGGCCTATGCCGGAATCTCCTTTCTCATCAAGGAGGCCAAGGAGGCGGCTCTGATTCATGGCAGCGGCTATTCAGGACCGGCACAGGCCGTCGAGTTGGCCACCACCTGGCAGCAATCGATCGCCAAGACCATCGACAACGACATAGCCGCCGGCCACAAGTACAACCTTTGCCCCGTCTATGGGACCATCTACAAAGAACTGCAACTGCTGGGCGGCGAGATCGACATGGACTCGGTGCTGGCCAACTTGAAGAAACTCCAGAACCTGTTGACCTTCGACGTGAAGATGAATCTTCAAGTGTCGAGTCATGTCAAAAATGGCACTTCGCTGGACGTTACGTGGAGCGGAACAGCGAAACTGAAGCTGAAGCTGAATGCAGCGGGCAACAAGACCTGCTACTCGCCGGAGCTGGAAGGGGGCAGGCAGATAGCCATGACGGTCGATAGTTTTCAGATGGTCTCCGATACCGACGGGCCGATGGAGCTGACCAGCGCGCGTTCCTTCAATATGCCGATAGGCTTTATCCAGTTGAATCTCTGCGATCAGCAACCGCTGCTGCAACTGCCGCTGGTTTCGGGCGCCATTCCGCAGGAAACGCTCACCGCCAAGGGCCATGCGATGCAGACCAGTCTTTTGCAAACGTACCTGTCGGCGGTGGTGCAGGCCAATCATACGAACAAGCCAAAGGTAAATGCCATGACCGGCAAGAGCCCGCAGGCAAGCGCCGCGGAGTCCGCCGACGGGAGCGCGCTGACGCCGCTGGAGCCGCCGCTGACCAACGAGCCGCTGACGCCGCTGGTTCCATCTTCGAGCTATCCATCCAACGACACGCCGAACGACCCGATCAAGAACGCGATGCAGGACGTGGATAACAAGCAGCAGGACGCGGAACTGAAGGCGGCCCAACAGCAGGTGGCCGCGCATCGCGGCGATGCAAGCTGGATCATGTCCGCCGAGGGGCAGAAGGCGATCGCCAATTTGCAAAAGCTGGCGCTGGCCAAGGTGCAAGCCAAGCTGGCGGGAGCCGGAATCGTAGTGCCGAACGCGAACAACGTCATCGACCTGGCCAACTCGGTTTACAGTGCGCAATTGCCGTGGGCCAACGGCGCGGCGCAGCCGGTGAATGAGCTGCTCAAGGTACACAAGGATCAGTTGGACATCTATCTCACGATTAGCGTCCAGCAGGCGGCGCAGTAGTTTTTTTCGAGGAGACGAGGGTTGCGGGCGCGGATCAGTGCCCGACGGGCGCGGGGGCTAGCTTCTTCGGCCGGCGCATTAAGAACGGCAGCGGGATGAGGATCGCGGTTAACGCGACCATGATCCAGACGACATCGACATAGGACAAGAGGCGGGCCTGGATCTGGGCCATGCCGTAGATTTGTGCACCGGCGCGCTGGGCGGCGTCGGGGCTGGAGGCGCCCTGCTGCTTCCAGGCGTGGGCCAGGCCGGAGTTCAGGGCGTCGAAGGGGCCGTTGCCGGCGACGGTGTGGGCGTTGAGCATGGCCAGGTGCTTCTGGGTCAGGCGGGCCAGCAGCGTGGTGACAAAGCTGATGCCGACCGAGCCGCCCAGGTTGCGCATCAGCGCGGACATGCCGCTGACCTCGTTGTATTTTTCCTGCGGAACCCCAGCGTAGCAAAGGGTGTTGATGGGGATGAAGAGGAACGGCAGGCCCAGCGCGATGACCACGCGCCAACTGACGGCCATGCTGAAAGGGACATTGAGATCCAGGCCGGTCATGCGGTAGAGGCCGAAGGTGGTGATGGTGAAACCGACGCAGACCAGCCAGCGGGGATCGAAGCGGGGCGCGAGCGCGCCGGCCACGGGGAAGAGAAACATCAGCGCCAGGCCGCCGGAGGAGACCGCCATGCCCGCCTGTTCGGCGCTGTAGCCCATGATCTCCTGGAGGAACTGGGGAATGAGCACGGTGGAGGAATAAAGCGAGACGCCGACCATGAACATGACGAACATCGTGGTCCCCACGTTGCGCTGGGCGAAGAGGCGCAGGTCGAGGATGGGATGCTCGACGTGGAGCTGGCGCCAGACGAAGATGGCGAGGCCGACGGCGGCGACGACGGTGCAGACGGTGATGGTGCGGGAGCTGAACCAGTCGTCTTCCTGACCCTTGTCGAGGAGGAACTGCAAAGCGCCGATGGAAAGCACCAGCAGGCCCAGGCCCCAATAATCGACGCCCTCGCGGCGCTTGCGGATTGCGGCCAGATACGGAGGGTCTTCGACCACGCGGTTGGTGAGGTAGAGCGAAAGCACGCCGACGGGGATGTTGATGAAGAAGATCCAGCGCCAACTGTAGTTGTCGACGATCCATCCACCCACGGTGGGGCCGAGGACGGGCGCGAGGACCACGGCCATGCCGTAGACGGCGAAGGCCATGCTGCGCTTGGCGGGCGAGAAGGTGTCGGCCAGGATGGACTGCTCGCTAGGCTGCAGGCCTCCGCCGGCCGCCCCTTGCAGAACGCGGCAGACAACCAGCACGCCGAGCGTGGGGGCCATGCCGCAGAGCAGCGAGGCCAGGGTGAACAGGGTGACGCAGGTCATGTAAAAGCGCTTGCGGCCGATGCGGTTGGCGATCCAGCCGCTGATGGGCAGCACCACCGCGTTGGCAACCAGGTAGCTGGTGAGCACCCAGGTGGATTCGTCGCGGGTGGCCGAGAGCGAGCCGCCGATGTGGGGCATGGCCACGTTGGCGATGGAGCTGTCGAGCGCCTCCATGAAGGTGGCCAGGGTAACGGTGATGGCGATGACCCAGGGGTTGGCGCGCGGACGCCATGTGTCGTGGAACG
>JARLGE010000012.1 GCA_031296215.1 Occallatibacter sp.
GAAATCCACCCTCCAGCCCGCTGTCCCGCCGGAGGCCGAAGAGTCGGATGCGGAAATCGAATCCATCGCCGCCGGCGCCGACAGCAACCTGTTCGTCCTGCCGTCCCCGCCCAAACCGACCCTCCTCCGCCGCCTCCCACCGGACTACTCAACCGCGCAGCCGCCCCGTGCCCCATCCATTCCCCGTTCTTTCGCGGAATGGGTGGGAAACCACGGACCTGAATCAGCCGGCTCCCCATCCCAATCAATCCCCTCCCGGCTCTACCCCCGCCACGAAGGCGGCCTGCTCTCCCGCGCCCTGGGAACCGCCGTCCACACCCTCTTCGAAGAGTTGGCCCGCCTGCACGCAGCCACAGGTTGGGAAGAAGCCCGCGCCGCCCTGCGGCAGTTCGAGCCGCGCATCGCCGCCCAGGTCCGCGCCGCCGGCATCGCTCCGCCGCAAGCCGCGCGCATCGCCGCCGAAGCTCTTCAGATGGCGCTCACCGCCGCGCACGACCCCGTCGCTCAATGGATTCTCGCGCCCCGCCCCGAAGCCGCCAGCGAAGTCTCCTGGTCCGGCGTCGTCGCCGGCGCCCTCACCCAGGTCCGTGTCGACCGCGTCTTCCGCGCCGGCCTCGTTCCGCAGTCCGAAGGCCAGCAAGCCTGGTGGATCGTCGACTACAAGACCGCCCACGCCGACAACCTGGACCCCGCCGCAGCCCTGCCTGAACTTAGAAAAATCTTCGCCCCGCAACTCGAAGCCTATGCGGCGCTCCTGCGCAACCTCCACGGCCGGAACGCCGTGATCCGCGCCGGCCTCTACTACCCGCGCAAGTCGCTGCTGGATTGGTGGACCCTATAACGCCGCAGAGTCCACGCCCAGCCCGATCGCCCGCATCAGCTCCAGCGCGTTGCTGGTCTTCACCACCCCGGGCTTCAGCTTGTAGTCGAAGACGAGCTGGCCCGCCTCGAAGCGGTCCTCGAAGTGGCAGTTGGCCGCCCGCGCGCCCATCGCCTCCGGAATCCGCGCCAGCGCCAGGTCGTGCGTGCTCACAATGCCGATCGCCTTCCGCTCCACCAGGCTGCGCACAATGAACTCGCTGCCCGCGAGGCGGTCGTGCGAGTTGGTCCCCGACAGCAGCTCGTCCAGCAGAAACAGCACCGGAGCCGCCCCCGCGGTCAGTTCCGCGATCAGCTTGATGCGGTGAATTTCGGCGTAGAAGCGCGAAACGCCGCCGGAGAGCGAGTCGAGCACGCAGATCGACGCCGCCACCGTCAGCGGCGAAAGCCGCAGCCGCGTGGCCCGCACCGGCGCACCGCACTGCGCCAGCACCGCGTTCACCCCCACGCTGCGGATGAAGGTGCTCTTTCCCGCCATGTTCGGCCCGCTCAGGATGATCAGTTGAAGCCCATCGCCCAGCTTCAAATCGTTGCGCACCGCCTTGGCCGCGGGCAGCAAAGGGTGGGTCATCCCCTCCGCGTCAAACACCGCGTCCGCTCCGTCCACTGCGGCAAACTCCGGAAACGCATCTCCCGGATGCTCATAGGCGTAGCCGGCCAGTGCCGTCAGCGCCTCCAGTTCGCCCACCGCCCTCAGCCAGACTCGAATGGCCGGCCCGAACTCCTGCTGCCAGTTCTCGGCCGCAAATACCAGTTGCGCGCTCCAGAAAGTGACCAGATCCAGCGGCCGCAGAAACAGGCTGTGCCGCGAGCGAATATATTCGACCAGCCGCGCCAGTTTGCGGATAGCCGCCGAGGGCGACCTGCCGTCGTGTCTGAGCGCGGCCTGCAACGCGGTCAGCTTGGCCGCGCGAAACGGCTCACGTTCCAGCAAACCCAGCACCCCGGAGAGCAGTTCCAAATCGTCCGCGGCCCGTTCCAGCGCGTCCGCGGCAGGCTCCAGCCGCTTGTGCAAGCGGTGCGCCCAGGCTACGCAGAGAACGGTGACTGCGCCGGCAATGTCGCTGAATCCCCACATGCCCCACGCCACCAGGCTCAACAGCCACGCAATCGCGAGCACCCGCGTCCCGGCCCGCGTCGCCCGGTCGGCAAACACCGGCCCCCGCTCACCCCACGCGGCCAGTGGCTCCGAATGCACGCCCTGCCGCACCGTCTCGCCCAGGCAGAAGACCTGCTCGCGAAAGCCGACCCGGCCCTCGAGGTCGCGCACCGCCTCCTGCCGGCCGAGAACCTCGTCCACCGGCGCGGCCCGCAGCAGCCACGCGGCGAGCGTCTCCTCACCGGAGCGCGTCCGCGCCGTCGACAGCAGTTCGAACAGCGACCCCGCGCCAAACAGGTCCAGGTCGCGCGCGTAGGGGTGCTTGGGATCGAGAAACCGCTCGCCGCTTTCGCCGCCGCCGGCCCAGCGGTCTTCCAGGCGCGCCTGAGCCCGCTGGTAGAAGGCAATGGCGCGCCCACGAAACCGCAGCCGCCGGATGAGCCTCTCCTGCAAGACAGCGAGAAACAGGAAAAGAACAACCGGAATGAGCAGGATCTCCAGAGCCTTCAGAAAGTGCAGAAGCAGCAGCGCCACCACCAGCGTAGCCGCCGCAATCGCCAGCTTGGCGTAGCCCAGCGCCCTCTCGCGCCGCCGCTCCGCAGACTGCAACCCGTCCAGCTCATTCAACCGGGAGGCATATACCTCGGCGGGGACCGCTCTGCTGCCGTTGCTTTCGCCTGCGTCCATCGTGCGCTCCGCTGCGTCCCCTCCAGATTAACGCGTCCGCGGCAACCGCCAACTCGCCGGCCTCGGCCCGGCTAACCTGCTGCATCGATTTCAGAAATCCCCTTGCTCAGAGCCTTCTCATAAATCAGCGCCGCCGTGCCGCGCCCGTAGTAGCCAGGGCGCTGCCCGCGCAACTGGTAGCCGTGCCGCTCGTATACGTGGATGGCCGCCGCATTCTCCGCATCGACATGCAGCCAGATAGCCTCCGCACCCGCGGCCCTGGCCAAGCCTTCCATCCGCCGCATCAGTTCCCCGCCCACGCCTTGGCCGCGGTCCTCGGGAAGAACTTCGAGCGTCTGAATGTAAGCGACCTGCCCCGTCTCCTCGCGCGTCCACTCGACAATTGCGAATCCACACATCCGCGTGCCCTTTTCCGCAACCCAGGTCGCTGCGTTGGATTGGTGGGTCAACTCGCGCATGTACCCGCGGCTGAAGCGAAGCGGCGTCTGAAAACACAGCTCCTCGATCGCGTACAGCGCGCCAAAATCCTCCGGCATGTACAGGCGGTAGTCCACAGCCCCACTCTACTCGACCTGGCTCATGCCCGGAGAGATTCCCGCCGGTCGAAATTGGCCGCCGGGATGCGCGCCGCAATGCTTCAATAGAAACATGCCCGGAACCGGAGCGCTCCTTCTGCTCGCCTTCGCCACCCTGGTCGTCATCGTGCTGCTGGTCCTGCTCGAGCTGACCCGCCTGGGATTCCTGATTCGCGCCACCATCCCCGACCGGCCCCGCCAGCGCATGTTCATTGCCTCGGTCGCGTTTGTGGTGACCTTTGTCGGCGTTCGCGTCCTGGTCATGTTGATCCGCCGCGACGTGGGCCCGTTCGAGTGGGTCACGGTCCGCGGCCATCACATCCATCACCTGGTGTGGGGCATTCTCGTCCTGCTGCTGGTGGGCTACGGCTGGCTGCTCGACCTGGGCCGCTCCCACTCCCCGCTCTCCATCTTCTTCAGCCGCCTCATGTCGGTCAGCTACGGCGTGGGGGCCGCGCTTACCCTGGACGAGTTTGCCCTGTGGCTGAATCTGGAGCCGGACGCCTACTGGACCCGCGAAGGCCGCCTCAGCATCGACGCCGTCATTCTCTTCGGCAGCCTGCTGGGCGTGGGCGCCTGGGGCGCGCCCTTCTTCCGCGGCGTGCAGCGCATGTGGACGCGCGGCTCCCTGCTGCGCGGCCGCCTGGCCGCCCCTATTCGCCGCGCGCGGTTGCTTCGTCCGCGTAGAGTTCGTCGATTGCCGCCGCGTAACGTGCCGTAATCACCCGCCGCTTCAGCTTCATCGACGGCGTCAGCTCCCCCGACTCCTGCGTCCACTCCTCGGCCACCACGCGGAAGCGCTTCACCGCCTCAAAGTTCGCCAGGCTGCTGTTCGCCTCGCGCACAATCTCCGCGTAGTGCGCAATCACCCGCGGGTCGGCCACCAGCTCTGCGCGGCTGGCTGCATGGATGCCGTGATGCTTGGCCCAGTCCTCGAGCGCGGCAAAGTTCGGCGCCATCAGCGCGGAAATGAATTTGTGCTTGTCGCCCACCAGTGCCGCCTGCGCCACCAGCACGTTGTTCTTCAGCTTGTTTTCAATCGGCTGCGGCGCCACCAGCTTGCCGCCCGAGGTCTTCAGCAGCTCCTTCTTGCGATCCGTGATGTAGAGAAATCCATCCCCGTCGAAGTGCGCAATGTCCCCGGTGCGAAACCAGCCCTCCTCGTCGAAACACTCCGCATTCGCCTCCGCCTTTTGCCAGTAGCCGGGGAACACCGACGGCCCCCGCGCCAGCAGCTCTCCATCCTCGGCCAACTTCAGTTCCACGTTGGACAGCGGTTTCCCCACCGATCCCATGCGGTGGCTTATCGGCGTGTTCAGCGCAATCACCGGCGAAGTTTCCGTGAGCCCGTAACCCTCCCACAGCGCGATGCCCGCCGCGGCAAACCAATGCGCGGTGTCGATGCCCAGCGGCGCGCCACCGGAGACAAACACCCTCACCCGCCCGCCGAATGCTTCCTGGACCTTTGCGTAGACCAGCTTTTCGGCCAGCTTCCATAAAAGCGCGTTCGGCTTCCTGCCGTCGTACACCACATCGCGAAAGCCCGCGCCCTGCCGCACCGCCCAGGCCAGAATGCGCCTCTTCACCGCCGATTGGTCCGACTTCTGCTCCACCGCCTGGCGAATCTTCTCGTACACCCGCGGCACGCCCACCAGCACCGTGGGCCGGATCTCCTTCATGGCCGCGGGCAGCTTGTCGAATTGCGAGCAATAAGCCACCTGGGCGCCGGACATGTACATCACGTAATCCAGAGCCCGCGCCGTGATGTGCGACAGAGGCAAGAACGAGATGCATGAGTCGGTCGAGGTGAAGTTGAAGTCCAGCGCGGCGAAGTTCTGGTTGGCGGCAATGTTGCCGTGTGTCAACACCACGCCCTTGGGCTCGCCGGTCGTCCCCGAGGTGTAGATCAGCGTGGCCACATCCTTCGGCTCCACCGAGCGCACCAGCGCATCGAAGATCGGATCCCGCTCGCCGCCGCCCGCATCCGCGTCGTCCATCACCGAGCTGAAGGCGATAGCTCCCTCCGGCGCGGCCGCGTCCATCATCAGGATGCGCTCCAGAGACGTCTGCGCGCGCACCGCATTCAGCTTGTCAAACTGCCGCCGCGTCGAGACCACGGCGATGCGGCAGCCGGCGTCCTGAATCAGAGCCGCTTCCTGCTCCCCGGTCAGCGTGGGATAGATGGGCACGTTGGCCGCGCCGATGGCCAGCGAGGCAAAGTCCGTCACCGCCCACTCCCAGCGGTTCTCGCCGATCAGCGCGATGCGGTCTCCCTTCTGCGCGCCCCAGCTCAGAAACGCCTGCGCCAGCGCGCGCACGCGATGGTACATCTGATCGGAAGAGATCGGCTGCCATTGGCCAAACTCGTCCTGCCACAGAATGGCGCGCGGGTTAGCCGCCGAGCTCACGCGGCGAAACAGGTCATTGATGGTGGAAATCGGGGCAATCTGGGTCATGGAATTCATCCGGGCGGGGCGTCGAATCCTCAGCCGCGGCCATTCGAGAGTGTATCAGCGCCGAGCCGCTTCGGCGAATCCCGCAATTCGTGAATAGCCTCTCGCCGGCCGTTGGGGAAAGGCCCCCGGCCAACTGACACGGCGCGCCCGTGGATGCCCCCATGCGTATCATAGGAGCACCATGTCCCGGCCGAACCCCCGTCCATCGGGAATCAAGGAAACAGAATTGAGCGCCTCCGTTTCCAAGCGAGCTCCAGACCAGGCCGCCGGCCGGTTTTATCGGCCCGAGCTCGACGTCGTCCGCTTCCTCGCGTTCCTCCTGGTCTTCATTCACCACGTCCTGCCCTCTGGTCCCGACCCCCGTTCCGCCGCCACCCTGAAAACCTTCGGCCCCTTCTTCTACGCGGTTGCCAATGCCGGCCGTTTCGGCCTCAGCCTCTTCTTCACCCTCAGCGCCTTCCTCATTTGCGAGCTGCTGCTGCGCGAGCGCCAGGCCATCGGCGAGGTCGTAGTCAAGCAGTTCTATGTGCGCCGCATCTTGCGCATCTGGCCCCTCTATTATCTCGGCCTCGCGCTTGGCATCCTCGTTGCGTTCCTGCCTGGCGGAGATCGCGCCGAACTCCCCACCATCGGCTGGTACGCCCTGTTTCTGGGCGCCTGGCACAACTCCTTCTACGGCTGGCTCAAAAACCCCGCGGCCCCGCTGTGGAGCATCTCCGTCGAAGAGCAGTTTTACCTGCTCGTCCCGTGGGTGGTGAAGTACTGCAACCGCAAATCGCTCTTCGCATTCTGCGCGGCGCTCATTCTCTTTGCCAACGGCTGGCTCTATTACCTGGGCCAGGCAGCAGCGCCTGACAACCGTATCTGGTCCGACTCCTTCGTCCAGTTCGAATGCTTCGCCGCCGGCATTCTGTTGTGCCTCATCCTGCGCGGCCGCTTGCCCCGCATCGCCGTCTGGCAGCGGCTGCTGCTCATCTTCGCCAGCCTGGCCGGCTGGTACTACGCTGCCTACACGCTGCACTTCCGCTTCGGCCCAGGCGGGAACCCCGGCAGCTTTGCACTCATCGCCGCCTATGCCCTCGGCGCCGCCGGTTCTGTCCTCATCCTCATTGCCGCTCTCGGCGTCAACCCGAAACTGCTCCCGCGCTGGGCCGTCTACCTGGGACGCATCTCTTTCGGCCTCTATGTCTATCACCACTTCGTGATCGACCTGATGGACAACCTGATGCCCCACGTGGCGTCCATGACGAGCCCCCTCTATCTGCTCAAGGGCAGCCTCAGCCTCGGCCTCATCTTCCTGGTCGCGGCCATCTCCTACCGCTATTTTGAGACGCCCTTTCTGCGCATGAAGAAGCGCCACGCGGTCATCGAGAGCCAGCCCATCTCCGGCGCGGGTTGATGGTCCCTGCCCTGGGGCGCTTCGCTCCAGGCTCTAGCTCGGAAATCAGGCGCGCGAAATCGCGAGGAAACCCCTCGAAGCGGAGTTGCATAGTTATTCATTTACCGTGTATATTTATACAAGCCTGGCCGCAACCCTGCGCTCCGCGCTGTCAATGCGAGCAGCACCGCCGGCGGGCTGGCTACAGCGGATTTCGAATTACTGTATCCGGGACAACTGGCCTCAAGTGGCTTTTTCATCAAGAAAAAGCCACCTTTTGCGATTTCAATCCGGGCACACAAATTCGAAATCAGCTCTAAGAGACGAAAATGAAGTTTCAACGGCACAACGCGATACGGGAGTTGGTGGGCCACTCCCTGGTCTCCAACCAGGACGAGTTGCGGCGCAAGCTGCGCCGCCGCGGCTTTGAGGTCACCCAGGCCACGCTCTCGCGCGACATTCACGAGTTGCGCCTCTCCAAAGGCCCTGGCGGGTATTCCCTGCCCAACGGCAACGGCATTCACGGCGCCGCTGCGGCCGCCATCGACAACGGCCCGCCCTCGGTGGCGGAGATGATCGAAAGCTTCGGCCTGCGGGCAAATCAAGCCATGAATCAGGTGGTCGTGCGCACGGCGATGGGAGGAGCGCAGCCGGTGGCCGCGGCTCTTGACCGCGAGGCGTGGCCGGAAGTGGTCGGCACCGTCGCCGGCGACGACACCGTGCTGGTCATCTGCCCCGATCCGCGCCGCGCCGCGGAGGTTGAAGCCCGGCTGAGGACGATTCTGGAGTCATGAGCCAATCTCTACAAACCGCAGTCGTTGGAGTCACAGGCTACGCCGGCGCAGAGCTGGCGCGCCTGTTGCTCCACCATCCCCGCCTCAAGGCCGCGCCCCCGGTCTTCGCCGGCCGCGTCGACCAAAAGGACGAAGCTCGCGGCGGCATTCCACTCGCCGAAATCCACCCCCAGCTTGCCGCCAGCAACGCCAGCGGCCATCTCAAGATCGAACCATTCTCCTGGGAGCTGCTTGCGCGCCGCGGCGTCGAGGTTCTTTTCCTCGCTACCCCCCACGAGCAATCCCGCGAGTGGGTGCCCGAAGCTCTTGCGCGTGGTCTGCGCGTCATCGATCTGAGCGGCGCATGGCGGCTCACCGATGCTGCCAATCGCGCCGTCTACAACTTCGACGACGACGGTACCGAGTTGGCCGACGCCATCCAGGCGCAAGCCGTCTACGGCCTGCCCGAGCTGCATCGCGCCCGCATCGCCTCCGCACGCCTGGTCGCCAACCCCGGCTGCTATGCCACCTCCATCATCCTCGCGCTCAAGCCGCTGGTCGCTGCCGGCCTGGTCGATCTCCACCACGGCATTGTCGCCGACTCCAAGAGCGGTGTCTCTGGAGCCGGCAAGGCCCCCACTGCAAAGACGCATTTCATGTACGCGGCCGATAATCTCTCCGCCTACGCCGTCTTCACCCATCGCCACACCGGCGAATTGCTCGAGCAGATCGGCGTCGAGAGCAGCCAGATCGTCTTCACGCCCCATCTGCTTCCCATTCCGCGCGGCATTCTCTCCACCATTTACGTTCATTTCCGCGAACCGCAAACCGCGGCGGCCGTCGCGCGCGTCTACCAGGAATTCTTCTCCGCCA
Source organism: Occallatibacter sp. (assembly GCA_031296215.1). Taxonomy (GTDB): domain Bacteria; phylum Acidobacteriota; class Terriglobia; order Terriglobales; family Acidobacteriaceae; genus Telmatobacter. The sequence goes on from JARLGE010000012.1 coordinate 8,721, forward strand.
GCCCCATGGTGCGGCTCTATGCGAAGTCGCTGCCGCAGATTCAGCACTCGGTGCACACCAGCTACGCCGACATCGGCTTTCAGATCGCAGCCGACGGCCGCCGCGCCGTCCTCGTCAGTTGTCTCGATAACTTGTTGAAGGGCGCGTCCGCGCAGGCCGTGCAAAACCTGAATGTGATGCAAGGCTGGCCCGAAGCAGAGGGACTCGAATGAAAATTGCCGCGGAGGGTCTGGAATGAAGTATGTCGTCAAACTCGGTGGCGCAGGCCTTGAAACTCCCTCGCTTCTCTCTGGCTCCCTGCGCGCCATCACCGAGCTGGTGCGCGACGGCAACCAGGTCGCCGTCGTCCACGGCGGCGGCATGCAGTTGACCCGCACGCTCAAGGCTCTTGGGCTCGAGAGCCAGTTCGTCAACGGCCTGCGCGTCACCGACGCCGAGACCCGCGACGTCGCGCTCATGGTCCTGGCCGGCAAGGTCAACAAGAGCCTGGTCGCCGCGCTGGGCGCGTTGGGCCAGCCCGCGGTCGGCCTCTGCGGCGGCGACGGACTCCTGTTCCGCGCCCGCAAGAAGCGCGGCACATTCGGCACAGAGGGGCCCGACCTCGGCTTTGTCGGCGAGATCGCCGCCAGCGACCCGCGCTGGATCGAAGCCATCTGGCAGTTGAACGGCGTGCCCGTTCTCTCTTCCATCGCGCTTGGCTTCGATGGCGAATATTACAATGTCAATGCCGATGAAATGGC
>JARLGE010000125.1 GCA_031296215.1 Occallatibacter sp.
AGCATGATGAAGTCCATGCCGCCGTGGCCGCCGAGCTTCTTGGCGATCTCGCCTTCGGTCTTCCACAGCGGGTGTTGATGCTCCTTCCACGCATCGATGCCGGCCCAGGCCTCGTCGCCCGCCTGGCCGTCGAAGTAAATGCGCGGCGGATAGTCGGCGAACACGCCTTTGGTTCCGGCAATCACGTTGATGCGGTCGTAGGGGTGCGGATTGACGGTATCGTGCTTGAGGGTGATGGCGAGGCCATTGGCGGTCTTGATGATCGACGTGTTCATGTCGCCATTGATGTAGCGCTCGGCCCAGCGCGGGTCGGAGGCAGCGAGATGCGCCTTGCGGTATGCGTCGAGACCGCGCTGGGGCGTGCTGACCGAGACCAGATAGTCGAAGCAGTCGCCGCGCTGAATGCCCATGTAATTGGCCACGGGTCCGAGGCCGTGCGTGGGATAGAGATTGCCGTTGCGCTGGGTGTGGGCGGTGCGACGCCACAGGCCCTCGCCCTGCGCGGAGAACAACTCCTCGCGCAGATCGTGAATGTAAGCGCCTTCGCCATAGAGCAGGTCGCCGAACAGCCCCTCGTGGACCATGCGCAGGACGAGCGTTTCGTTGTAGCCGTAGCAGCAGTTCTCCAGCATGGTGCAATGACGGCGGGTCTGCTCGGAGGTGTCGACCAGCTTCCAGCAATCTTCAAGAGTGGTTGCGGCGGGCACTTCCACGGCGGCGTGCTTGCCGTGGGTCATGGCCGCGACCGCCATCTCCACATGCCAGTCCCAGGGCGTGGCAATGATGACGAGGTCCAGATCGCCGCGCGCGACCAGCGACACGAAGGCGTGATCGCCGCTGGTGTAGAGCTCAGGCGAGGGCTGCCCGGCTTTGACCACCAGCGATTGGGCGTGCTCCGCTTTCTCGCGCACCACGTCGCAGAGCGCAAGCACCTTGACGTCGGCGGCCAGCAGGTTTTCCAGCAGGCTGGTGCCGCGACCGCCAGTGCCGATGATGCCGATGCGCGGATTGACCGGCGCAAACGGCACGCCGATCATGGTTGGGGAGAGCGGCTGGGAAGGTTCAGCGTGAAGTTCCGGAATGCTGACGGCGGCCGCGGCGATGCTGCCGAGGCGAAGAAATTCCCTGCGCGAAAGATCGTTGGGCGAGTCGGGCATCTGCTTGGTCCTTTGGCTTGCTGATTTGTCTGCTGCGCTGGGCCGGGCGCGGGAGCGCGTCCCGGTTGCGTACCCATGATATTCCCCCGAGTCGGCATCGATCTCGGAGATTGATTCCGAAAGCGCGTTGCCGGGCTGATCGGCGCGGCTTGAAATCAGCCAAAAACCTGACGATAAACTTGTCTGGCCCGGCGCAATCGGGATGTGTTACCTTTCCCTTGCGTTTTCCCTTGAAGCACGATGCGCAGCCGGCTCTTCAGGAGCAACGGCGGGGAGGGTCGGGACAGTGCACGGAACCATTGCCATTGAAAGCGCTACGGTCAAGAATCCACAGCCAACCAGACAGACGGCCTCACCGGCGCCGCCCCGAAACATTGCTGTGGATGCTTACCGGGGCCTGGTAATGCTGCTGATGATGGGCGAGATCATGCAGTTCGCCCGGGTCGCCCAGGCCTTTCCCGGCAGCCTGTTCTGGCGCATCCTGGCGTTCAACCAGACGCACGTCGAGTGGGCGGGGATGGGCCTGCACGACACCATCCAGCCGGGCTTCAGCTTCCTGGTAGGCGTGGCGCTGCCTTACTCCATCGCCAGCCGCACCAGCAAGGGACAGAGCTTCCAGCGGCAATTGGCGCACACCGTGTGGCGGAGCCTGGTGCTGATCTTTCTGGGTTTTTTCCTGCGTTCCACGCAGAGCACACAGACCTATTTCACCTTTGAAGACACGCTGACGCAGATTGGCCTGGGATATACCTTCGCCTTCCTGCTGGCGCATTGCCGGCCCAGATGGCAATGGACAGCGATTGGCGTAATCCTGTTTGGATACTGGCTGGCCTGGGCGCTTTATCCGGCGCCGGGGGCAAACTTCGACTGGGCGGCGGTGGGCGTTCCTGCCAACTGGCCCTATAACTTCAGCGGCTTTGCGTCGCACTGGAACAAGAACTCGAACCTCGGCCAGGCGTTCGACGTGTGGTTCCTGAACCTGCTGCCCCGCGCCTCGCGCTTTGCCTACAACGAAGGCGGCTATCTTACGCTGAGCTTCATCCCGACGCTGGGAACCCTTCTGCTGGGCCTGCGCGCAGGCGAGTGGTTTCGCTCCGCTGCTCCAAGGATTCCCGTCAAGCGCTTCGCGATTGCCGCCGTTGTGCTGGCGGCGGCAGCCGTGCTGTTGCACGTGACCGGCATCTGCCCCATCGTGAAGCGCATCTGGACGCCGAGCTGGACGCTGTTCTCGGGCGGTGTCTGCTTTGCTTTTCTCGCCGCATTCTCCTGGATCATCGATGTGAAGGGCTATCGCCGCTGGGCGTTTCCGCTGATGGTGGTGGGCATGAATTCCATCGCGGCCTACCTGATCGCGCATCTATGGGAAGATTTCATTGTGGAGAGCCTGCACATCCATCTGGGCCATTCGGTTTTTAGAGTTTTCGGAGCCGGCCTGGAGCCGCTGATGCTGGGCATCGCGGTGATGCTGACCTACTGGCTGATCCTCTACTGGATGTACCGGCGCAAGCTTTTCCTGCGTATCTGAAGGCGGAGCGAGACGCGGGGCCAGCGGGTGAGTCTATGCCGCCGCCGGGTCTGTGGAATCCTTTCGGCGGAGACCGATGAAAGACAGAAGGACCATGAGAACCGCTGCGCCGCCGGGGGCAATGAGCCCGTAACGCAGCGACCCGAAGTGGGCCGACAAGACGCCGGTGAGCCAGGGCAGCAGGGCGGAACCGATTCCGGCAACGGCGAAGATCCAACCCCGAGAAGAACGCTTGAGGATGAAGGAAAGCAGCAGCGGATAAAGGGGACCGATGGACAGGCCGGCCAACATCGCGGCTATGCGGATGGGCGCGGGGTGCTGTGCGGCCACCAGCAGCGCCAGCGCAGCAGCAACGCCCCACAGCGTGGCGCGCAGCAGGCGGCGGCGGCCGACAATGGCCAGCAGGCGCGTGGAGAACAGAAGTCTGCTGACCACGATGCCGAACCAGAAGAGCGAAGGCGCAAAGACGGCTCCCCCCACTCCCACGGAATCGGCGCGATGCGAGTAGGTGGTGAGCCAGCCGCTCATCGAGGCTTCAATGCCAACCGAACCCACCGCCATCAGCAACAGCGGCAGCAACGTGGCCAGAGGGACAGACTGTTGCTCAGGCGCTCCGTCGAGCACCGATTGCGGACGGAGTGGGGCCTCGCGCTCCCGGAGCACGGACCACAAAAACAACAACAAGAAAAGTCCAGTCAGCGTGAAGAACAGCGGGTCGAGATTCGGCAGGCGCAGAAAGGGGAGAAATAGGACCGGTCCCGCCGAGGCGCCGGCAGCCCAGGCAAAGTTCAGGCGCTCCAACCGGGCGGCCCGGTCGCCGGGGTAGCGATCGGAAAAGAGCAAACTGGTCGCGGTCATCGCCATGCCCAGCCCCAGGCCGACGAAGAAGAACAGCACAAACGACAGACGCATCCCGGCGAAGGCCAGGGCGCAGACGCTGACAATCAGCAGGCCGTATCCGGCGATGAGTCCGCGCACGCGACGGGGGCCGAGAAGGGACGCGCCCAGCGAAGAGCCCAGGAACTGAAGGAAGAGCAGAAAGCCGGCCGCGTCGTCGCGCATGCCCCACCGCGCGGAGAGTGAGGGAAGCAGCACGCCCAGCATCACCGTTCCCATGCCGGTAAGGAAAAAGCCGGCGCCCAGAAGCAGATCCGACAAAGTCCACCGGCCGGGAGAAAGCTCCCTTGAAGAACTGCTTTGATTCGTCATGCGACCCCGGATGCGCCAGAACCCGGATTATATCGTGCAGGCCGAACGCCGGGAACGAACGCAATGCATTATCCTCAGGAGCGTGGATACGGCTTCTCAAAAGCCCGCTGATCTGGCGCAGCCGGCGCCCATCGAGCAGCCGCACCCGAACGCGAAACCAGAGCTTCCTCTGCTTCCGGGACTGCCCTCGAACGTTCCGCAGGAACTTTGGCTCAAGGCGGAGGGGGAGAGCTGCGGCCTCAGCCTGGAGGAGTTCCTCAGTGTCCTTGCATCCGTGGGCGAGAGAGTCAACCATGGCCTCCCACCGGGTGTTGTGGCGGATGCCGCGCAGAAGTCCGCATTCTTTCGCTCACTGCATCTGCCCGAGCTGGCGCTCGCGCACGCGTGCGCTTTCGGCCGCGAGACTGCATGGGAGTTGTTCCTGAGCCGTTACCGCGGCGCTCTCGTGCATGCGGCCATCTCCATCACCGGCTCCGCCACGCTGGGCCACGACCTGGCCGACTCGCTCTACGCCGAGCTCTACGGCCTTCGCCAGACAGGCGGCGAGCGCCGCTCACCGCTGGCTTCGTACTCGGGCCGCGGCTCGCTCCTGGGCTGGCTCCGGACCACGCTGGTGCAGCGATGGAGAGATCACCACCGCCGCACCCATCGCGAGACACCGCTCGACAACTTCGACAGCCCCGCGCCGGCGTCCGTTTCCATTGCGGCCGGCCTCGAGCAACTCACGGCCGCCCTGGCACGCACACTGCGCGGTCTCGCCGCGGAAGACCGCTTCCTGCTCTCTGCCTACTATCTCGATCGCCAGACACTGCTCCAGATTGCGCAGACCCTGGCGGTTCATGAAGCCACCATCAGCCGCAGGCTTAAACGCCTGGCTGAAAACCTGCGCAAGCAACTCATCGAGAATCTGCTCGCCAGCGGCCTGAGCAAGGCGGCCGCCGAGGAAGCTCTGGGCGCAGATCCGCGCGACATTGAAATAAACCTGCGTATGTTGCTGCAAACTTCGCAATCCACCACGTTCTCTTGTCAGACGGCGTCAAGCGCGGCAGGCGATACCCTATGAGCGACCGCATCCAATTCGAGCACCATCCCGACGCGGACCAGATCAGCGCCTTCGTAGAGCAGGCGCTGCCCGCGCACGAACGCGAGCAGATGCTCGGCCATCTGGCCGTCTGTTCGGAGTGCCGCGCGGTTGTTGCTCTCTCCCTGCCGCTTGTCGAAGCGCCTGCACAGCCGTTGCCCGCTGGCGAGCGCAAGCCGTGGTGGTCTGGATGGTGGGTCGCCTGGCCCGCTTCCGCAGCCCTTGCCGCGATCGTGCTTGTGGTTGTCTTCTTGCCCCGCGGCCCGGTCGCACCCATTGCTCCCGCGCCAACCCAGATGGCCAACGCAAATCCGCCCGCGCCCATGCCTCAACAGACCTCGCCCGCTGCCTCCGCGGCGGCGGTGGGCGGCGTCCTGGCGCAACCGGCCGGCAGCAGCCATGCTCTGCCTGCAAACAGCGCACCGGCGGCAGCAAAGCAGAGTTACGCGATCGCCAGCCCCGCGCAGAACATTGGCGGGCCCAGGATGGAGGGCCGCAATGTCGCAGCCCCGGCCGCGATGGCGCTGGCGGCTCCCAGACCCTCGCCGGGAAGCAACGAGCAGGCAGTTGCGGCGGGTGCGGCACCGTCCCAGGGTGCGGGCAACGGCATCGGAGGCCAAATCGGCAAAACGCAGGTTGCACAGGCGCGCCCGCAGCAAGCGGCCCCCGCTTCGCCCGCGGCCATTGTCTCCGCGCTACCCGCAGCGCGCGGAGCCGCGGTGGCGCCTCCGGGCCAGGCCAGCGAAACGGTTACCGTAGCAGGCTCGAGGCCAGCGACGGAGACCGTATCCTCCGAAGCGGCCAACGTCAGCCTCGCCGAGAACGAACTGCAAAGCACACTGCTCAAGCATGCTTTGCCCAGCCACCTTCCGGTTTTATCGATGGCCACGCAGGGAGTCCGCATCGTCGCCATCGACACACGCAATGCGGTTTTTTTGAGCAAGGATGACGGCCAGCACTGGAAGGCAATTCGAGCGATCTGGCCGGGCCGCGCCGTGAAGGCCGATCTGGTCGTGTATCCGGCCGGAGGCTCGTTCGCGTTTGGTCGAGACAAGGCTGCTGACATAGCTCGGATGACTGCAGACACCAATGCGCCGGCGCTGAAGACAAGCGACGCTCTCGCTGTCCAGAACCGCGCCCTGAGAGAATTGCCGGGTTCCAGCCTGACCGGCAGGGTGACGGACGCGACCGGCGCGGTCATTGCCGGCGCGTCCATCTCCGTCATGGACTCGACGGCGCACGCGCTGCGCACAGTCAGGACAGATGGCGCTGGCCGCTACGTCGTCGATGGGCTCGCGCCCGGCGCCTATCGCGTGGAAGCACAGGCGCAAGGGTTCGAAAGGAAGGTGCTCGCTGCCGTTGCCGTCACTGCCTCACGGCCTGCCGTTCAGGATCTAACCCTGAACGTTGGCGCCGCCACCCAGACCGTGACGGTGGAAGCTTCGAGCACGGAGGTCCCGATGCCGGAGGCAAAGAAGGCAAAACCAACACAGGCAAGGCAGACGCCTCCCGTCTTCCAGATCATTACCGACAACGGCGAGCACTGGACGAGCACCGACGGCGTGACCTGGAAGCCGATGTAGACGACCCCGCAGAATCAATTCGCAATTTCTTTTGCGCGCAACTGCAAGTTCGGAAAGAGAGCGCGTTCTCCTGTCAGACGATTCGCCGGAAGCTGATTGCCGGCGACCCACAGGAGAACCCGCATGACCGCCAGCCGCATTGGATGTTTCCTCCGCGATTTCCGTTTGTTTGCGCCTGTTCTGCTGCTTGCCTTGGGCGCATTGCCTTCTATCGTGCAGCCGGAAGGCCAGCAACTCGCCGCGACCTACCGGCACGGCAACTTGTCGGTCACCATCCCCTACAACGCGCCGGAAGCGGGTTCCGGAAAACTGACCGTCGAGATTCTCGATCCGGAGGACAAGCCACTGGGGCGAGTGGAACGCACCGTCGAGATCCGCAAAGGCGACGGCGTGTGGCAGCAGACCATCGCGCCCAAGGAGCCCATTGCCTTCGAAGACATGCTCTGGCAGCGCGTCCGCTACCGCTTCGAGTACGACAATGCCAAACTGACGGCGATCGAAGGCATTGAATCCATCGCGCAGATCATGCGCAGGCCGGTGGTCCGTGTCTTCGGTGACAAGCAGTACATCGCCGGCAGCCAGGCTGCTATTCGCGTCATCGTCTCCGAGGCCAACAGCAACGCCGCGCTCGCCGGCACGCTGCACATCGCGCTGCTGGTTCCCCATCGCGAGCCGATGCCGCTCTTCTCGGGGAGCCTGAACCGCCGCGGCACCGTGGAAGCCGGCTTCCGCTTTCCCGCGGAGCTGACGGGCAACTACGAGTTGCGCTTCGTGGTGGATACGCCCATTGGCTCCGCGGAATACACGCAGGCTGTTCAACTGGAAGACAAAGCCTCCATACTGCTCACCACCGAGAAGCCCATCTATCAGCCGGGCCAGACGATTCATGTGCGCGCACTGGCCCTGGATCGCGCTTCCGGTCACGCGGCCGGCGATCGCACGCTGACGTTCGAAGTGGAGGACTCGCGCGGCAACAAGGTCTTCCGCAAAGCCACGGAGACCGACAAGTTCGGCATTGCCTCGGCCGAATTCGCACTGGCCGATGAGGTGAACCTGGGCGCTTATCATCTGCGCGCGCTGATGGGCGATGCGCAAGCCCCCGCGAATACAGCGGAGATCACGCTCAATGTCGAGCGGTACGTCCTTCCCAAGTTCAAAGTCGACGTCAAATTCACTGAAAAAGATTCGAAGCCGCGGCGCGATTACCGGCCCGGCGACCACGTGACCGGAACGGTGCGCGCCAACTACTTCTTCGGCAAACCCGTTGACCATGCGGAGATCACCGTCAAGGCGTCGAGCATGGATGTGGCTGTCTTCGAGGCAGCCTCTGCGACCGGCACAACAGACGCCGACGGCGCGTATCGATTCGATCTCAAGCTGCCCTCCTATTTCGCGGGGCATCCGCTCAGCCAGGGAGCGGCTCGCGCGCTCGTCGAGGCTACGGTCAAGGATTCGGCAGCTCATGCGGAGACCCGCGGCGAGCCCATTACCATCAGCGAATCGCCGCTGCTGATTACCGCGGTGCCCGAGGGCGGCTCGCTCATTCCCAACGTCGAGAACGAGATTTTCCTTCTCGCCTCGTATCCCGACGGCACCCCGGCAAGCGCCACGCTTACCGTTCACCCTAGCGACCGCATCGATCACATCCCGTACATCGGCGAAGTGGGGCCGCGCGAGGAAAAACTCTCCACCGATTCCTCCGGCGTGGCCATCTTCCGCGTCAACCCAGCCGCGGGCATGGAGTCGCTGCGCGTCGAGGCCGACGATCATCACGGCAACCGCACTACCAGCACCGTGCCGCTGGAAACCCGCGGCGGCGGAGACCAGATTCTTCTTCACACCAACCGCGCGGTCTTCAAGGCAGGCGACCGCATCGAGCTTAAGGTGCTGTCGACGCGCGTGCACGGCTCCGCGTATGTGGACATCGTAAGGAACGGCCAGACCATCCTCACGCGCGATCTCGAACTCGAGAATGGACAGGCGGAGCTCGCGGTGAACGCAACGCCGGAGATGGCAGGAACGCTGGACATCGACGCCTATCTTTTTGGCCGCGATGCACAACCCGTTGCCGACCATCGGCTGGTCTTTGTGCAGCCCGCCGAGGAACTCAAGATCGAGACCACCGCCGATCAAGCGCAATACAAGCCCGGCGCCGACGCGCGGATTCGCTTTCATGTGACCAACGCGCACGGCGAAGGCGTGCAGGCCGCGCTCGGGTTGCAGGTCGTGGATGAGGCGGTCTTCGCGCTGGCGGAAAAGAAGCCCGGCTTCGCCAAGGTCTTTTTCTATCTCGAGCAGGAGGTGATGAAACCGAGGTACGAGATTCATTCGCTTTCGATGGACGACGCGATTGAACCCGCCGCCGCTGAGAAAGCAGATGCGCAGAACCTGGCCGCGCGCGCACTGTTTTCTGCAACCGAGATGACCCACCCCGCCAAGGTCGACATCGAGTTCGGCCGCAGCCTGCCGCAGGACAAGTTCGAGGAATACCAGCAGCGCTATCGCGCCGCTTTCGAGGACCAGGTGCGCGGGCTGGCCGCCAAACTCAGCGAGCAGATCGGGGAGAAGCACGATGGCGCGGACATCGTGAAGATGTTTGCCACCCTACAGAACGGGGCGCCGCCGAGCGATGCATGGAACACACCGCTCCGGATCGATGGGAGCGGCTGGTTTCGCGGACCGAATCACGTATACCTTGTGCGCAGCGCCGGCCCCGATCGGCGCTTCGATAGCGGCGACGACCTGGCGGTCTACATCGAAACACGCTCCGGGGCTATCGTTGATGCGCAAGGCCGGCGCGACCGGCTCGATCTTCGCATCGAGCACGATCGCGGACCGTTCAACGATCGCGCGGAGGTCACCGGCACGGTCGAGGATGCAACTGGCGCTGTGGTTCCGGGAGCCACCATCACGCTTCGCCAGCTTGCGACGCATGATGAGCGCACCGCTCGCAGCAACGCCGCGGGGCAGTTCACGTTCGCCGGCCTGCCTGCGGGGCGCTGCAGCATCAAGGTGTCCTCCCCAGGATTCCTCACTTCGTCACGCGAATTGTCGCTGGAGCCGCGCGATCGCGCCGTGCTCACAGCCATTCTGAACGTGGGCGCCGTGGCCCAGACCGTCATGGTCGAAAACGCGGCAGTGATGGAAATGCCTATGATGGCCAGGGCTACAGGCGCAATGGGCGGCTTGGCCATGGCGGGGCCTGTCCCGGCGACGCCCATGGCGCTGAAGAAAAGCGCGGCCATGGACAGCCTGCAGATTGAGGGCCGGTCCTTTACGGTTACCCGCGATGAGGCCGCTGCCGACGCCCCGCACGTTCGCTCCTACTTTCCCGAGGCACTCTACATCAATCCCGAGATCCTGACCGACGGCAATGGAAACGCGGAGATATCCATCCCCATCGCCGACTCCATCACGACGTGGCGCATGGCGATGCTTGCCTCCACCGAGTCGGGCGCGCTCGGCTCCGCTTCGTCAAGCCTCAAGGTCTTCCAGGACTTTTTTGCGGATCTCGATCTGCCCGTGACGCTCACGCAGGGCGATCGGGTCTCGATTCCCATTGCCGTCTACAACTACTCGGGCAAATCCGGCGAGGTGAGCCTCAAACTTGAACCCGGCGATTGGTATACGCTCGAAAGCGACAACCCGGAGAAGACTGTTGCCGTGGAAACGGGCCGAGTGGGCGGCTCGCAGTTCACGCTCAACGCCAACCGCATCGGCAAATTCAAGCTCACGCTTTCGGCACGCATGGAGGGCGCGCAGGGCGGGAATGCCCGCGAAGACGTTGTGGTGCGCGAGATCGAGGTCATTCCCAACGGCCGCGAGCAGAACATGGTCTACAACGGGCGGCTGGAGTCGAACGCGAAGCACGAGCTCAAATTCCCCGCCGACGCCATCCCCGACGCCAGCAGTGTTCTGGTCCGGCTTTATCCCGGTCCGCTGAGCCAGATCATCGAAGGCATGGACAGCATCCTCAGCATGCCCGGCGGCTGCTTTGAGCAGACTTCTTCGAGCACTTATCCCAATGTGCTTGCGCTCGATTACATGAAGCGGACGAAGAAGCTTACGCCGGAGACGCACGCCAAGGCGGAGGGCTACATCGCCAACGGCTACCAGCGGCTGCTCACGTTCGAAGTGCCGGGCGGCGGGTTCTCGTGGTTCGGGCAGACGCCGGCCAACAAGATTCTGACCGCGTACGGCCTGATGGAATTCAACGACATGTCGAAGGTCTCCGACGTTGACCCGCGGTTGATTGAGCGCACCGGCGCGTGGCTGGCCGGCCAGCAACAGGCGGACGGCAGTTGGAAGCCCGACACCAACTTCATCAACGAAGGCGCAACCAATCGCTACAACACCGACCGGCTGCGCATCACCGCCTACATTGCGTGGGCGCTGGCGAACACCGGCTACCGGGGCGACGCGACCGAGAAAGCCAAACACTTCATCGAGTCCCAATCGGGCTCCAGGGCCGACGCGTACACGCTCGCCGTTATTGCCAACTTCGCTGTCGACTACGGCAAGGATCGCGAGTTCACGCGGCGCTCGATGCAGGCGCTCATGGACGCCCGAACGGAAAAGGGCGATCAGGTTTCGTGGAACGCCGAAGAGACGGGCGTCTACTCGACCGGCCAGAGCGCCGCGATTGAAACCACCGGCCTGGCAACACAGGCTCTGCTCAAGTGGGGCCAGGCTTCAGAAGTTGCGCGCAAGGCTCTCAACTTCATCTCGTCGAAGAAGCAGGCAGCGGGGAACTGGGGCACCACGCAGGCAACGATCATGGCCCTGCGCGCCCTGGTGCTGGCAACCGAGCTGAGCGCGTCCGATGTGCGCGGGTCTCTGACGGTGGTGCTCAACGGCAAGCCCGTCGAGACGCTTCAACTGACCGCGGAAAACAACGATCTGCTGCACCAGTTCGTCTTCAAGGGCGCTGACCTGGTTGACCCGGAGAGTCCGGCGGAGGTCGAACTGAAGTTCGACGGCAAGGGTACGCTGGCCTACCAGGTTGTGGGGCGATACTTCACTCCCTGGGAAGAGAAGCCGCCCGCGGAGGCGCTCTCGATCGACGTGGCCTACGACCGCACCCATCTGGCGGAGAGCGACATCGCCACGGCCACGGCAACCATCCACAACAACCTGACCAAGACGGCCAACATGGTGATGGTGGACCTGGGCATTCCTCCCGGCTTCGAGCTGCTCAGCGAAGACCTGCAAACGCTGCAAGAGAAAACCGCGAACCAGAAGAGCGGACGCCTGGAGAAGTTTTCGCTCACGGCCACGCAGGCGATTCTCTACTTCAATGCGCTCTCAGGGAAGCAGACGGTCACCATCAGCTTCCGCCTGCGCGCCAAGTACCCCATCCGCGCGCGCACGTTTCAGTCACGCGTCTACGAGTATTACGATCCGGATGTGAGCGCGACGGCGCATCCGGTGCAGTTGGTGGTCACCGGACGGAAATGAGGATGGAATTGAAGCCTAAGCCACTGACCGCATGATTTCGTGTCTTGAGGTTCGTGCTGTCCCAGGTCTCAAAATCGAGATTCTTCGACAGGCTCAGGACAGGCTCTGGGGCACCCGGCCTCCGGGGGGCGGGACAACTCTGCCGCCCGGAGGCTCGCGTGTTTGAGTTGTTCCGCGCAGCAGGACTCCTGCCGCATCAGAATTGCAGGCGGACCTTTAACTTCGTCAGCAACCCGGCCGCGGCCAGCATGACGAAAGTGAAGGCAAAGGTCTTGACGACGGCAGGCCAGCCCACCGTGAAGTGTGCATCGACGAACGTGATTCCCGCAACGGCGGAGAAGAAGTACCATACGTCGGGCAATAAGTAGGTTGTCAGCGTATTGGAGCCGGCAGGACGGAAGAGGAAGGCCCACCGAACCCACTGCTTCACGTCGCAAATCCAGTAGAGCAGGACGAAGGCCAGAACGGCGGCTCCAATGCTGACCAGCGACCAGGTTGGGGTGGCGCGAATCTTGGAGATGCCGAGCGGCGCGAGCACCCAGCCGGCTGCCAGCGCCAGCAGTCCGAAGCAGGCAGCGAGAACGAAGGCCCGGCGCGGATCGCTCCTGGTGCGTGCGTCCAGGAAGATTGAGGATGTGACGACGCCCGCCAGGATGATGCAGGGCAGCGACCCATTGCCGAACGGCCAGATGTAGAGGGGGAGGCGGTCGTGAAACTCGATCATCCTGGCGGCTGACAGGGCGCAAAAGGCGGCCAGCAGGACAAACCAGACTAGCGAAGCCCACTTCCAGCGCCGGGTGGGGATATAGAGGATGGACGCGGCCAGGTAACTCAGCCCGATCAGTCCGAGGATCTCAGGATAGGAAAAGTCGAGCCACGCCGATTGGCCGCCGGGCGTGGCCCTGCGAAAGAGGGCGAGCAGCAGAACGACGCCGAGGAGCCCGATCGATCGAAGCACGCGGGAGTACGCGGGGAACCGCTCGGACTTCGGGTACACGTTCAGATAAAGGCCCGCACACAGAAGCCCAAGGAGCCCCCAGGCACTGCCACTCATTCCCATTTGCACCGCGTCGCAGTTGTCCGCGTTGGCCAGGATCAGTCCGAGCACCAGCAGGCCGAGGACGCGCAGGACGACGTGGAGCCACAGCGCGGGCAGGGATGGATTGCGCTTGAGCCGCTGCGCAATCGACAGAGGCATGGACATGCCGACGATGAACAGGAAGAAGGGGAAGACCATGTCGACATAGGTCATCTCGTCCAGGCGGCCGGGCGCGTGATAGGTCCACCAGGGCAGGCCGCGCACGTCGGAGAGCTGATTGACGAAGATCATCACGGCCATGGTCAGGCCGCGGAAGATGTCGATGGAAACGACGCGGGGAGCGCTTGCGGCTGAGGTTGCGGCTTGAAGGGGCGGATTGGCATTGCTGCTCATGGCGCGGGCCTTCCCACGGCCACGCCCGGACGCAGGGTTTGGTTGATGACTCCCAATAGCACTCCCGCCGGATCGCCGGAATACTCCCAGAACATGACTCCGCCAAGTTTGCGATCCAGGACGTAACGGCACTTGGCCGCAACCGATTCCGGATCGTCGTAGGAGACGAACATCTGCTTCTCCGGGTTATAGAGGTAGGGCGCCGAAGCCACCGCGTCCCAATAGCGGACAAACCCCTTGCCGAGCATGTCCGCGGCGATGGCGGCATACGGCGCAAACGCATGCGGAACGGGCTTGCCGGGCTGCAAGAAGCCATGATCCCGGTCCGCGACCTGGCCCCAGACGTGCCCATAGAAGGGCATGCCGAGGAGGATTTTGGCCCCCGGCACGCCTGCTTTTTCAAAAGCGCGAACCGATGCGTCGGCGGAGTAGTTTCTGGGGTCCGCTGGATTGGTAAAGAGCGGCGCGTGGTGGCCGGTGAGCGGATCGGAGCCGGGCTCGACATAGTCGTAGGCCATCAGGTTGACCGTGTCGACGTACTCTTGATCCTTCCTCATTTCGGTGTGGTCCAGATACTCCTGGGATGAGCCGGCGGCAATGGTGAGAAAAAGCCTTCTATGCGTCTGGGCACCCTGCTGGTCGAATCGCTTGCGCAGTTCCTTGAGCAGCAGGGTGAAGTTGCGCCCGTCCTGGCCGCGGAAATGGGTGCTGGAGCCCTCGAGCCCAGGGTACTCCCAATCAATATCGAGTCCATCGAGGTCGTAGCGAGCGAGAAAGTCCATCACGCTCTGGATGAACCGGCTCCGGGCGCGGGGGGTGAGGGCCATGTCGGAAAAGTTGGTTGACCAGAGCCATCCGCCGACAGAGACAAGAACCGTGAGCGCGGGGTTCTGCTTCCTGAGCCCGGTGAGGTAGGCAAAGTTCGCCTGGTCCGAGGCATAGCCGGTCACCATGCGGCCATCCTTGATGTTGGCGAAGGCGTAGTTGATGCGGGTCAGGCTGGCGGCATCGATCTGCCCCGGCTTGAGCGCCGCATCCTGGACGAAGACGTAGCCAGCCACGGTTGGTTCAGCGGGCTTTTGCGCGGCGCCCACAGGGCCCGTGAGGAAGAGAGCGGCAATGAGGGTGCAGAAGCGGATTCCCGGCATAGAATCCTTTCTCAATGAAAGTACCAAAGACAGGCCAACTTTCGTTTGCCGGAGGGCCGGGCTCAGGGTTTTACTGCAGCTTCGATCTCGGCGACGTCCTCCGCGCTCAGCTTCAGCCTGGCCGCGGCCATGTTCTCCTCGAGGTGGGCAACCTTCGAGGTGCCCGGAATGGGCAGCATGACCGGCGAGCGGTGTAGCAGCCAGGCCAGCGAAAGCTGCGCCACGGTGGCCTGATGGCGCGCCGCGATCCGGGCCAGCTTGGTCGCCGGGGCATAATCCGGCCGGAGCAGCTTGCCGGCGGCCAGGGGGTACCAGGGGATGAACCCGATGTCGCGAGTCTGGCAGTATTCCAGCGCATCCGCATGGCGCTGGTCGGCCAGGCTGTATCGATTCTGGACCGTGGCGACGTCGACGATTCTGCGCGCCTGGTCAATCTGGTAGGGCGTCACCTCGCTCAGGCCGATGTGGCGAATCTTGCCCTGGTCCTGCATCTGCCTCAGGGCCCCCAGCGACTCGTCCAGGCTGGTGCGCGGGTCGATGCGGTGCAACTGGTAGAGGTCGATGCACTCCAGGCGCAGCCGCCGCAGGCTCATCTCGACACATTGGATCAAATAGCCGGCGCGGCCCACGTACTCGGTCCTGGCGGGGCCTTGGCGGGTGATGCCGCCCTTGGTGGCGATGACCAGGCCGGTCGGGTAGGGATGGAGCGCCTCGGCGATCAGCCGCTCGGCAATCTCCGGGCCGTAGGCGTCAGCGGTGTCGAGCAGCGTGACGCCCAGCTCGACGGCGCGGCGGAGAACCTGCCGGGCTTCCTCGGGGTCGCCGGGCTCGCCCCAGGTGCCCTCCCCCACCAGGCGCATGGTCCCATAGCCCAACCGATGCACGGGCAGATCGCCGCCGATCAGGAATGTGCCGTTGGCCGGTGCTTCGCCGGGCGCAGCGAACAGGGGGATCTGTTCCATCTTGAAATCGATTCTATGCGCCGCTTTGGCGGTATGGGAAAATGCTTTGAATTGTTGGCCGGGAACCTTGCCTGGCCAGTCTGCGTATCCTGAATGCACCCGAGAGCACGGGAAAAACCGAGGAGAAGACCCTATGAGCACCTCACTCTACCCCAATCCGCAAGCCATCTTCTATCAGCAGTACGAGTCCGTGCGCCGCGACGAGGTGGTGGGGATTCTGCTGGCGCTTTTTTTGGGCGGGTTTGGAATCCATCACTTCTATCTGCGCCGGACCGGCCTGGGGATTCTCTACATCTGCCTGAGCTGGACCCCGATTCCCTGGGTACTGGGCTTCTTCGAGTGCTTCTTCATGCCCGGCCGGGTGCGCGAGTTCAACGCCATCCAGGCGGCAGGCATCGCCGCCGCGCTGGGCATCCCCATGCCCGCGTGGGGCCAGCCTATCAATGTGACGGTGAACATGCCGCCGAATCCGGCCGCGGCTGCGGCCCAGCCGGGAACGTTGCTGGCCTGCGGCCGCTGCCAGCAGACCAACCCGCCGGGAGCGCGGTTCTGCGCGGGATGCGGCGGGGCGCTGTGAGGGCAACTTTCTAGCCGGCCGAACCTCGAATCACATGTTGGCGTGGCCGGAGCGCATGGACTCGTTGAACTGCGGCTTGGTAAAGTTCAGCGCCTCATCGAGCTTGGCCCGGTACTCGTCGGCGCGCGAGAGCAGCGCCGGCGTGGCCGCGGCAAACTCACCGTCCAGCGCCATCAGCCCCTCCCCCGCCTCGTGCCCGGCCATGCGCAGCAGGTCGGCCTCGCTAGTGTTCAGGTATTGCGCGTCGCGCGGGTCGGCGATCCAGACCGGCTTGCTCTCGCCCAGCACGCCGGAGAGCCAGTAGACCTTGCGCAGCAAATATTCCAGCCGCTCCGCGTCGTTGGTCTCGGTGAAGAGAAACTTCTTCTGCCAGCGGCTGTAGTAGCGGGTGGTCACCGGGACCGGCTGGCGGTTGCCCGACTTCACAAACTCCAATTGCCCATAGTCCACCGTCTTGCGCACCGCGTTGTAGACGAAGGTCTCGGCGTAGGGCTGCTCCATGGCGGGCACAATTTCGGCAAAGGTGAGGGTCACCGAGGCAGCCAGCTTGGCGTGCAGGTTGTGCGCGCCGCCGTCGGCCAGGTGCATCTCGCCGTGCACGATGTAGGTGTCGGCGCCCGAGGTGGACTGGTGAAAGGGCCACTCGAATTTGCCAAAAGCGACAGGCAAGCCGGCCAGGGTCACGTAGCAGTCAGGCCGCGGATTGCGCAACCGCCTGGCCTGCGCGGCCAGGTGGGCCGTCATGGAGGGCAGCAGGTCGGGCTTGTCGAATTCGAACCCTTCGCTCAACTCCAGCCTGACGGTGCGGCCGGCCGCTTCGGCAGTGGGCAGCCCGAATTCGAAGACCGCCGTGGGCTGGCCGTGGAAGTCCATGCCCTGAGCGGTGGAGACGAGAGCCAGGCCGGCTTGCGATGCGGCGGCCTGCAAGGAAGTGACAAGATTAGCCTTTGATTCAACAGTCATTCGGGAAGCATCCTGCATTCAAGGTTCGTTACACCTCCATTCTATGGGAGCGATGGGGCGGACGGCGCATTTACAATGGGAAACGTGCCCTCCGACGCGTCTTCGCCGATCATTCTTGCTGAAAACCTGACCAAGGTTTACGCCGCGGGCCGGCTCAAGGTCACCGCCGTGCGCGGGGTTTCGCTCTCCGTCGAGCCGGGGGAGTTTGTGGCCATTGTCGGCCCTTCCGGGTCGGGCAAATCAACGCTCTTCTACCTGCTGGGCGGGTTGACCCAGGCCACCACCGGGCGCGTGGTCATCGACGGCGTGGATTTCGCCACGCTCAACGACAGCGAGCGCACGCGCCTGCGCAAGCACCGCATCGGCTTCGTCTTCCAGAAGTTCAACCTGCTGCCCACGCTCTCGGCCATGGGCAACATCGAGATCGCCTATGAGGTGAGCGGCCGCAAGGAACCGCTGGACCTGAAGTATCTTGACCACCTCAGCGATCTACTTTCGATTCAGGGACGGCTCGACCATCGGCCCTCGGAGCTGAGCGGCGGCGAGCAGCAGCGGGTGGCCATCGCGCGGGCGCTGATCACCCGGCCGGCCATTGTGCTGGCCGACGAGCCGACCGGCAACCTGGACACCAAAAACTCCGATAAAGTGCTGGAAATGCTGCTGAAGTCGAACCGCGAACTGGGCCAGACCACGCTGATGATCACCCACAATCCCGAGGCCGCGGCCATTGCCAGCCGCATCTTGTACATGCGCGACGGGGAGATTGTGCGCGAGGAGAAAACTGGTCAGTCCGGCGCGGTTGTTTCTGCCGTCGCAGCGGGCGCTTCGGCCGCACCTGCGGCGCCGGCCGCGGGTTGACCCAACTGGTTTGACCTCGTTTCGGGCGCCCGGTATACTCAAGACTGCAACAAGCGGGAGTAGCTCAGTGGTAGAGCATCGCCTTGCCAAGGCGAGGGTCGCGAGTTCAAATCTCGTCTCCCGCTCCAAACCGCCCTCCGGGAAGAGCCGGGTTGGCTACGGTGGTCTGGAGCGAATCAAATAGTCAGCAGCCCTGCCAAGGCGCGGTACCCAAGTGGTAAGGGAGAGGTCTGCAAAACCTTTATGCGCCGGTTCGATCCCGGCCCGCGCCTCCAATCCTTTCAACAACTTAAAGCCAGCATAGACATAGGCCCATTCTGTCACTGTGGGGACTTTTGTGGGGACCCTTTGCATTTTGGCCCCTTTTCCGCCTCTCATTGCGTCATGGCGGACTGTCTCTCGAAAGCGGCGATCTGTTGCTCTGCATTGAACCGCTCTAGCTGCTCCATGGCTTGCGTCTGGTGCTCTTGGGTGGGGTGGGCATAGCGAAGGACCATCTGGATTCTGGAGTGTCCGAGCATGGCCGCCAGAGTCACCAAATCAATCCCGGACATCGCCGCGCGGGTGGCCCATGTGTGGCGAAGGTCATAAAGCCGCAGGGGAGCTATCTTGCTGTCCTTCACCGCGCGGTCATGGGCATTGTTGACCTTGGGGATGGGCCGCGCCGGGTCCGATTCGCACGGGAACACATACGGACCCTCCAAGCCGGTCATGCGCCGCCGCAAGACCTCCAAAGCGCCGGATGTGAGTCTCAAGAGCCGCCGCGCCGCCGCCGTCTTGCCGTGCGGGACCTGGAGAACTCCCCGGACCAAATCCACGTTCTCAGGCCGGAGCGTGTAGACCTCTTCCGGGCGCATCCCGGTTTCAAGAATGAGCCTGGCTACATCCCGCAAAAGGGGTGTGGCCTTGGCGAAATAGTCTCTCTCTTCGACATGGGAGAGAACCCGCGTCTGCTGATTGTTCTCCGCCAGAAATTTCACCCGGCTTACAGGGTTCCGCACCATCAAATCGGCCTTGATTGCAAAGTTGAATTGAGCCTTGAGGCAGGCCAGCTCCCGGTTTACAGTGGCCGGGCGGACCCGCTTCTTTGTCTTGACGCGCGCTCCCTTATCCTTCCCCCGCACGGTCTTGAATTCGCCAGCGCGCACGGTCTTGAATCGCTCGACCTCTTCCGGGGTGATCTTATCGAGCGGAGTATCGCCAAAGAACCGCAGTAGCGCCGCGCTGCTTGTCTTGTAACGGACATGGGTACGGGGGTGCGCCGCGTGCTCTTCCGCTGACCACTGGAGAAAATCGTCCATGCTGGTGTGGAAACCCGGAACCGGCTTGCGCTCTGTTATTCCTACGTCTCCCTTTGCGAGTGCCGTCCTGAATGCTCTCTCAATCTCGCCAGCAACACGCTGGTTCGTTGCGTTCGCACTTTTCCGATAGCGCCGCCCGCCGTACACGAATTCGTACCAGTACACATCGCCCCGCTTGAAGAGTGCCATTGTTTTACACCTTTCCTTTCCGTGCGCCGGTCTTCGTCGGTTTGGCGCGTCTCAGGTTGGAGTCACGAACAGCTTGGAGATGCGAGCACCTGTCGCTGCAATAATGCGTCCGATATGGCGTAAGCCTGAAAGCCTTCCCGCAATCTTCTCTCTTGCAGCAGCGCCATTTGAATCTGTTCGCCCTTTCCAGAAACACCGATGCGCGTAGACATTGCTCGATGTCTTTGCATCGCACCTGCCCACGCAAGGGATCTAGGAACAAAAGCTCCAATTGAAGCGGACCGAAGACCCTGTGATGGTCCATCCAAGCGCGGAGGTCTTCATCGCTTCCGCTTTGCCCCCAAGTTGCGTTTGCCGCTGTACCAAGCAAAGCATTCCTGAAGAAATCACGCTGACGAATCAGGGCGTTATAGGTGATCCTCTCTGTCTTTTCCCGCCAAGGACCGAAATCCCTGAATAGGTCGATTGCACCCTTCACGTCAGAGACCGCGAACACCCTTTGCCTAACCTCAAAGGCACCACACTGGATTTCTGGCTTCCAGCTCCTACTCCGCCCCCCGGCCTCCTCTGTCATTGGGGGACCCCATTTGTAGGTGAATTCTGGATTCAAACCTTCACTCACTTCCACATCCCAAGGGCCGAAGGTCTGAAGCCTGGCGATGATCGGGATCGTGTAAGAGCCTTCTGCCCTCACATTTTTCTCGCGCGCTCTTCTTTTTGATGTACCGTTTGACTTTCGCATGTCAATCACCACTCCCTACAATCTCATCCAACAGGCACGCTGTAAAGCCAAATCAGACCATAAAGCCCTGATTTTCGGGCGGCCTGGCAGGGCTTTGCGAATTGCCGCATCGTTCCACCAGCGATTGAAGGGAGAAACTGGAGATGGAAGTTGGCGATCTGTTGACCACCAAAGAGGCGGCGGAACTGTTGAGGGTTTCGCATTGGACCGTATCGGCCTGGCTCTCGCAGGGCAAGCTCCCTCGGACAAAAGCCGGAGGCCGAACCCTGATTGCCAAGGCTGACCTGGAAGCATTTCTCCGCCGTTCAAAGGAGACGGGCGCGGCCAAGTAAATGGCCGATCTGGTCCCCATCAAATCCATTGCCAACCCCAAAGGATCAAACTCAGGGCGGGCAAAGCCTGGTCCCGATTCGCAGCCCGCAACCATTGCGCGGTTTGCAGCAATTGACTACGCGCGAAAACTTACGGAAGCACCAGACGGCTCAAGAATCACCTCTACCGAAAAGAATGTCCTATTGCATCTTGCCCTGGCATTGAATTCGGACTTGAGCGTCGCCTGGCCTGCCATGAAGACACTCTCCAACGACGCTGGCATATGTAAAAGGCACTGCCGACGAGTCCTTGCGAGTCTCGAACGAAAGAAAGTCATCCAACGGGTTTACATGCGACGCGATGACACAAGGGAGCAGACCTCCAACGAGTATTTCTTTCCTGCGCTCGGAAGCCCACCGCAGACGCCAGAGGCAAAAGCGCGCCGCCTGGAGATTCAGAAGGTCTCGCGGACCCCAATGACGCCAATGACCGGGAGGCGCGGACAATCGCGTCCGGTAGCGGGGGACACATCCGTCCGACCGCCCCGGACAAATACGACCGGGGGACCCGGACACGGGCGTCCGCCCATAGAGTCTTTAGGGGATTGTTCAATTGATCTGCACTCGGACTCTTCATCGGAAGCGCCAGCCGCGCGCAGCCGCACTGCGAACCTGCAACCACCCAAATCCCGAAAGACTATTCCTAAGATAGAAAAAGCGGTAATCGCAAATTTGAGTCTCGCCCGAACTGCTTGGAAATCGGCAAGTGAAAAAGTGCGCGCCGCCTGCGGTGCCAATGAATTCAAGAAATATCGTTTCCGTGATCTGACTGTGGTTTCGGCTGATGAAGATGGCGCTGGAAATGTCCATCTGACTCTGGGCAGCCCCGCACCAGAGAAAACGGAGAAGGGGATTGCAAAGCACGAAACTGTGATCTCACAAGCTCTATGCAGATTTTACGGTCGAGCAGTCAAACTCCGGGCAATTCGTGATGGGCTTGGGAA
Organism: Occallatibacter sp.; assembly: GCA_031296215.1. Lineage (GTDB taxonomy): Bacteria > Acidobacteriota > Terriglobia > Terriglobales > Acidobacteriaceae > Telmatobacter. Next base: position 21,500 of record JARLGE010000125.1, read on the forward strand.
TGCCCAAAACGATTAAGGCCGGATTCCGAGCGCGAACTCCGGGCCGCAACCAACGGCAGGGGGGTAGGGGGGCAAAATCCCTCCGCTTGAGCCAATCCCAGACCGTGCATCAAGCGCATTCACACGTCCACAAAATCAAACATTTTCGCAAAATCAATTCGAGAATGAGCCAAGTCTCCATCGCGCCGCAGAGCACAGCGCAGCGGGTCGGGAGCGCCCCGCTGGTGCGCTCATGCCCCTTGCGACGGCGGCGCGGGTGGTCTAATGCGCCACGCCAGCCGCACCAGTTGGCGGACCTGGCTCTCCATCCACAAGCGGAAGGGAATCACATGCCCGGAACCCATCGGCTGTTTGGCGGCGATTCTGGTGCGCAGCGGAGCGCGCGCCGCACGAGGCCGCCCGGAATTGTCCGGCGGGGGGAGGGCGGGTCAAAATGTCTAGGCTAGAGCCGAACGTAGACCGTGCATCAAGCGCATTTTTGTTTCCGCAAAATTCCGAAAACTGCCAAAAACTGCCCGGAAAACTCACTGTTCACCTTCCCGCCGTAGAGCATGGCGCAGCGGGCCGGAATCGCCCCGCTGGTGCGTTCATGCCGCCAGCGACGGCGGCGCGCATGGCCCGCTACGCCCGAGGCACCCCCCAAAACACTCCCCAAGCCCGCCGCCCTCTGCGAGAATTGATCTTCACCCAAGAGTGCCCCGCCCATGCCGCTCTCTCTCGCCGAATTCGTGACCCGCTGGAAGGCCAGTACACTCACAGAGCGCGCCGCCGCCCAATCCCACTTCATCAACCTCTGCGATGTGCTCCACCAGCCGGAACCCGCCGCCGCCGATCAAACCGGGGACGCCTTCACCTTTGAAAAGCACGTCTCACAGACCAAAGGCGGCAAGGGGTTTGCCGATGTTTGGAAGCGTGGGTACTTCGGGTGGGAGTACAAGGGCAAGCACAAAGACCTGAAAGCGGCCTATCTCCAGCTCAACGATTACCGGGAAGACCTGGAGAATCCGCCCTTGCTGGTGGTCTGCGACCAAAACCTTTTCGAGGTCCATACCAACTTCACCGGGACCCGCCCGCACGTCTACCGCTTCACCCTTGACGATCTGCTTACGAACGCGCCCACCGCCTCTTGCGCCCTTCCGCCGCTTGACGTTCTGCGAGACGCCTTCACCGATCCCGAGCAACTCCGCCCCGAGCGCGCCGCCGCCCGCGTCACCGAATCGGCGGCGGCGGAGTTTGCCAAGCTCGCCACCAGTCTTGAGCAGCGCGGCGCGAACCAATCCAAACCAGACCCGCAAGCCGTGGCGCATTTCCTCATGCGGCTGCTTTTCTGTCTCTTCGCCGATAGCATCGGTCTTTTGCCGGAC
>JARLGE010000126.1 GCA_031296215.1 Occallatibacter sp.
CCACAGGTCCGCGGCGTGGCGCTCGGCGCTAAGCGGCTCCAGGGTGACGGTGCGGCCGTGGATGGTCACAGGGCAGGGCAGCGGGACAGGCTTCCAGTGGAGCGAGGGTGAGGGGTTTGCAGGCACAGAAACAGCCTATCAGCCGTTGCCCTCGACGGGATTTCCGGCCGGCTTTGCTTGGCGCCATCACGGTTTGGCAAAGTTGGCCAATGTGCCTAGAATGGATTTGAGGTGCCCCGATGCCGACGCGCAATGTCAGCCTGACCAGGGAACTGGACGCGTTTGTTGCCGCCAAGGTAGAAGCTGGACTCTACGCCAATGCCAGCGAGGTGATGCGCACGGCCTTGCGTCTGCTGGAGAGGGAAGAACGGGAGTACGAAGAGAAGCTGGCCGCGTTGCGGGCGGCGATTGCCGAGGGTGACGCCAGCCCAGACGCAGAAGAGGGCGTCTTTGAGCGGCTGTATGCCTATATCGACGAGCTAGCTGCGGGGAAGGCTGAGGGAATTGCCTAAGCACACTGTCTCAAGGCCTGCTCAAGCCGAACTTCGCGGCATTGTCCGGTATACCCATGACCGATGGGGCGCCGGGCAGGCGGTCAGGTTTATCCAGAGTTTGCAAGCCTGTTTCCAAACCCTTGCTCAGAGCCCAGGAATGGGCCGCGCCTGCTACGAGGTCAGCCCAGGGCTCCACAGGCACGAGCACGGGAAGCATGTCGTGTACTACCTGTTGAACCCCGGCGGAATCCGTGTTGTCCGTGTCCTCCACCAGCAGATGCTGCCGATCAAGCCTCACTTCGAGAAGTGAGGGCCGGTACAAAGCTCCTTTGGAAGGGCGATCCCGGAGCGACTGGCGGGCCAGGTTGTCCACAATTCGCACAGGCCAGGCTCGCAACTGCACCGTTTCTGCGCCTTGTTCCGGCCGCCGATCGGGACTAGCCTTGTGAAAGGGATGGGAACCGCCGAGAGGAACCGGCGGGTGCACCGGGATTGGGGCAAATCGAACAGCCCAAGTCCGCGCCGTTCAAGGCTGTTTTGAGGTTTCCACAGGCAAATGCCAGTGTTTAGAAACCTGGTGCCGAAAATGAACGCGGAATACAAGATATTGTGGTTTGTTGTTGACATGCACCACAGGGAGCGGTATTTTTTCATCTGCGGCTGTTAACAGATTGTAATGAAAGCTGGCCCGAGGATCCGCCGGCAGTCCGTAGAGAGAAGACAGTTCGCGGCGATTTTCAACCCCCCTGTTACGCGCATTTCGTACCGGACCACCAAGACCTTATCCAGGCTGCCAGGCGCCGGGTGGGGCAGGCTTTTTAACGAATTGAGAGGAATCCATGAACGAGGCCCAACTGCAGAGCGCCACTACCACCGCAACCACCCCCTATACCGAGAAGGGACTGAAGTTCACACGCCGCTTTTCCACCGCGGGCACCTCGCCTTACGACGACGTGCAATGGGAGAAGCGCACCGCGTCGATCACCGACACCAAGGGCAACACGATCTTCGAGCAGAAGGACGTGGAAGTGCCGGTGGACTGGTCGATGACGGCCACCAACATTGTGGCTTCAAAGTACCTGCACGGCCGGATGGGCACGCCGGAGCGGGAGACCGGCGTGCGGCAACTGGTGGGACGCGTGGCGGAGACCATCCGCGACTGGGGCGTGGCCGGCGGCTACTTTGCCGGCGCCGAGGATGCGTCTATCTTCCACGACGAGTTGACGCACATGCTGCTGACGCAGAAGGCGGCGTTCAACTCGCCGGTATGGTTCAACCTGGGGTGCGACCGGCTGGAGCCGGACGCGGCCGGGGAGAACTGGCACTGGGACCCGGTGACCGGCGGCGTGATCTACTCCGCGACCGGGTACCACAATCCGCAGTGCTCGGCCTGCTTCATCAACTCCGTCGAGGATTCGATGGGAGGCATCATGGACCTGGCCAGGACTGAAGCCTTGCTGTTCAAGTTCGGTTCGGGCACGGGCACGAATTTCAGTTCCTTGCGTTCCAGCAAGGAAGGCGTGTCGGGAGGCGGCACAGCCAGCGGTCCGCTCAGCTTCATGCGCGGACTCGACGCCTTTGCCGGGGTCATCAAGTCCGGCGGCAAGACGCGCCGCGCGGCCAAGATGGCGATTCTGAATGTGGAACACCCGGACATCATGGACTTTATCGAGTGCAAGGCCAAGGAAGAGGCCAAGGCGTTTACGCTGATCAAGGCCGGCTACGACGGATCGGGCCCGGATTCGGAAGCTTACTCGTCCATCTTCTTCCAGAACGCCAACAACTCGGTGCGCGTAAGCGACGAGTTCATGCGCGCTTATGAGAGCGACGGCGAGTTCACCACCCGCACGGTGAAGGGCCAGGAACCGGTGAGCACCTACAAGGCGCGGGACATCATGAAGAAGATTGCCGAGGCAACCTGGCTGTGCGGCGATCCCGGCATGCAGTTCGACACCACCATCAACAAGTGGCACACCAGCAAGAACACGGCGCGCATCAACGCATCGAACCCCTGCTCGGAGTACATGTTCCTGGACAACTCGGCCTGCAACCTGGCGAGCTTCAATCTGATGAAATACGTCAACGCCGCGGGCGTCTTCGACATCGCCGCCTACCGGCACTCGATTTCGATTGTCATCACGGCCATGGAAATTCTGGTGGACAACTCCGGCTATCCGACCGAGGCCATCTCGCGCAACTCGCACGACTACCGGCCGCTGGGCCTGGGCTATGCCAACCTGGGCGCGCTGCTGATGGCCTTCGGCCTGCCCTACGACTCGGCCGCCGGCCGCGACCTGGCCGCCGCTCTGACCGCCATCATGTGCGGCCAGGCCTATCTGCAGTCGGCAGTCATCGCCGCCAACTGCCCGGCAATCGCCTCGGCCACGCCGCTGACCGCGCAAGTAAGCAGCGATGCCGAGCGCCAGGGAGGCGCCTGCCCAGGGTTCTACGTCAACCGCGAGCCGTTTCTGGATGTGATCAGGATGCATCGCGCCGAGGTGAACAACATCGGCAAGTCGCGGACCGCCGCGGCAGCCGGCGAGCCGTTCGCCGTGCCGCAACTGGACGCGCTGATCGACGCCAGCCGCGAGAGCTGGGACACGGCGCTGCTGTTCGGCGAGTAGTACGGGTATCGCAACTCGCAGACCACGGTGCTGGCTCCCACCGGCACTATCGGCTTCATGATGGACTGCGACACCACCGGCATTGAGCCGGATCTGGCGCTGGTGAAGTACAAGAAGCTGGTGGGCGGCGGCATGATCAAGATCGTCAACAACACCGTGCCCGCGGCGCTGTTCAAGCTGGGCTACGACAACGACGAAGTGAACGCCATCGTCAGCTACATCGATGCGACGGGCACCATCGAAGGCGCGCCGGGCATCAAGCCCGAGCACCTGGCGGTGTTCGATTGCAGCTTCAAGCCGGCCAAGGGCACGCGGTCCATTCCCTATATGGGGCACATCAAGATGATGGCCGCGGCGCAGCCGTTCCTCTCCGGCGCCATCTCGAAGACCGTCAACCTGCCCCACGAGGCCAGCGTGGACGATGTGGCCGAGGCCTATGCCGAGAGCTGGCGGCAGGGCATCAAGGCGGTGGCCATCTATCGCGACGGCTCCAAGGGCACGCAGCCGCTCAACACCAGCATGGATGCCAAGAAAGAGCCTTCGGCCCTGGATACGGTGGGCGCGCGCGTGATGGCGAGCCTGGGCGCGGGGCAAATGGCCGCCGACGCCGACGTGCGGGCTCTCGAGGCCAAGATCGGGGAGAAACTGGAGGTGACGGCCCGGCAGATGATCGCCGCTGCCGCGGGTTTCCAGAGTGGATTGGAAGAGATTGCCAGCGCGGCCGCGGCGCCGGTGGCGCGGGTGACTCCTCCCACTGCGCACGAGCCAGCCAAGGATTCCGAACAGGACCTGAACGGACCGCCGCGCGCGGTGCGCCATCGCCTGCAGGAGGAACGCGCCTCCATCACCCACAAGTTCTCCATCGCCGGCCACGAGGGCTACGTCACGGTAGGTCTCTATCCCAACGGCCAGGTGGGCGAAATCTTCATCAAGATGGCCAAGGAGGGCTCTACCGTCTCCGGCCTGATGGATGCCTTCGCCACCTCGATCTCAATTGCCCTGCAGCATGGCGTGCCGCTCAAGGTGCTGTGCGAGAAGTTTGCCCACACCCGCTTCGAGCCCTCCGGCTGGACCGGCAACGAGCAGATCGGTTATGCCAAGAGCCTGATGGACTACATCTTCCGCTGGCTCAATCTGCGCTTCCTGTCGGGCACCCAGTTGACGCTGTTTGCCGGTTTCGGGAACCAGGCGCCGCAGTTGCCCGCCTCGCCCAGCCTGAACCCCGACTCAGACATCGAGGAAGAGGAGGCGGCCTCGCGGCACAACCTGGCCCGTCTGGCCGAGGAAGTTGCCAAGCGGCTGGGCACGGTGAGCGGGCAACCCTTCGGCCAGCCCGCCGGCGGCGATCCGCCACGGCGGACGCCCGAGGCGCAGGCCCGGCAGGTCTCGGCCTCCAGCCCAACGCATGGGCCCAGCCTGCAGGACCGCGGCATTTACCATGCGTCTGAAGCCATGCGCGAGATGTACGAGATGGGCGACGCGCCCAGCTGCCCCACCTGCGGAGCCATCATGGTGCGCAACGGAAGCTGCTACCGCTGCATGAGCTGCGGCTCGACCAGCGGCTGCAGCTAACCGGGGAGAAGAAGAACGGCGGCGTCAGGGGATTCGCACCAGACTTGCGAGTCCCCTGGCATTTCCAGCTTCGATTTTCCGCTTTGACAGAAGGAATTCCTGGGCGCACGCTCGCGAGCCTTCTGTCTCTTTATTGATTCGACGGCTTCCCTGGCCGCGATTCCCAGTCCGATCCGTGGCGCGAACGGGAGGCCGGCGTGCTCTTCCTCCGCGCCCAGGGTGCGAACCCTTGTTTTTCCAGCCTGATAATACTTCCGCATTCAAAGTTCTTCGGCATAAAGCAACAGATTCCTGAAACGATCCGGGGATGCTCTTCACTACCTCTCATACGCCGCCAAGGCGGATGCCCTTCCCCGGAGACCTACGATGCGCAACTGCAACTTCCCCAAACCTGCGAACCAGGCCGCGATGCTGGCCGGTCTGCTCGCCGTCACAACGTTTCTTGCCTGCCCAGGCCAACTGCGAGCCCAGTCTGCCGATGCAACCGGGAGCGTCCACACCTTTGTACCTTCCACAAGCCGGGTAACTCTTGACCGCCACATGCCCGCCAGGGTGCTGGATGGGACGGCGGTGCGGGTGGGCCATTACAACCCCGAGCAGAAACTGCGCCTGGCGCTGGCCATTCAGGCCCCGCACATGGCTGAAGAGGAGCAGTTCATCAAGGAGCTCATCACCAAGGGCTCGCCCAACTTCCACAAGTTCCTGACCCAGGATGAGTGGAACGCGCGCTTTGCGCCCGCGGCCGAGGATGAGCAGGCTGTGGTGGACTGGGCCCAGAGCCAGGGCCTAACCGTGACCAAGCGCTACGCCAACCGGCTGCTGGTGGACGTGGAAGCTCCGTCCGCGGTGATCGAGAAGGTCTTTGGCGTGACCATCAACAACTACCAGGTTGGCGACGAAGTGGAGTTTTCCAACGACCGCAACCCGATGATTCCAGCCAATCTCTCCGGTATTCTGCACACCGTGCTGGGCCTTAGCAGCGTCGAGAGATTCCACAGGATAGGGACCAGCAAGAGAATGGTAAAGGGCCCGGACTATGTTGCCGGCCCGGTTGTCGCCGAGGGAGGGAGCTTGCACCTCGACGGCGACCCGACGAAGGCTCCCGCGAATCGCGCGGAAGCGATGGCGTCGAAGCCAACTCCCTTGGATATCTTCCCCTTGGACGGCGGCGTTGCCGATCCCGACAACATACAAAGCTCTGAGGGCTACGACTATAACGCTCTGCAGAGGCTGAGCCACTGCTGCAATGAGCCGGGCGCCGCCGGAGGCTCACCGCCTGAATCCTCCATCGCGCTGGTCGGGTATGGAAACTTCAACGCCAGCGACGTATCAACATTCTTTGGTTACTACGGAATGGCGGCCAACATCTACGCCTACTGGGTGAATGGAACGGGCTTTCCGGGGCAGGATGGCGAGGCTCCGCTGGACGTGGAGTACTCGGGGGCAATGGCCAATAGCTACGGTTCCTGGGTTGACACCGCAGCCATCTATGAGTACGAAATGCCGAACAACCTGTACGCCACCTACGCCGACGCCTTCAACAACATCGTCAGCGACGACCACGCCAAGGTGGTTTCAACCAGCTACGGCTGGGAGGAGAATAACGGATTCTCGGGCTCGGTAGCGACCGGCACCATGCATCCCATCTTCAACTCCATGACCGGTACCGGCTGGACGTTGATCGCGTCCGCCGGCGATAACGGCGCGACCGATGGCTGCAACGTCGCAACCGCAGTGGATTACCCGGCCTCCGATAGCGATTTCCTCGCGGCGGGCGGCACCGAACTGCTGCTGGACTCCTCTGGCGCCTTTGTGAGTGAAAACGCATGGACGGGCGACGGCTCATGCGGGAGCAACCATGGCGGCGGCGGCGGCGGCGTAAGCACCCTTTTTGTGTGGCCCTCCTGGCAGACCTCCCTCACCCCGTACTACGAGTGGAACGGCAGCGGGGAGTGGGTAGTGTCCGGCAGCAATGGGCGCCGGATGCCCGACATTTCGCTGACAGCGAACCCGGATGTGATGGGTGAGTGGTACTACGCCGGCGGGTCGTGGCAGAACGAAGGCGGCACCAGCATCGTGGCCCCTGAGCTGGCCGGCTTCTTTGCCCAGGAGAATTCCTACCTCGACTACATCGGCAACAAGTGCGGCAGCGGAAGCTCTGCATGCTCTCCGGTTGGCCTCGCCAATCCGTTCTTCTATGAAGATGCCATCTCCGGCGCGCCGCACAATCCCTTTTACGACACCACCAGCGGCTGCAATAGCAACCAAATTACGGCGGCGAACCCCAGCCTCATGTATTTCTGCGCTGCCAGTGGCTTCGACCTGGCTACCGGATGGGGCTCGGCCAACATGCTGCAACTGGCCTGGGGCATCAACTGGGAGTTGATTCCCGCCTACGGCAACCCTTCGCTCGCGTTCACCGGCCCCGCCACGGGCGTCTGGTACAACAGCAACCAACAGGTCAACTGGACTCTCTCCGACGCCGGCAGCAGCGGCTTCCCCGCGCCTGGCGTGGCCGGATTCACACAGGGCTGGGACACCATTCCCGCAGATCCCGGCAGCGAGCCTCACGGCGGCACCGGCAACTCCTTCTACAGCGGCCCGCAGTACCCGTTCGCGTCGGGAGGATGCCTGGCCTTTGAGCCCAACGGCTGCGCCGGAGGCGTCAGCCAGGGCTGCCACACAGTGCAGGTGGAAGGCTGGGACAACCAGGGGCGCACCACCTATGGCTCCTATGGGCCGCTCTGCTACGACACGGTCGCCCCCTCCATCAAAGTCACCAACAGCCCCGTCCAGCCGGCCAGCGGCTGGTGGGACACGCCGGTCACCGTCACGCTGCATCCGGCCGATCCCGGCGGCAGCAACGCGTCGGGCATCTTCTGGACGCTCTACTCCATCGACTCGCCCAATTGCTACCCCGGAGTCTACACGTCATGCTACTTGTACACCGGCCCGTTCACCATTTCGGCCCAGGGCCAGCACTACATTTACTACTGGACCGAGGACAACGCCGGCAACGTCTCGGCCGAGCCGTATGAGTGGGTCAGCCTGGATCTGACCGCGCCCTCCACCACGTCAACCCTGAGCGGCAACCTTGTCGGCGGCGCCTATTACTCGAACGTGCAGGTGGCCCTGCACGCCACCGACACCGGCGGCAGCGGCGTCAAGACCACGTACTACAGCCTCGATGGCGGCGGGAATACCGTCTATACCGGATACGCCTTCACCGTTTCCTCGGTGGGCGGCCATTCGGTCGTCTACTGGAGCGTGGATAGCGCGGGCAACGTGGAATCCGCGCATACGATCACCTTCACCAATGCCGCCGCGACTGCGGCAACGCTGACCGCTCCCGCGCCCGGCACTACGCTGGTGGGACCCAATGTGCCCTTCTCCTGGACGACCGCCAGCGGGGCCACGGGGTATTCTCTCTGGCTGGGAAGCACGGGGGTTGGCTCGAACAACCTCTATCACTCAGGGGAGACAACCGCCACAAGCGTGACAGCCGGCCTGCCGACCAACGGGGAGACAGTCTATGCGCGTCTCTACACCACCACCGGCACGGTCACGCTGTTCCACGATTACACCTACACCGCGGCGGCGCAGGCTGTGCTGATGACGCCGACGCCCTCCACTGTGCTGGCCGGTCCCACGGTGACCTTCAGTTGGACGGCGGGCACCGGCAACACCACCGGCTACTCGCTGTGGCTGGGAACCGCGGTGGGCACGAACAACCTGTACCACTCCGGCGCGGTTACCGCTACCTCGGTCACGGCGGGCGGTCTGCCCACCAATGGAGAGACGGTGTACGCGCGTCTCTTCACCTATATCAACGGGGTCACGGAGCATGCCGACTACACCTACACCGCGGCGGCGCAGGCGGTAATGACCACTCCAGCGCCGAGCACTGTGCTGGCCGGTCCCACGATGACCTTCAGTTGGACGGCGGGCACGGGCAACACCACCGGGTACTCGCTGTGGCTGGGAAGC
>JARLGE010000127.1 GCA_031296215.1 Occallatibacter sp.
CCCGCTGAGCCCTAACGGGCGCATTGTGATCCCCGCCGCCATCCGGCAGGAGTTGGGCTTCGCCCCGGGCGATACGCTGCTGATGGATGTGGAGGACGGCGTTCTGCGCATCGAGTCGTACCCGGCGCGCATCCGACGCATTCAAGAGGAGTTCGCGCAATACGCCAAGCCGGGTGTTCTGGCCTCGGACGAACTGATCGCCGAGCGCCGCCAAGAGGCCCGCCGCGAGGAAGAAGAAGTGACGCGTGACCGCGAGCTGAATTGGCTCGGTTAAGGAAGGCGGAGACCCTTGGCTGACCTGGCCGTTCTCGACGCTTCGGCTCTCCTGGCCGTGTTTTTCAACGAGCCGGGAGGCGAGATGGTTGTTCCCATCCTGCCGGGCGCATTGCTCAGCACGGTCAATCTGGCGGAAATTCATGCCCGCATGTTGGATCGTGGGGCGCGGCCTGACCATGCCTGGAGCCGACTGCAAGGCGTCCAGTGCGAAATCTGCTTTTTCAGCGATGAGCAAGCGCGGATCGCCGGGGAGCTGAAGGCCATAACCCGCGCCTTCGGCCTGTCCCTCGGCGACCGCGCCTGCCTGGCGCTGGCGATCGACCGCAAAGCCGCTGTCTATACCACCGACAGGGCATGGCGGTCCCTGCCCCTCGACCTCACGATCGAAGTCATCCGCTGAGCGCTGCGCAACCCCCAGCGCCCCCTACCGCCCCATGCGGTGTTTGCTGGCGTTTACGGCTGCGCGCGCCTCCCGGTCGCCCTCGCGGCGCTTCTCGGTCTCCCGCTTGTCCCAGTCCTGCTTGCCCTTGGCAACGGCCAGTTCGCATTTCACCCGGCCGTTGCGAAAATAGAGTCGCGTGGGGATGAGCGTGTGGCCCTTGATCTGCGTCTTCTGGAGTAACTTCTGAACCTCGCCCCTGTGAAGCAGCAGCTTGCGGGTGCGGGTTTCGTCGTGGTTGGCCAGGTTGCCGTGGGAGTAAGGACCGATATGCAAGTTGAGCAGAAACGCCTCGCCGTCCTTGATGAGGCCGTAGGAATCCTTGAGGTTGGCCTTCCCCTGGCGGATGGACTTGACCTCTGTCCCGCGCAGGGCGACGCCGGCTTCGAACTTCTCCAGCAGGAAGTAGTTGTGGCTGGCCATGCGGTTGTGCGCGGCATCCCGCTCGCCGCTGGCCACAGGGTCGCGCGGCCGCGCCGGCTTTTTGGGGCCGGAGTCGACCTTCTCGACGATCACGTGACTGGTTTGGCGGGCCATCGGTTTGCTTCCTCGCGTCTTCATCCTAACATCGGAACGGCTTTTGTTCCCCCGGCGGAAGCCGCCCTTCCCCGCGTTCCAAAGGGGCTTTGCTAAAATGGGGCATCGTTGGATGGACTTGATCGCAGGGAGCACTTGCGTCAAAAATCGCCATAGGAATCGCGTCAGGGGCGGCCAAGGCAGCCCGCACGTGTCTGCTTCGGAATGCGGAGTGAACAGGACGCCTGGGAGTTCGATGAATCGCCGCGCTCTTTTACCGGCTGCCAATTCGCCGGTCTTCGCCGGGTTCACAGTTTCGCGCAGCCTTCCCTGGATTGCGCTTTTCGCCATGCTTGCCCTCGCGAGCGCCCCGCTGCGGGCACAGTCGGCCGCCTCCATGTTCAAGCACGGCGAGGCCGCCGAAGCGCACGAGGACTACGACACCGCATTCGACCTCTACCAGAAGGCCGCCGCCAAGGCTCCCAACGACCTGGCCTACAAGACGGCGCTCTACCGCATCCGGGTCTCCGCCTCCGGGCTGCACATGAGCAAGGGCCGCAAATTGCTCCAGGGCGGCGACGAGCAGGGCGCCCTGGTTGAGTTCCTCCACGCCGCCGAGATTGACCCCGGCAACGAGGCCGCGCAGCAGGAGATCGCGCGGGCCCGCAAACGCAGCGGCGAATTGCCCCCCCAGGGCGACACCAGCCTCGCCGCGCAGGCCGGGGAGCAGCAGGAACTGGACTCCATCGGCTCTCCTGTCGAATTGAAGCCGTTATCGAATGAGCCGTTGACGCTGCACTACTCCGAGGACGCCAAGGTGGTTTACCAGGCCATCGGCAAGGCTGCCGGCATCAATGTCCTCTTCGACCCCGATTACACCGCCAAGCGCATCCAGGTCGACCTCACCAACACTTCCCTGCTCGATGCCCTGCGCATCGTCGGCACCATGTCCAACACCTTCTGGCGCCCGGTCACCGAGAATACGATCTTCGTGGCCCAGAACACCCGCCAAAAGCGCACCGACCTGGACGAAACCGCCGTCCAGACCTTCTATCTGACCAACGCCTGGCAGCAGAACGATCTGACCGACGTGCAGACAGCCATTCGCAACGTGCTGAGCGGCATCAAGATCTACGGCGTTCCCAGCCAGAACGCCATCGTCATCCGCGGCACGCCCGACGAGCTGCTGCTGGCGCAAAAGCTCATCAACGACCTGGACAAGGCGCGCGCCGAGGTGGTGGTCGACATCGCCGTCCTCGAAGTCAGCAAGAACTGGGAGCGGACGCTGGGCATCTCCTGGCCCAGCAGCGTGGGCATTGCCCTGCAGTCGCCCACTTCCAGCACCACCAGCACCACAACAACAACCGGCACCACCGGAACCGCCAGTACCAGCACCAGCCCTTCTCTGTACGACCTGGCCCACCTGAAGGCCTCGCAGTTTGCGGTCACCATCGGGGGAGCGACAGCCAACCTGCTGCTCTCCGACTCCAACACCAAGGTTCTGCAGAATCCGCGCATCCGCGCCACCGACGCCCAGAAGGCGACCATGAAGATTGGCTCCAAGATTCCCATCGCCACCGGCTCCTATGGGGGGGGCGGCTTGGGCGGCGTGGGCGGCGTGGGCGGAATCGGCATCGGGGTTCAGACCCAGTTCCAGTACCAGGATGTCGGCGTGCAGATCGAGATGACTCCCAGCGTCCACTACGATCACGATGTGACGCTGAAGATCAAGATCGAAGTGACCGCGCAGAGCGGCTCAGTCACCATCAGCGGCGTTACCGAGCCCATTCTCTCGCAGCGCGTGGTCGACCAGGTCATCCGCCTGCGCGAGGGCGAAGCCAGCATCCTGGGCGGCATTCAGGACAGGCAGGAGATGGTCAGTTGGACCGGCATTCCCGGCCTCAGCTCCATTCCCATCCTCAAATACCTCTTCGGCTCCAAAGACCACACCGTCAATGACGATGAGCTGGTCTTCCTGGTGGTCCCGCACATCGTGCGCACCCAGTCGCTGGACAGGGTCAACCTGCGCACCATCGACACCGGCGCCGGCGCGACCGTCGAGCTGCGGCACATCTCCGCCCCGGCCCCCGACGCCGCAACGCCCGCACCAGCCGCTCCGGCTCATCCTGTGGAAGCGCGTCCCACCTTGGGCGTGGTCCCCGGGCAGAGCGCCGTGGCTGCAGCCCCCGCGGCGCTCCAGCAAATGAGCGCATCGGCCGATGCCAACGGACGATCGGCGGCCGCAGCTGTTACCAACCCGGTGGCCGTCACCAACCCCGCGGCGCCGCCTAATCCCACAGGCCAGCCCAACGCCGCCGGCCAACCCGGTCCCGGAGTGCCCCGCCCACCCGGCCCCATTGGACCCGGCAGTGTCAATCTGATGTTCAGTCCCCCCGGCAACCCGGTGGCCGCGGGGGGCGAGTTCCAGGTCCCCGTGGTGCTCACCGGCGGAAAAGATATCTGGTCGGTGCCGATGCAGGTTCAATATGACCCGGCCAAACTTTCCCTGGTCAATGTCACCATCGGCGACTTGCTGGGCCGCGACAATCAGGCGGTCACGCTGATTCACCGCGACGACGGACCCGGCAACATCACCATCAACGCCGCACGTCCGCCGGGAGTGGCCGGCGTCAACGGCGCGGGCGTCGTCTGCGTGCTCAGCTTCCAAGCCAAGGCCGCGGGAGAATCCGCCCTGACCCTCACCAAATCCGCCGCCATCAACAGCGCCCAGCAGCAGTTGCCGGCGCAGGGCTCGCGGGTCACCATCACCGTGCACTAATCGATTGGCGCATGATTGCAGCTACCCCAACCCGGACCCGCCGCAAACAGGAGCGCGGCCTCACGCTCATCGAGCTGATTGTGACCGTCACCATCCTCACCATCCTGGCCTCAGCCGCCGTACCGGTAACCATGTTCCAAGTCAAGCGCGACAAGGAGCGTGAGCTTCGGCGCGACCTGTGGGAGATGCGCGACGCCATCGACCACTACAAGGACGCCGCCGAAATGCACGCCTTCCAGACCAAAGTCGACAGCCAGAACTATCCGCCCGACCTCGACACGCTGGTAACCGGCGTCGAAGTGCAGGGCAAGAAGGTGAGATTCCTGCGTAAGATTCCCATCGACCCCATGACCGGCAAAAACGAGTGGGGCATGCACTCCATGCAGGACGATCCGACCTCCGACTCTTACGGCGGCCAGAGCGTCTTCGACGTCTATTCCAAATCCCAGGGCACAGCCCTGGACGGCACCAAGTACTCCACGTGGTAGGCGAGGCCGAAGTGGGCAGAATGAGAAAAGACGCGGGCTTCACCCTGGTCGAGCTGATGATCGTCATGGCCATCATCGGCGTGCTGGCCGTGGTCGCCGTGCCCAGTTACATCAGCGCCATCAAGCATGCCCGCGAAGCCGTGCTCAAAGAGGACCTGCACACCCTGCGCGCCGCCATCGACTCCTACACCATGGACAAGCAGAAGGCCCCGCAGTCGCTCGACGACCTGCTCCAGGAAGGCTATCTGAAGTCCATTCCCGAGGATCCGATGACCCACAGCACCTCCACCTGGGTCACCGACACCAGCGATTCCATGCACTCGCTGGACGAGACCGAACCGGGCGTCGATGACGTGCATTCCGGCTCCGATGAGGCCGGCTCCGACGGACAACCGTACAATACCTGGTAAGCGCCGCGCGGGCCTTTGAGCCGCACTTGAGGCGCGGAGGCAATCCTTTTGGCCATTATGGCGGCATTTCCAGCGGCATCTAGAGCATTTTCGATTCACTTGTTGGCGTTTGCAGATCGTGCAAGGTGGCTTTTTCTTGAGGAAAAAGCCACTTGGCCTCCAGGTTTCTGTAAAGAGCAGAATCGAAAATGCTGTATCGCCCGAATCACCCGGTCCCTGTCCTTGTTCCTGCTCTGCCTGGCCGCGCTCCTCGGCTCAGCCCGCGCACAACCGGACAAAACCATCACCCTCCGCATGCTCGACAGCAAGACCGGCCTGCTGATTGCGACCTCCAACTTCCTGGTGCGCGTCAATCACTTGGAAGAGGTCCACGCCGACTGGGTCAAACAGAGCGAGGACGGCACCGGCAGCCTCAGCCTGCCCGCCAACTCCGAAGTCGTCTCCATCCACGCCACCTACGACAGCGCTACGCTCATCTACGCAAACTGCGACGCCGACAAGGACCACGCCTCCGCCGACCACGCCGCCTCGCCCGAACACTGGTACCCGGTCGCCGACATTCTCGCCAAGGGCATCGTGGCGCCCAACGGCTGCGTCGGGAAAAAGGTCCCGGAGAGGCTCCAGGTGGTAGTCAAGCCAGGAGAGTTTGTCTTCTTTGTCCGCCCGCTCAACGCGCGCGAGCGATTTCGCGATTAGCCGGCTCTGACGCACTTCTCGGCAAGCTGCGGTTTTGAAAGGGCGCGGCTTTAACCGCGCCGCATTCGCCGCCAAAATAGATGAGGGGCTTTAGCCCCGAAGCGAATGTCGGCTTGGCGGCTGTTGAGAGGATTCCTTACACCGCTTCACCGCGGAGAGATTCCACCCTTGCCCTCCGATCCCATTCCATCCGCCGCGCTCGACTTCACCCTCCAGGTGGAACGCCTCTACGCCGCCCTCATGCGCACCGCGGCCACGCCATCGGATGAAGAGCCGAGCCTGGGCGGCAAGCTGCTCTACGCCGGAGAACTCTCACCCCAGGGCCGCGCGCTGCTGGTCGCGGGCAACATCGCCGGCGCCGCCTCGCTGGCCGTTACCGCTGATCCCGTCGCGCAAAAGCTGGCCATTCGCGACGGCGTCGCCGACTTCCTGGTCACCTCGCTCGACGAGGCTCTACGCATCCTCAAGAACGAAATCCGCAAGCGCGAAACCGTGGCCGTCTGCGTGGCGCTCGCCTCCGAGGCCATCGAGCGGGCGATGCTTGAGCGCGGCGTCCTGCCCGATCTGCTGCCGGCGACCGCGCTTGAGGCCGCTGAAAGCAAGCGCCCCGTTGTCCGCTGGCGCGTCGCGTCCGCCCCGGCGCTGTGGCTGCCCAAGCTCGACGCCATCGCCCTCGATTGTCTAATGGAAGATGCGGACGCAAACGCACCCGCCGCGCGCCGCTGGCTCCGCCTGGCTCCCCGGTACCTGGGCCGCCTGGCGCAAGGCCTGCGCCTTCTCGGTTGCGCCCCGGCTGTCGCAAAGCAGTTCAAAGCCCGCGTAGAGGCGGCCGTCAGAAGGGGAGAAATCGCAGTCGAAGTCGAAATCGCCCTGAGCCCAGGTGAAGAAGTCTTCCGCTTCCACCCGCCAACCAGCTCCGTGCCTCATCCTTGAGGCAGATTCAGCGCCGCAAGGGTGGGAAAGCACAAGTGCCGGGTGCCCCAGGTCTCGATTCTGAGACCTGGGAAAGCACAAATGCCCGTGCCCCGCGCCGACCTGCCGACTCGCTGACTTGCTGGCTTGCTGACTCGCTACCCCGCCCCCTCGATCCGGCTCCAAAGCTCTTTCATCCCATAGTCGGTCTTGGCCGAGATAGGCAACACCTCGTCCAGTTCCAGACCCTTCTTCAGCGCCAGCAGATTGCGCGTCCGTTCGTTGCCGCTGAGCCTGTCGATCTTCGTGGCGACCACGGCAAACTCCCGCCCCGCCGCCCGCAGCCAGTCGATCAGTTGGCGGTCACTCTGCTGCGCGGGCACATTCGAGTCCACCAGGCAGATGCACAGCTTGAGCGTCGAGCGGATGGCAAGATAGGGCTCGATGAACGCAGGCCAGCCCGCCGAGATCGACTTCGAAATCTTCGCGTAGCCGTAGCCGGGCAAGTCGGCAAACACCAGTTGCCGACGGTTGCTCGCATCCAGCAGCGCAAAGAAGTTGATAGCCCGCGTGCGCCCTGGCGTCGACGAAACCTTGGCCGCCTTCTCGCCCACCAGCGCGTTCAGCAGGCTCGATTTGCCCACATTGGACCGCCCCAGAAAGGCAATCTCCGGCACACTCGGCTCCGGAAACTGCTCCGCCGCCATCGCCGAAAGCAGGAATTGTGTCGTATAGCGCATAGGTTTGCACAGGTCAGCGAGTCGGCTAGTCAGCGGGCCTACAGAGGAAGCCTTCCAGCTTGAGGATACAGGACGGGGCACCTCCGGCTCAGGCCGCCGGCGCAGCTTCGTCCGCCCCGCACTCGATGACGACAAAGGTAATGTCGTCCTGCTGGCTCTCCAGTTCCCCGCCGGACCACGCGGTCACTTCGTCGAGCAAGGCACTGCATGCCTGGTTCGCTGGAAATGCGGCGTTTCTCTCAAGAGAATCCCTGAGGCGGTCCTCACCGAATTCCTCGTCCTTCCGATTTGAAGCTTCGACGACTCCATCGGTATAGAGCAGGCATCGATCGCCCGGTTCAAAGGGCGATCGGATCGCCGCGTACTCCGCCCCCGCAAACGGACCGAGAAACAGTCCATTCTCTTCCAGGCGCTTCACTTGCTTCTCCGCCGAGCGCCACAAAAGCACAGCAGGATGCCCCGCTCCGGCGTAGCGCAATTCGCGCCCGGCGGGATCGAAAAACACATAAGCGGCAGTAATGAACTGGCCTCCCAGCGTGCCGCTCAGGGTTCTGTTCAGCCCGGCCAGAACCTCCGCTGGATGCCCCATCTGGTCTGCTTGCGCCCGCAATGCAACCTTCAACATCGAAGCCGAGAGCGCCGCGGGAACGCCATGTCCGGAGACGTCCGCAATGAGCACGCCGAGCCCCGACCCGCCACAGAGCACATCGTAAAAATCGCCCGCCACCGACCCCGCGGGAGAGTAGCGGGCGTGGATATTGAGTCCGGCGATTTCCCGGTCCAACCTCGGCAACAGCGCCGCCTGAATCTGGCGCGCAATCTCAAGCTCGTTGCGGATGGCGATGAGGTTGGCTTCCATCCGCATGCTGCGGGACGCGCTCACGAAGAGGAATGTCCCCAGCATGAACACCATCCCCAGCGGCTCCCAAAAGCCCTGGCCGGGCAGAAGGCCGACAACCGACAGGTTCTGCTCCAGCGAAAACAAGCCCATGACCAGGATTCCGATTCTGAGGGCGCGCACCTCCCGGTCAATCGGGATCCTGGGGAAGAACCCAATATAAACCCAGCCCAGCACGGTGCCGACCACCAGCCATCCATTCAGAAAGAAAACCCTCTCCATTGCGGCGGGCCGGTCAATCGGGCCATGCGTGATTAAACGGAACGCGCCCCACAGGGCAAGCAGGACATTCCCCGCCAGCAGCGCTTGTGTGTACCGCGGATAAGCGCGGCCGAGCGTGCTGCCGAGATAGAGGACGAACGGCACCCCGATGACGAGGGTGATCGAATATTCGGAGACCTGCCATGGGACCCAGGGGAGGGCCGCCCGCAGCATCCGCAGTTCGAAGATCAGCCTCAGTCCATAGAGAAAAGAGGCCAGCCCGAAGTAAAGCACCGAGCGATCTGTTGTCCTGGTTCGAAACCGGTAGAGAATCAAAGCGAGGAGGCCGGCGCTCAGGATGAGCTGCCCCTCGACGAGGCGACGCACATCGTTGTGCAACACGTCGGAAGCCACGGCAATCGGCACGCGAAGATTCTACAGCAGAACGGGACTTCGCGGGGCGGCAACGATTTCGGGACCGCTGCTGATGCAACCAGAACGCCTCTGGCCTCGCCGCACAGACCAGGGAGGCTGTGCTTCCTGCCTGCCAGCTACTGCGGCGCCGGTAAACTCGCCCCAATCTCCGCCGCCGGCGGCACGGCGGCCAGCACGTCGGTCTCCGGGGCCGCAAGCGCCTGCAGCGGGCTCTCCAAAGCCAGGGCCAGCACCTCGTCCATCTGATCCACAAAGTGCAGCTTCATGGCCTTCTTGATGTTGTCCGGCAGCTCGGCGATGTCCTTCTCGTTGGCGCGGGGCAGAATGATCTCGAAGATGCCCGCCCTGAGCGCGGCCAGCAACTTCTCTTTCAATCCGCCGATGGCCAGCACCTTGCCCCTCAGCGTGATCTCGCCGGTCATGGCGATGTCGCGGCGCACGGGAATTTTGGCCAGCGCACTGGCCAGTGCCGTGGCCATGGTGATGCCGGCCGAGGGGCCGTCCTTGGGAATCGCGCCCTCGGGCACGTGCAAATGCAAATCCACGTTGCGATAGAACTCGCGCGAGAGCCCCAGCGCCTGCGCCCGGCCGCGAATGTAGCTCAGCGCCGCCTGCGCCGACTCCTGCATTACGTCGCCCAACTGCCCGGTGATGGTGAGCTTGCCCTTGCCGTCCAGCACCTGCACCTCGGTGGTCAGGATGCTGCCGCCCACCTCGGTCCACGCCAGGCCCGTCACCAGGCCCACTTCGCTCTTCTCGTGCACCTCCGAGTCGCGATATTTCGCCACGCCGAGGAACTCGCTAATGTTCTGGGCGGTCAGCTCTTCCTTGTGCTTGGCGCCGCTCTTGACCACCTTGCGCGCCACCTTGCGGCACAGGTTGCCGATCTCGCGCTCCAGGTTCCGCACCCCCGCTTCGCGCGTGTAGTAGCGAATGATCTCAAGAATCGCGTCGTCGGTGAAGACGATGTTCTTATCGCTCAGTCCGGTCTGCTCGCGCTGCTTCTTCACCAGGTACTGGCGCGCAATCTCCAGCTTCTCCTGCTCCGTGTAGCCCTGCAGCCGCAGCACTTCCATGCGGTCCTGCAGCGCCGCCGGAATGGTGTGCATCACGTTGGCCGTGGCCACAAACAGCACCTGCGAGAGGTCGTAGTCCACGTCGAGATAGTGATCCTGGAAAGCGATGTTCTGCTCCGGGTCGAGCACCTCGAGCAGCGCCGAGGCCGGGTCGCCGCGGAAGTCCGACGCCATCTTGTCCACTTCATCGAGCAGGAAGACCGGATTGCGGGTTCCGGCCCGTTTCATGTGCTGAATGATCTGCCCCGGCAGCGCGCCAATGTAGGTCCGCCGATGCCCGCGAATCTCCGCCTCATCGCGTATACCTCCCAGCGAGAGCCGCACAAACTTGCGGCCCGTGGCCTTGGCAATCGACATGCCCAGCGAAGTCTTGCCCACCCCCGGCGGCCCGGCAAAGCAGAGAATCGAGCCCTTGGGGTTCTTCACCAACTGGCGCACGGCGAGGAATTCGAGAATGCGTTCCTTGATTTTCTCCAAACCGTAGTGGTCGGTGTTCAGCACCTTCTCCGCGTAGTCGATCGACCGCGTCTCCTTCGAGCGCTTCTTCCACGGTACGGCCAGCAGCCAGTCAATGTAGTTGCGGCTGACGGTGGACTCGGCCGACATGGGCGGCATGGCTTCCAGCTTCTTCAGTTCCTGAACCGCCTTGTCCAGCACTTCCTTGGGCATCCCGGCGGCTTCAATCTTCTTGCGCAGCTCGTCAAACTCGCTCTTCTCGCCGCGGCCCAGCTCCTTCTGGATGGCCTTGATCTTCTCGTTGAGGTAGTACTCTTTTTGCGCCCGCTCCATCTGCCGCTTCACGCGCGACTGGATGTTGCGATCGAGATCCAGCTTCTCGATCTCGATGTCCAGCACGTCAGCAATCCGCGCCAGCCGCGCCGCCGGATCGAAGATGGCCAGCAGCTCCTGCTTCTCCTCGATGCCCAGTTGCAGGTTGGCGGCAATGGTGTCGCTCAGCTTGGCGGGCTCGTCCATCCGCACGGTGGCGATAATCGTCTCGTAGTTCAGCGACTGCTGCAGCTTGACGTATTGCTCGAAAAGGCCGGTCACGCGCTGCATCAGTTGCTCCACGGCCGGAGTCATCTCGAATTGCGATTTGCCCACCCGCACCGTAGCCACAAAAAACCCGTCGCGGTCGTTCACTTCCGTCGACTTGGCCCGCTCCACGCCCTCCACCAGCACCTTGATGTTGCCGTCGGGCATCTTCACGCTCTGCACAATGTTGCAGATGGAACCGACCTGGTAGATGTCCTTGGCCTTGGGCTCGTCGATCGAGGCATCGTGCTGCGTGGCAAGAAAAATCTTGCGGTCGCCGGTCAGAGCTTCTTCCAGAGCCCTCACGCTTGACTCGCGCCCCACCACGAACGGCGTCATCATGTAAGGGAAAATCACCATGTCCCGGATGGGCATCATGGGCAGCTTGCGCGGCTCGTTCTTTTCGCGGGGTGCGGTCATAGGGGCCCTCTGGGTTATTAGATGCGCGGAACGGCCGCAGGCTTCACTCCACGGCCATCGAACGCATGTTGGGATTGTATATCAGACTTGAATGTAAGCTCTTGAAAAGAAGCCGGATAAATCGTAACCCGTTCATTTGAAATAACCTTCCGGCCCTGCCGCCTGGGTTGATGGCGTCTCCTCCTACATCGCCTCCGGGCTCTCGATTCCTAGCCAGCCCAGCACCTCGACGAGTTCCCGCAACGCCACCGCCGCCGTGGCCAGCAGAAACGTCTTCCGCGCCGGGTCTTCTTCGGTCAGGATGTGGTGCTTGTGGTAGAAATCGTTGAAATCCTGCGCCAGTTGGAAGGCGTGCTTGGCCAGGTGAGCCGGCTCCGACGTGGCAATGCACTGCTCCAGCACCATCGTCCGCCGCCCCGCCCGCAGCCACAGCGCCCAAATGTCCTCGGCCGCAGGGTCGTCTAGATAGGCCGCGAGTTTCGTCGGCGCTGCCTCGCTGACTGGCTGACTGGCTGACTCGCTGACTCGCTGTTTTTCAAACTCCACCAGCACAGCTTCCGGCGTTGTCTCCGCCTTGCGAAAGATATTGCGCGCCCGCACCACGGCGTATTGAATGTATGGTCCAGTCTCGCCCTCGAAGCTCAGCGCATCCTTGAAGTCGAAGGCGATGACCGAATTGCGCGTGAACTTCAGCATGAAGTAGCGCAGCGCGCCAATCGCGATCTGCGCGGCGATGCGCTTGCGCTCGGCTTCGTCGCGTCCCGTCTGCCGCGCGTCCACCTCGGCCCGCGTGGCCGCAATCAGCTTGTCGATCAGGTCGTCGGCCTTGACGCCGAAGCCCTTGCGCCCGCTCACTTCAATATAGGGCCGGGCCAGGTCTTCCTCGGACACGTCGTAGCCCAGTTCCACCGCGCAGCGCGGCGTCAGCGCCACCATCTCATAGCTGAAGTGCGTGTAATGGTCGGCCTCGGCCGTGTGGCCCATGCCGCGCAGCGCCTGAATTACATTGGCCTGCGGATCGCTCTGCCGCGCGTCGATCACGTTATAAATCGCCTGCGCCCCGCCAAAATGCGG
>JARLGE010000128.1 GCA_031296215.1 Occallatibacter sp.
GCAATCAGATCGCCGGCGATCCTCGCGTGGTCTGCGGTGAAAGGTTCCACTGCGACCACAAGATGAACGGCAGCCCACCAGGCCTCTTCGGATTCAAAGCCCTTCTTGATGAGCTTGGTTTGCACCTCTGCCAAGTTCACTGTGCTAACCACCGAACGATCGAGAATCTCAGCCGTCAGCCTATCTTTCCCAGGTTCATCGAATACAATCGCCAATACCGCTGAGGCATCAAGAACGACCTCATTCATGCTTAGCGGCCTCGCGCCGCTCAGCACTCAACTCATCAGAAACAAGGGTTCCCGGCTTGACGTATTTCCTTGCCCGCTCCTGCACGCGCCGGATTGTCTCCCGCAGCGTTACAATGCGCAGCTCTCCATTTTCCAAGAGCAGGTCGATGACCTCATTCTCCTTCATCCCCAGCGCCTCCCGCATGGGGGCCGGAATCACAATCCGCCCCTTTTCGCCGATCCGCGTCCGCACCCGCAGCGGCTCCACATAGGTCGGCCGCTGCCAAACCGCCTCCGCTTCTTTAAGTTCCACTGTTTCCATATTTCCCACCTTCGCTAGAAGTGACACTATCCTAGCATAGTGGAAGTAAACCACTCAGTGGGAATTTAACAAATCGTGGGAAAAAATGAGAGAGTGGGAAACCTTACAGAATTCCCAGCACCCGCAGCCGCACCAGCCCGCCGGCCAGCACCCCCAGCGGCATCAGCGCCAGCAGCACGAGCGCGTACCAGATGGGCTGCTTCCCCCGCGCCTGCAGCGCGCTCAGCGCCCCCATGGCCAGCACCACGATCCCCAACACCAGCACCAGAATCAGCGGATTGGCAGCCGGCATCCACGCCGTCACATAGCCTCCCGCCGCTGCCGCCAGAAACGAGTAGCCGAGATTCACGAAGGCATAGCCGGGCTCTGGCTTGCCCTCCGCGCCGACCCATTCCGGCGCCAGCCGGGTCAGCAGCGCCGTCACCACAATCACCAGCAAGGCCATGGTGGCAAAGCCCGCCAGCAGCGCCAGAAATGCATGCACTACGACCAAAGCTTTCTCTCCTCGCTGGGCAGAATCCCCACCTCGCCGCGCTCGATCCGCTCCAGAAACGCCCGCGCCAGCTTGCGCTCGCCCGGATGGCTCTCCCCGTGCATCGAGCACAGGTCGAGAAACTCGTCGCACAGCGCATTCCGCTGTTCCTGCCGGGCAAACACGCCTTGCAGCGCCAAGGCCAGCTCCCTGAGCCGCGCCGCCTCCGGCCAGCCGCCCTCGCCCTCAT
Source organism: Occallatibacter sp. (assembly GCA_031296215.1). Classification (GTDB taxonomy): domain Bacteria; phylum Acidobacteriota; class Terriglobia; order Terriglobales; family Acidobacteriaceae; genus Telmatobacter. The sequence continues at coordinate 1,272 of JARLGE010000128.1, forward strand.
CGCTGAGCAGTTCCACGTCGGAGAACAGCCCCTTGCGCCCCCGCGCGCACTCATCCAGGCACGCCATCAGTTGCTCGCAGAAAGCCTGCGCCAGCACATCTAACTGATCGGGTTCCATCTCGTCGCGCGGGTCCATCGCTTCCCTCTAGAAACTTCCTTTTGTTGTTTCCGCGGCCGCCTTCACCATCGCCGCCAGGCTGCGGTCCACATCCTCGCTCGTCGTCGCCCAGCTCGACACGCTGATGCGCATCGCCGTCCGCCCCTGCCACACCGTCGACCCGCACCAGCATGTCCCTTCCGCTTGCAAGAGCGCAATCACCCGCAGCGTCTTCTCGGCGTCGCCGAACGAAACCAGCACCTGGTTGATCACCACCTCGTTCAGCACCTCGAACCCCGCCGCCTTCAGCCCCGCCGCGAACCGCCGCGCATGGCTCGAAGTCCGCTCCACCAGCGCCGCCATCCCCTGCCTTCCCAGCGACCGCAACCCTGCCCACAGCTCCACCCCGCGCGCCCGCCGAGACAGCTCCGGGTTATAGTCCGAGGGCTCCCGCGGCCCGCCTGTCTCGAGATATGCCGCACGCACGCTCATCGCGCCTTTCAGCGCCGCCGGCTCCCGCACCAGCGCAATCCCGCAGTCGTAGCCGATATTCGGCCACTTGTGCCCATCCGTAGCCCAGGAGTCGGCCAGCTCAAATCCCTTGGTCAACTTGCGGTACTCCGGCGAAGCCGCCGCCCACAGCCCGAACGCCCCATCCACATGAACCCACGCCCCTGCCTCCCGTGCCGCTGGGCAAATCGCCGCAGCCGGATCGAAGGCGCCGGTATTCACGTTCCCCGCTTGCAGGCAGAGAATCGTCATCCCGTCCAGGTGCGGAAGCTCATCGGCCCGCATCCGTCCCTGCCCATCCACCGGCACCCGCACCACCCGCTTGCGCCCCAACCCGAGCAGACCCAGAGCTTTCAAGAGAGACGGATGCACCTCTTCGCCCACCACCACCCTGATCTCCGGCGCGCCAAACAACCCGTCGGCCTCCACATCCCATCCCGCGCGTTTCAGCAGCGTGTACCGCGCCGCCGCCAGCGCGGCAAAGTTGGCCATGGTCGCCCCGGTCACCACCGCTCCGCCCGTCCCCTCGGGCAGCCCAAGCAGCTCCCGCACCCACTCCAGCGCTACCTCCTCCAGCACCACCGCCGTGGGTGACTGCACCAGGAACGCCGCATTCTGGTCCCACGCCGTCACCAGCCAGCCCGCAGCCATCGCCGCCGGCAGGCACCCGCCGTTCACAAACCCGAAGTACCGCCCGCCCCCATTGGCAACCGTAGCCGGCGAGCCGTACTCGTTCAGCAGATGCAGTACCGCCTCCGCGCTGGTCGGCCCCGGCGGCAACTGCCCGCGCAGCGCATTCAGTATCGCCACCGCTTCCGGACCAGGCGCAACCCTCCGCGTGTCCACCGCTTCCAGGTAGTCCATCGCATCGCGGGCTGCGCGCTTGAGCAGCGCCGTCCGCGCCTCCGCCACCGAAGCGCCAGTTTGGGACGAATGCGATGAGTGTGGAGGCCGATGGGTAGACATAGGATGAGCATAGCCGGTTTTCCCCGGCGTCTCAAAAGTTGAAATCTCCTCTGAAATTAGCTAAGCTAAACTAGCAATATGGAGGACGGCATGATTACGGCCAGCATCTTCGAGGCAAAAACCAACCTCTCCAACCTCCTGAAGGAGACGCAGAAGGGTGAAGTGGTGATCATCACCTCGGGCCGGTCCAGAACTCCAGTCGCGAGGCTGGAAGCCATTCAACCCGTTGGAAAGAAGCGCCTTGGCGCTCTGGAGACGCCTGGCTTCGTTCTGTCAGACAAGTTCTTTGAGCCCCTGCCGGAAGAGGAACTGCACTTGTGGAGCGGAGGCGGAGAGTGAAGGTTCTGCTCGACACCTGCACCCTCATTTGGGCCACTCTGTCCCCTTCAGCGCTCAGCCAAGAGGCCCGCGATGCGATTGCCGACGAAGGCAACACGATTCTGGTTTCGGCCGCCTCCGCGTGGGAGATCGCCACAAAGGTACGCCTCGGCAAGCTCCCCGGCGCGGAGAAGCTGGAGCGGGATTATGTAGACGTGATGGAAGATGCGGGCTACACCCTGCTTGACCTCGACACCGAGTCCGCACTGCGCGCCGGACGCCTGACAGCCGAGCATCGCGACCCGTTCGACCGCATGATCGCCGCCCAGGCCCTGGGCCAGGACATCCCCTTCCTCAGCCCCGATCCGCAGTTCGATCAGTTTGGCGTACGGCGCATCTGGTAATTTGGCTGAAGCCAGGCAAGGACGGACGTCTGTGATACTTCGTCGCTTTATTGGATACTTTGTTGCAACGATGGTGCTCCTGCCCAGCTCCCCCATCGCTCCATGCCAGACTACGCCCGACAAATCAACTGGCGTCAATCCGGCCGACCCCGCAGGCATTCTCCACCAGCTCGCACCCGGCGACGCACCTCCGCCCTCCTTCACCCTCAAACCGGCTGACCGGACCCGCGCCATTCCTCTGCTCGTAGCCGCCAAGCGCGAACAGACCGGCTGGCAAAGGCAATTAGCGGTCTATCTGCTCGCAACCCTGGGATACGAATACGAACGGAATCGGGACGAATTGCTGCGAGTCTGGCGGAGAGACGGCGACGACGGAACGATGGAACTCCTGATCGACCTCTACAGCCAGGGGCACAAGGAGTTTTTAGCGCCGCTCCTCGCAGGGTACAACGGATGGAACGCGGCCGCTTCGGAAGGCCTGGGATCGTTCTACTCCGAACAGCTGGAGAGGAACCCAAGGGGTTTTCTCGCAGCGCTTTCGACATTCACCCCTCGGAGGCAACTGTACCTTTGCACCGCGGCCGGGGGTACAGACGGCGGCGGCATGGGTGCCAAAACCGAGCGCAAGGTCCTGGCCAATTTGAAGGGAATCGGCGGTGACGTAGCAGACCGCTGCGCTCGTGGGGTCCGGGCCGGAAACAAAGACGCTGAAGATGCCGGCCGCCATCTTCCCCAGCAACAACCCAAACAAGAATGATCGTGGCGCCACCCCAAGGGCGGCGAAGCCGCGTCTGCCCCACCGCAGGTGGTTGAATTCCAGAGCAAATCGACGTATGATAACCATGCAGACGAATTTGTCCGCCCATGTTGCCGTGACCAAGCCGGCTGGCGGAGAGATGAGTGGGCTTACAGCCCACTTTTTATTTGGGGCGAACGCTGCTCCAATCCACAAGCACAACCCGGGGCAAACACTCCGGCAGAAAGACCGCCAAAGAGGGCGCTGTCAAAAAAGACAAATCATTGCCAACAGGGCAGTTAAGCGGCATTGGAAACATGGCAGTCAAGCTGGACGAAATTCGAGCGGCGGCGCAGCGGGTGGCTGCCTCCCACGGGCTGGACGTCGTGGACCTGGAGTTCATCGGCCCCACCAAGGAGCGCACTCTCCGCATCTACCTCGAAAAGAACGCCGAGGGCCGCGCCAAGTTGAAGGCGGCGATTGCGGCGGGCGAGGGAGTGGAAGACCTGCCTGAGAGCCTGATCGAAGGAACGCTGAGCGTGGAGCAGCTTTCCGGCATCACACATGAAGATTGCGCCGCCTTCAGCCGCGATTTCGGCGTGCTGCTGGACGTGGAAGACCTGATTCCCGGCGCCGAGTACACCCTGGAAGCAAGTTCGCCGGGCCTGGATCGCAAGCTCAGCCGGCAACAAGATTTTGAACGGTTTGCGGGCAGCCTGGTCAAGATTCAGACCTTTGAGCCCATTCGCAACAACCGGCACTGGCAGGGACGCCTGGCCGGCGCCGCAGCGAACGCAGCAACGGGATCGGCAGACAGCATCACGCTTGACCTGAACGCGGTCAAGCAGAACTCGAAGACCCGCAAGACCGGCGTCAACACCGTGCAGATTGCGCTTGGCAACATTGAGAAAGCGCAACTGGTGCCGGAGATTTAAAGAAGTAGGGATTAGGAACTGGAGAGCAAGCAGAGTATGGCCACCAGCGCTTTGTATCAGAGTATCGAACTGCTCAGCCGCGAGAAGGGCATCGAGCCCGAAATCGTTGTGGGAGCCGTGGAAGAGGCCATCGCCCTGGCCACGCGCAAGTTCTACAAGACCCAGGAA
>JARLGE010000129.1 GCA_031296215.1 Occallatibacter sp.
GGAATAGGGAATAAGGAATAGAAAGAAACTCGGCCGCAATTGAACTGCGGCGCAAAAGCTCCGTGCCCCATCCATGCGACTCCTTTCTGTCGCATGGGTGGGAGAGCACGACCCTCAATCTCCTATGGGCCTTAACTGCCTCGCAAAAGCGGGGAATCACGTAGGGTCCGTCTGATCCCTGATCCCTGACCCCTGATCCCTGACCCCTGACCCCTGACCCCTGACCCCTGACCCCTGACCCCTGATCCCTGATCCCTGACCCCCGCTTTCAGATCCTCACCAACTCCCGCTGCACGGCCCCCGTCACCCACGCCTTGCCTGGCGCGGTGAGCATGTCGATCTCGCTGCGCACGCCGAACTCCGGCAGATAGACTCCCGGCTCCACGGAGAAGCACGTGTTTGGCAGGATGCGCCGTTCGTCGTGGGTCTCCAGGTTGTCCAGGTGCGCGCCCGGCCCGTGCAGCTCGTGCGCGATGTTGTGCCCGGTGCGATGAGTAAAGAACTCCGCGAAGCCGGCCGCCTGAATCACCGCCCGCGCCGCGTCGTCGCCCTCGTAGCCGCAAATGGCCCGCCCCGCTTGGAAGGCCTGCTCGACTGCCGCGATGGCCGCGTCGCGCGCAGTGCGCACCGTCTCGAAGACGTGCTGCTCCCGCCCGCTCGGCCCGCGCCCCACCACGCCCGTCCAGGTAATGTCGTAGAAGACGCTGTCCGGCCTGTCCACCCGGCCCCAGATGTCGATGAGGATGAAGTCCCCCTCGGCGATCGGCGCCGACTTCTCCGCCGTCGGCTCGTAGTGCGAGTCGGAGCTGTTGGCATTGGCGCTCACATTGGGACCGCTCTCCCACACCAGCCCCTCGCGCCGCATGGCCTCGCTGAGCCAAACAACCATATCGAACTCCGTCAGCGTGCCCGCGCCGCCCGCGGGCCGCCGCAGCCTGCGCCCCATCTCCTGCCAGCCCTCGGCTACAATCCGGTCGATTGCCCTCTGCGCCACGCCGTGGCTGGCGATCTGCTCCTCGCCGAGCACCGCCTCGAACTGGCTGACCAGATCGGCCGAGCTCACGATCTCCTTGCCCAGCCCGCGCAAAAACTCTACCGTCCCCGCGTCCACCATGGAGACGTACATGATCGCGTTGTTGGGCGAGTACTGCATGGCAATGCGTTGTGCGCCGCCGAGCATGGCATCCAGCCCGGCGTGCAGTTCTTGCCAGCTTGAATACTGGCTCTTTATTCCCGGCAGAGAATCAAGGCGTCCCTGCTCGATGCGGTGCACCAGCTTGCGCGGCTCGCCCGCCGCCGGCACAAAGTAGTACCAGCGCCGCGTGATGTGAACTTTTGGGTCGAGGCCAAGCATGTGCGCGGCGATGGGGTCGCGGTGATGATGGTCGTAGAACAGCCAGCCGTCAAAGCCGGCCTCGCGGATTGCCGCCTGAATTGCGTCAAGGTTCATAGGGGCCATTTTACCGCGCGGGGAATCGCGCGTCTCAGCCGTTCGCCGCTACAGCGCCGCCAGCGCCTCCGCCTGGGTTGGGAACAGGCCGGCGTACTTCGTTATCCCCACCATGGTGAACACCTTGGTGAAGTGCGCCGAAAGCCCGAAGGCAGACACCTTCTGGTCGGAGTTCGAGGCCTCGATCAGCAACTGGATCACCAGCGCGATGCCGCTCGAATTGATGTAATCCACCTTGGAGAAATCCAGCAGGATCAGCTTGGCCGTGGTCTTGGGCTGCGCCTGGTAGGCGCCCAGCACCGCGTCTCTCGAGGTGCTGGCGATGTCCCCCTCGAAGCGGAGGACGGTCACCGGGTGTCCGGCCGGGGAAGTGATCTGGTCAACATGCGACTTGGTTTCGCTCTGCACGATCGATGATCTCCGTATCTTCTTTTTGGTTATGCCTGGTCTTTATCGAGCCGTATCACCAGCCGGACATAGCTGCTCTTGCCATTGGTTCCGGCCACCCACTCGGCTTCGTCCACCAGCGCCTGGATCAGGAACATCCCCATGCCGCGAGGGTCTTCCTGGCCATGCATCTTGCGGTCGATGTCCGGCTTGGCGGGTTGCGTCTTCATGCCCTTGCCGTCGTCGATGACCTTCACTTCCAGGGAGTCCTCTCCCGCCGCCAGAATCACGCCCACCGATAGCTTCTCATTCAGCCGGTTGCCGTGTTCGATGGCGTTGATGCAGGCCTCGGCCACCGCCGTCTTCAGATCCTCGATGCGGTCTTCGCGGAAGCCCATCAGCTTGGCCACTGAGGCCGCCGTGCTCATGGCCACCTTTTCAAAGCCCATGCGCGAGGGCAGCCGGACCTCGACGTTCGTGGTTTTTCTCTCGCTCATGCCGGCATCTCCGCCTCGTTCTTCCACCGGCACAGCGCCAGTGCGGTCATGTCATCTGCTTGCGGGCCGCCCGCGGAGAACTCCTCCAGCGTCGTCCACAACGCATTGAGAATACCATCCGCCTTCTGCGATGGGCACTTGGAAAATTCATCCAAAAGGCGTTCCGGCCCAAACTCTTCATCTCCCCGGAAGACTTCGGTCAGTCCGTCGGTATAGAAAAGCAATCTCGATCCGCGCTTGAATCCATGCTTTTCGATCGAGTAGCTCATCCCCGGCAGCAGCCCCAGCGGCGTTCCTGCCGCGTTGAATTCATGCGGCGGCTCGCCCGGCTCAACCAGAAATCCCGGGTTGTGTCCGGCGTTCACCACCTCCAACTCGCCCGCCTCCGGATGCAGCCGGAGGAAGATCGCGGTCACATAGCGCCGCCGCGTCTCTTCGCCCTCCTGCCAGTGCTGCTGGTTCATCCGCGCGGCCAGCTCATCCAGCGGCATCCCGGTCACCGCCATGGCGCGAAACGCGGAACGGAAGCCAACGGACACAATGGCCGAAGTCAGCCCTTTGCCGGCCACGTCGGCTACGGCGATCAGCAGGCTGCCGTCGGGCTGCTCCACAATGTCCAGGTAGTCGCCGCCCACCTCGTAGCAGGTGGCGGACCGGAACGCCAGCGAGTAGCCGGGAATCTCCGGCATCGTCTGCGGCAGCAGCGAGCGCTGAATGTTCCGCGCCGCGTCCAGGTCCTGCTGCACGCGCGCAAAGGCCAGGTTGCGCTTGTGGTTGCGCGCATTTTCCAGAGCCACCGCGGCTTGCAGCGAGAGGCCCTCCAGAAAGTCCGCTTCATAAAGCGTCAGCTCGCGCCCGTCCGGAGGCGCAACCAGCATGTCGGTCATGCGCACGCTGTCGCGGTTGTCCAGCGGATAGCGCAGCAGTCCGGGCGTGTCGTCCACGGGCTCCTCGCCGTAACTCAGCCCCGTGCCCGCAAAAGCCGCGCCCGCCATCTCCAGTTCCCGCACCACGATGCGCAGCACCTGCTCCAGCACTTCCTCTTCGCGAATCGTCGAGTGCACCTGCCGCGAGGCCTCCAGCAGCGCCTGCAACCGCGCCACCTGCTGCTGCAGGTCAATCGTCTCGCCATTGCCGTGGAGCTCGACTCCAGCCGCCATTCCGTTCTGTCCTCCGTGGCTTGTCCTGCGTGGATTGCTTACTCTACCATGCCCGCCCAAGCGCTGGCGAAAGGATCTCCAGCCTCGACGAGCCCGCTCTAAAAAGCAGGCTGGCCGAGGTTCGCCGAGCCCCGGCCAGCAAGTTGGCGACGGAATAGGGTTGCCACCTCGCCTTACTGAAGGATGACCACGTTCATGCTCCAGGGAGTGAGAACCAACGTGAGCGGCAGGTTCTGCGCTCCCATGCTGTCGGTCGTTGGCGCGGCCCAGGTGCTCGTCCCAGCGGGGTCCGATGGAGTGCCCGTCGGCGAACCCGACAGGTCGTAGAGGGCCTTGTCGTAGGTGGTCACGGTCACGCCGGAAGAGGAGCTCTTGCCCGAGAGCGTAATCGACACCTGCTGCGAAGTGGTTTTGTTGCGGTTGAACAGCACCAGCGCCGTGCCGCCCGAGTGGGTTGCCGCATAAGCGACCACATCCGACGTGTCCCCGGCCACGCTCGCGGCTAGCACGTTTTCGCCGCTCACGGCCACTTTGCTGAACAACTGAAACGCGCGTGCCGTGGGAGACATGGTGCCGATGGGACCGCCGTAGTTGCAAGGCGTATTGTTAGTTCCGCCCGTATCGCCAGCTCCGTCGGCAAACACGTTGTATCCGCCAAAGTTCTGCCAGCCGTAGAGCGAAGAGCTGTCGTTGCCGTTGTCGCCGTTGCAATTGCCGAACCCGATCCACCAGGTCGCGCGCAAAACGCCGGCGTTCATCATCTCGCCCAGCATCTGGCCGGCATACAAGCCCTGGGTAATGGACCAGCTCTGCTTGCCGGGGTTGGTGTAGACCGAGCCCATCTCGCCCACGTAGATGGGCGTGTTCGGTGTCCCCGCAGCCGCCAGTTCTGCCTTGATCGTGTTGATCTCCGTGGTCAAACCCTGCGCCGCCTGGGTCACCAGGTACGAATCGCTTTCCCCAAACGGCCCCTGCGGATAGTAGTGGTATTCCACGAAGTCGTAAGAGCCTTTGGCATTGGCCAGCACGATCGGGTCCCACGTCGGATTGTTGCCGGGGTTGACGGATACGCCGACATTCGTGGTCGGGTCGGCCGCTTTGATCGACTGGTAGTAGCCCGTGGCGCCGACAACCGCCGCCGCGTAGGTGGTGGCATCGTTCTTGATCGCGTGCAGGTCGGTCTCCCAACTGCCGTACTCCTCGTTGCCGACGGTCATGTGGCTGACGTGGATGCCATCGCTCACGGCGGCGGCCACCCACGCCGCGGCTTCGTCTGGATCGCCGGGGCCGGTGCAAGCGGGGTCGGTGCCGTAGTCGGCGGTCAGGGCAAGGTCGTAGCTTCCGCCCTGCACGATGCTGGCGACGAACTCCGCGAAGGTGCTGTAGCCGCCCCAACTGGTGGTTCCGTCTGGATCCCCGCTCAAGTTGTTATGGCACATGAAAGGCAAACTGGGATCGGACGAGCTGTTGGGCGTTTGCCAGTGATATTCGTCGGACCATGAGCCGCCCGGCCAGCGAATGGCCTGAATGCCAGCCTGCCCGAACGCGTCATTGACAGCCGTCGCATTGCCCACCACGTCGTACCACGCGGCAAGATTCATGCCCAGAAGCTGGTCATGCACGGCCGGGCCGGTGCTCGCCAGGTCCACCGCGACGGTGCTCTCGACGGTCACCTTGGCCGTCGCGGTGACCGCTGGGCCGCTCGCAGGAGTAACGGTGAGGGTGTAGGTGGTGGTCGTGGTGGGGCTCACGCTCACGCCCACGCCGCTGGTGGCGGGAAGTTTGCCCGGCGTGATGACGCCGGTGCCGTTTTGGAAGACGCCCGTCAGCGTCGTGCTCAATCCATCCGTAATGGTCGGCGGATTCGCGCCAAAGCTGGTGATCGTCGCCGGCGGAGGCGCGGGATTTACGGTGATGGTCGCCTGGGCGGTGACCGCGGTTCCAGCCGGAGGCGTGACGGTGAGCGTGTAGATGGTGGTCGTCGTCGGGCTCACACTCACGCCCACGCCGCTGGTCACGGCCAGATTGCCCGGCGTGATCACACCTGTGCCATTCGCGAAGACGCCCGTCAGCGTCGCGCTCGATCCATCCGTAATCGTGGGTGGATTCGCCACGAAGCTGGTGATCGACGGCAGAGGAACCACGGTGATGGTGGCCCGGGCGGTCACCGCGGTTCCGCTCGCAGGAGTAACGGTCAGCGTGTAGATGGTGGTCGCCGTCGGGCTCACAGTCACGGCCACGCCGCTGGTCACGGCCAGATTGCCCGGCGTGATGACGCCCGCGCCGTTTTCAAAGACGCCCGTCAGCGTCGCGCTCGTTCCATCCGTGATGGAAGTGGGATTCGCGGTAAAGCTGGAAATGGAGGCTGCCGGCGGAGGAGGTGGTGGTGGCGTGCTCGACCCGCCCCCGCATCCGCTCAAACCTGCCAGGCCCAGGCTGAGAGCTAGGGCCAACGGACCACGAACAAAAAGACGTTTCATGGGATTCCCCATCTGAATGAAATCGCGCGTTCTTCTGCCCGCCAATGATAACGCTATCACGCCAGGATTTGTCCAGAGATTTCTGCGCGAAGCCCGAATCGGCGTCAGGCCGGCGGCCACTCCGTCGCTCCCCTCCCCCGAATGCCTTATCCTTGGTCCGATGCGTCAAACGCTGTCTGTCGCCATGATTGCCATGAACGAGGAGGCCAACCTGGCGCGCACGCTGGAGTCCGTGCGCTGGGCCGACGAGATCGTCCTGGTCGACTCCGGCTCCACGGACCGGACTCTGGAGATCGCGAAATCCTTCGGCGCTAAAACCAGCTATCACGCCTTTGGCGGCCACGGCGAACAGAAGAACGTAGCCCTCGACCTCTCCACCTCCGACTGGATTCTCCTCCTCGACGCCGACGAAGTCCTCAC
>JARLGE010000013.1 GCA_031296215.1 Occallatibacter sp.
ACGAAGGCCGGAAGATTGCGCCTCATACTGCACCTCACATTGCGAAGGGTCGTTTGACACGGAGGAACGGCCATGTCGCTTCGTTCAACGATGATATTCCCTCTTCGCGGCAATGAGGTGGCATAGACCGAAAACGCCAAAACCGCCAGTTTCAGCTGAGACGCGGAAGTCTTGCCACTCCATCGATGTGAGTTGAGTTGAGCTTTCGGCACGCGAAATTCTAAACAGCCCGACATCGATTTGAATTGCTCTATCAGCCCTACTAAAGTCAGGCCCTGTCACAAGGCCTTTGAAATTTGGTGTCTGATAGAGTTTTCCCGCATCGTGTAAAGCGCAACTCTCCTGCGAGCGAATAGCGAGCGTCTGCTGCATGCAATGCCGTCTGCTGCATGCAATGTTAGAGCTTTTCGGCCACGCTCTTCGCCTGCGTAAACAGGTAAAGATAATCCGGTCCGCCCGCCTTGGAGTCTGTCCCACTCATGTTGAAGCCGCCAAATGGATGCGCCCCGACCATGGCCCCGGTGCACTTGCGGTTCAAATACAGGTTGCCCACATGAAACTCCTGCGCCGCGTGGTCCAACTGTTCCCGGTTTGCTGAGTAGATGGCGCCGGTTAGCCCGTATTCGGTGTTGTTGGCAACGGCCAGGCCTTCTTCGTAGCTGTTCACCTTGATAATCGCCAGCACCGGCCCAAAGATCTCCTCCTGCGAAAGCACCGCGTCTGGAGCGATATCGGCAAACACCGTCGGCTCAAGGTAATAGCCGCCATCCGCCGTCTCCGGAGCATGCCCACCCGCAATCAAGCGGCCTTCCTTTTTGCCTGTCTCCACATACTCCAGCATGGAATCGAGCGCGGCCTTGTTGATCACCGGCCCCACGTTGTTGTTCTCAACCGGATCGCCCACCTTGAGCGCGGCCACTTTCTCCCGCACTCGCTCGACAAACACGTCGTAAAGCGGCGCTTCCACGATGGCCCGCGAGCAGGCCGAGCACTTCTGCCCGCTGAACCCGAAGGCCGCAGCCACCACGGCATCCACCGCAGCGTCCAGATCGGCGTCGGCGCAGATGAGCATTGAATCCTTGCCGCCCATTTCCAGAATCGTCCGCTTAATCCAGATCTGTCCCGGCTTGGGGCGGGCCGCGCGCTCGTGAATATCCAGACCCACAGCCTTCGAGCCCGTGAATGCAATAAACCGCGTCTTCGGATGCTCCACAATCGCATTGCCAAACGTGGCGCCAGACCCAGGGCAGAAGTTCACCACCCCACCCGGCAATCCGGCCTCTTCCAGCACTTCAACAAACTTGGCCGCAATCGTGGGCGAGTCGCTGGAGGGCTTCAAAACCACCGTGTTTCCACACACAATGGACGCCGCCGTCATGCCCGCCATGATGGCGAACGGGAAGTTCCACGGCGGAATTACCGCCCCTACGCCCAGCGGGATGTAAATCAGCCGATTCCGCTCCCCCGGATACTGGATCGGAGTGGTGGCCGCAGCCAGCCGCAGTGCCTCGCGCGCATAGAAGTTCAAAAAGTCGATGGTCTCGCCCACGTCGGCGTCCGCCTCGGCCCAGTTCTTGCCCACTTCATAGGTCAGCCACGCGCAAAACTCATAGTGCCTGCTCTTGATGATCTCCGCCGCGTTCAGCAGCAATGAAACGCGCGTCTCCACCGTCGTCCGGCTCCACGTCTCATAGGCGCTCAGCGCGGCCGCCATGGCCTCTTCAGCATGCTCCGCCCCGGCCTTCTGGTGGACGCCTACAACCTGCGCCGGCCGCGCCGGATTGAGCGACTTGATCTTGCCGGCGGTCTTCAGGCGGTGGCCGCCGATGACCAGGTCGTACTCGCGGCCTAGCTGGCTGGCCACCTGGGCAAGCGCTGTTTGCATGGCGCGCGCGTTCTCGGGGTTCTTGAAGTCGACAAACGGCTCATTCACAAAACCGCCCTGGGGTAGGCGCGGCTCAATATGCGTGGAAAGGGTTGCAGTAGCCATAGCCTATTCAGTGTAGTCGGAATCGGCTCCGGTTAGCGAGTCGGAATGTCGGAGCCCGGGCGTCTGGGGACCTGGAGCTAGAATGCCCCCATGGCTTTGCTGAGCTGTTTCGCGCGACTCGATCCAACGGCTCCGATTCCGCTGCGTCCAACCTTGCAGGCGCCGGGGTCAGGCAAGCCGCGCCTTTGGCCGGAATCCGCACCCTGGGGGACTCCATGAACGCTCTGTCCTACGAACTCCGACTGACCCTGCGGCAACTTGCTAAAGCGCCCGGATTTACGCTGACAGTAGTGCTCACGCTGGCCTTGGGCATTGGCGCAACAACTGCCATCTTCTCCCTGGTCGAGGGCATACTCCTCCGCCCACTTCCGTTCCGCGATCCGGACCGGCTGGTCCTGCTTGGAGACCACATCGGCGGAAACTCCGGCATTGGCGTCACCGCGCGCGAGATTGCCACTTATCGCGACGCGTCCAGCGCATTCTCCTCGGTAGGCGGATTTACCACCGTGGGCTTTGAGCTCTCCGGCGGAGCGCGGCCTGAAGAAGTGGACGCTGCCCGCATCACAGCCGGCGTTTTCTCCACGCTCGGCGTTGATCCAATACTCGGCCGGGTGTTCACCGCGCAGGAAGACGAGGCGCACCAGCCCTTCGCGGTCATCAGCTACGCGCTTTGGCTCAATCGCTTTCACCGCGACCCCGCCATTCTGGGCAAGACCATCGACCTCGATCGCAAATCGTATTCGATCATCGGCGTCATGCCGCGCAGCTTCGTGTTCCCGCTTCAGGATGGCCAGCTCGACCAGGTGCAGCTCTGGGTGCCCATGAGCCTGACGCCCGACGAGCTCACCGACCAGAACGCGGGCGTGTGGGGCTGGCGACTGGTGGGCCGCTTGAAGGATGGCGTCACGCTCCGTCAGGCCGCGCAGGATGCCGACCGCGTCGCACAGCAGGTCATGCGCAACTTCCCCGCCAACATGGCCACCATCCGCATTCTGGGTGACGCCGCTCTGCTCAAGGAATACTCCGTTGGCACGGTGCGGCCGCTGTTGCGCACCTTGCTTGTCGCCGTTTCCGTTGTGCTGCTGATTTCTTGCATGAATGTCGCCGGCCTGCTGCTCGTCCGCGCCATTCGCCGCCGCCGCGAATACGCCGTTCGCCTCGCGCTGGGCGCCGGCTCCGGCACAATCCTTCGCGAATCCGTCTTCGAAGGCCTGCTGCTCAGCCTTGCCGGCGGCCTGCTTGGCCTCGCGTTCGCAACAGCCGTTATTCGCATCGCGCTGCACTTGCTGCCGGAATCCATGCCGCGCGTCGACTCCATCTCAATGGACGGCGTAGTTGTGACCTTCGCGCTGCTGGTCTCTCTTCTCACCGGTGCCCTGTCGAGCGTCGCCCCGGCCTTCGCGGCCCTCCGCGTCAATCTGACGGAAAGCCTGAAAGAGGGCACCCGCACCGGCACCGGCGGTCAAAGCCACGGCTGGCTGCGGTCCGCTCTCGTCGTAGGCGAAATCGCTATCGCACTGGTGCTGCTGACCGTCTCCGGCGCGTTCCTGCGCAGCTTCCAGAAAATGCGCGCAGTAGACCCTGGATTCCGCGCAGAGCATGTGCTGGTGGCCGGCTATCAACTGCCCCTCCAGCAGTACCCCACCTTTGCATCGGCGAATGCCTTTAGCCAGGCAGTCGTCGACAGGCTGTCCGCAATGCCGGGCATCGTGGCCGTCGGCATCACCACCAATCTCCCCGCATCGGGCGGCGGCGGCGCGGCTGCTTACACAATTGAAGGCGTACCCGACAGCCGCTGGAAGCTGCAATTCGCCAGCTTCGCTGAGATCCAGGGAGACTACTTCCACGCCATGGACATCCCCATCCTCGACGGACGCGCCTTCACTGAAAACGACCGCGCCGACACCCCGCTCGTGGTCATGGTCAACCAGACCATGGCCAGGCATTGCTGGCCAGGTCAGCGAGCCGTCGGCCGGCGCATGCATGTCGGAAATCCGAAGAAGGGGCTGCCGTGGGCAACTGTCGTAGGTGTGGTGGCAGACACCAAGCTCGCCGCTCCCGACCAGCCGAACGCCGACCAGTGGTATATTCCCGCCCAGCAACCCGCCACTCTCTATGGCACTGACGCACCGGCGACCCTCAGCCGCGCGTCCGGGGGCTACATCACGCTGCGCGCCGCACTGGCCCCCGAACAGGTGGAACAGACCCTCCGCACCACGGTAGCCGAGATCGACCCAGTGCTCGCCCTCCAGAACGTGCAACCGATGAGCCGCGTCATCACTGACGTCGAAGCGCCGCGCCGCTTCAACACTGACCTGGTCACCGCGTTCGCACTTGGCGCGCTGCTCCTCGCCGTCACTGGCATCTATGCCGTCGTTGCGTTTTCCGTCTCGCTGCGCACCCAGGAGATTGCCATCCGCATGGCGCTGGGCGCGCAGCGCAGCCGCATTGCGCGAATGGTGCTGTTCTCCGGCGCCAGGATGGCTCTTGCCGGCTGCGGCCTCGGCGTAGTGGGTTCGATTGCCGTCTCCCACCTGATCGGCTCATTCCTGTTCGGCGTGAGCGCAACCGATCCGCCTATCTACGCGGCGGCGGTGATAACCATGGTGGCCATGACGCTCATAGCCTCCGCGCTCCCCGCCCGCCGCGCCGCATCCACTGATCCCCTCGACGCCTTGCGTGCCAACTAGCAGCGCCCCGACGTTCCAGCTTGGCCCCCTCTACTTCCTTCCGTTGTCTTTGAAGTTCAGCGCAATGTAGTACGTCGTGTACGAGTGGCTGGTTGTCACATTCGTCAGGAACTGGCCACCGCCGAAGTAGCCAACGCCGCCGCCCAGGTTGAAGTGTTTGTTGAGTTCATACCAGGAGTAGCCATCGATTTCCGCGCCCACGTGGCGACCGTGGTCGGTCTTGTTGGTCACAATCGCGCTACCCGAAGTGTTGTAAATCGAATCCACCGCTGAAGCCGCCCAGAAGTCCAGCCCCTGCACCGTGAAGGTGAGCCGCCGATAGGGCTCAACGGTTGTGCCCGCACGCGCCGCCTCAATGTTCTGCCATCCGAACAGGTCAGTGATTCCAAAGCGGTCGTGCGCTGTCGGGTAGATGGTATCGAAGGTGGCGTGCGTTGCATTGTGCGCCGGATTGCCGTTGCCCGAGGCGTAGTCGAACTGGGCAAAGATGCGCGGCTTGGCCGCTACATCGTTGAACTGGTATGCCGCGCCTTCCTGCGTCGCCCAGGCGCCGATGCTTTGCGTTCCCACCTTCCCGGTTTCGTGGATCAGTTCGCCCGAGTAGTCGAACGCCGTGTTGATCTGGGCCTTGAGGCGCAAACCAAGAGCCTTCTCGTTTTCCTTGCCGGTGACCTTGCTTACGGCCGCTTCCACAACCTCTGCCGGCTGCACGCGCCACAGGAAGAACGGCTCCAGGTTCGAGTGCCGCCCCACCAGGTCATCGATGCGGCCGTAGGCTCCGTAGATGTTGTTGCCTTCCTGGTGCGGGCTCACGCCATAGCCCTGCGGCACAACAGCCGAGGCGGCGAAGAGGCCCAGATGCTCGCGATCCCCGTTCAGATTCAGCACCGCAGCGTCGTAGGAACGGGCCTGGTTGCGCCACTCGGAGTTGGCGATGATGGTGTTGTTGTAGTTGATGAGCTGACGGCCCACGCGCAGGCTGAGCCAGTGCTTGTCCGGCGCGCCAATCTCGGCATACGCCAGCTTTAAGTCCCAGCGAACCGTGTTCGGCGGGCCGAGCGGCGGGTTTTCGAAGCCCGCGCGGGCGTCCTGCACCTGCGCCGTAACCCGGAACCAGCTTGGCGTATGCAGACTCACCTGAAACCGGAACCGGTTCAACAGGTACGAGTCATCAACCTTCGCCTTGAGGTTTGAATTGTCATAAGCTTCATAGCGAAGCCGCTCCTCGGCCCCCAAATCGATCCAGTGGGGCAACTTTGCGTCAACATCGGTGATCGGGGCAAAGTCATGAAAATCGTAGGGCGCCGGGTTGGCGGTGGTACGCCATGCCGGGCCGTTCAGGTGGCTGAGCGGGTTCGATGCAGGACCGGTGATCCACGCGCCGTTGATTGCCGGTGTCGCGTTTTGTGTACTGATGTCGTCCTGCGCGGCCAGGGGCAGACCGGTCGCTAGAGCAAACAGAATGAGCACAGCTGAAATCGATAGCGACAATCGGCTGAGAGATGCAGACAAAACTGCGGGAAGAGTCTTTTGCGTATGCATGAAGAATAGTCTCCTGAGTCATCGCGTTCCGCTGGTCAAAACCCGCAGGACAGGCCTGGCGGCGCGATCGAGTAGTTCAGTTTTTTGTGTTTGTGAAGATTAGAAAGACAAGAAGTGGCGATTGAAGTTCAGCAACAACAACCGCCGCGCGCAGGGAATGCGGCGCGGGGTGCGGCTGGAAACCCAGCCGGCGTTGCAGCTATCTTGCGGCCCGGGAAGGCCGCAATCCAATCGATGGAACGAGTGAACACAGGTACCCTTTGCTCAGAAAAAGTGTGGGATGGATTAAAGCTTCGGAAGCCGCAAAATCGCGAAGAGCCAGCGGGCGCTAGCGCAGGGAACAACAACACGCGAAGATGGAAGCACCGAGTTGCATACCCTCTCGGGCCACCCCCCCCCCCCCCCCCCCCCCCCCCCCCCCCCCCCCCCCCCCCCCCCCCCCCCCCCCCCCCCCCCCCC
>JARLGE010000130.1 GCA_031296215.1 Occallatibacter sp.
ATGCGTCGGATGCGCGCCGGGTACGACTCGATGCGCAGAACGCCGTCCTCCACATCCATCAGCAGCGTATCGCCCGGGGCGAAGCCCAACTCCTGCCGGATGGCGGCGGGGATCACAATGCGCCCGTTAGGGCTCAGCGGGACCCTGGCATGGAGGCTCGACTTGACATACGCTTCCATCAATGTCACCTATGAAGAGAATGACATGAACTTCCGATTATGTCAATAATCTCTGCTATGTCATTTTTTGTCTTGATAATTCTCCAGGAAGTTCTTGAAGTGGGCTGCGCTGACTCTCACGAGTTGCGGCACTCCGCCCATGGGATGAAAGAATGGAGCCATGAAGACCGAACTATCTTTTGCGGATATTGCTGGGATTGAGACGGAACTGCTGGCCGTCGTTGCCGTGGACACCCAAACTGCCAAGGGGCCGGACGTGAAGGCCGAGCCGGTGCTGCTGACCTCTGACGAGGCCGTTAAGTCCGCAGCGGCCACGGTGCTCGGCAGCGGCGAGTTCAAGGCCGGCGTCAACGAGACCGTCTTGTTGCATGCTCCGGCCGGGCTCAAGGCGAAGCGGCTGTTGCTGGTGGGGTTGGGCAAGCAGGCCAAGGTTACCGTCCACAGCGTTCGCACGGCGGCGGGAACAGCGGTGCGGTTTACCAAGCCGCGGGGGATTCGCGAGCTGGCGTTTGCGCTGCCTGAAGCGGAGTTGCTGCCGCCGGGACCCTGTTCGCGGGCTTCTGTCGAGGGGGCAATTGTGGGCGACTTCGACGCGGATACCTATCGCAGCGATCGCAAGGACAAGAGCGTCCAGTCGTTTATCCTGGCCGCGCCGTCGACCTTTGACCAGGCGACCGTGGAAGCCGGTGCCGTCGAGGGCGCAATTGTCGGGGAGAGCCAGAACTTTACCCGCTCGCTGGTCAACGAGCCGGGCAACAAGCTCACTCCCACGATTCTGGGTCAGCGCGCCGCCGAGATGGCTGCCGCCGTCGGGCTCAAGTGGGACGTCTCCTCGACCGAAAAGCTCCACGAACTGAAGATGGGCGCGTTCTGGAGCGTGTCTCAAGGCTCGGCGGAACCGCCGGCGCTGATCGTGCTGCGCTACGAGCCGGAGGGCGTGGCCGCCGATCCAAATGCCCCGATTCTTGGTCTGGTCGGCAAGGGGATTACGTTTGACACGGGCGGCATTTCCATCAAGCCCGGCGACAACATGGAGAAGATGAAGTACGACATGGCGGGCGGCGCAGCCATGCTGGGCGCCATGCGGGCCATTGCGCTGCTGAAGCCGAAGGTGCGGGTGATCTGCATTGTGTGCGCGGCTGAAAACATGCCCGATGGCAAGGCCTACAAACCGGGCGACGTGGTGACGGCGATGTCGGGCAAGACCATCGACGTGATCAACACCGACGCGGAGGGCCGGCTGGTGCTGGCCGACGGGCTGACCTACGCGCGGCAGTTGGGCGCGACGCACCTGATCGACGCGGCCACGCTGACTGGCGCCATCGGCGTCGCCCTCGGCCAACACAACGCCGGTGCCTTCTCGAACGACGACGCGGCCTTTGCCAAGTTCGCAGCGGCGCTCGGAACCTCGGGCGAGAAGTTCTGGCGGATGCCGCTGGGCGAGGAGTACGCCGAGCAGATCAAGAGCGACATCGGCGACATCAAGAACACAGGCGGCCGCGCGGGCGGCGCCAGTACGGCGGCGGAGTTCCTGCACGTCTTCGCCGAGGACACGCCGTGGATCCACCTGGACATTGCCGGCATGGCGTGGATCGACGACCAGCGCCCCTACATCGCCAAAGGCCCCAGCGGCGTGGGGGTGCGGTCGATTCTGGAGTGGGTGCGGAGCTACTAGCCGCGTAAACTTCCCTGCCCTTCGGACTCATTCAGGGGTAAACTGATTGCAGGCGCCATGAGGAGGCCTGAACGGAGGCTCCCGGATGATTATTGAGACTGCGGAACTTTCGCTGAACCAGAAGGCTGCAATAGAAGAGTTGCTCGGCTATGCCCTATCGGAAAGGGAAACAATCAGTTTGCGCACTCTACCTCGGGAGAAATCAGCCGAACAGAAGGCTGCGGCCGCGAATCTTGTCAAGTT
Source organism: Occallatibacter sp. (assembly GCA_031296215.1). GTDB lineage: Bacteria > Acidobacteriota > Terriglobia > Terriglobales > Acidobacteriaceae > Telmatobacter. The sequence goes on from JARLGE010000130.1 coordinate 2,098, forward strand.
TCTAGCAGCGAAGAGGCGTCCCCGGCCTGGCGTCTCTGACGAGGAACTGGAAGCGGCTATCCTCGAGGCGCTTCGCAGCGAACGTCCGCGTTACACGCCAATGCAGTGAGGATCGTTCTCGACAGCAACATCCTCGTGCGAGCATTTGCCAAGTCCCACGGGCTAGCGTACGAGCTATTGCAGGCGGTTCTCGACGGATCCCATGTCCTGCTTCTTTCCAATGAAATGCTTGCCGAAGTCTCAAGAGTTCTGCGCTATCCGCGCTTCGCGATGGATCATGGCGAGGAGGAAGATGCGGTTTATGAATTCATAGGTTGGCTGCGCCATTCCGCGGAGCTTATCCCTTTGAATCCTTTCACCCTCGCCCCGACTCGCGACACCAACGATGTAATCGTTTTGCAAACCGCATTGAGCGGGGAAGCAGACGTCCTCTGCACATGCGATGGCGATTTCTTTGCGCCCCCTGCGTCGATCTTTCTGGCTAGCCGCGGCATTGCCGTGCTGACAGATGCGCAACTGATGCAGAGACTCAAAGCCTGAGCGGCTTACCCCTCAAGCCTTGAACTTACGCGACAAACATGCTCCGGTTCGGGGTCCGCGGACAGCACTCCGAGCTTGGTCGGGTTCACTGTCTTGCCGGTTTCGCTTCTGCGGTCAGTTGACGAAGGTTTGTTCGACGCGGATCGAGTTGATCATGTAGGGAATCCACAAGCAGGCCGCAACCAGCGTTTGCAGCACCAGGGTCCATTCTCCCGAAGAACCGAAGTGCATGGCCCACAGGTGGTCGATGAGCTGTGTGACGAATTGTGCGGCCAGATTGAAGATCATGAAGGTCGGGAAGCTCCGCCTCTTTCGGTAGAAAAGAAGGTTGAGCAGGAGAAGAAAGGCAAGAAAGAAAGAGTTCGTCACCAGTTCATAGAAGATGATCGCTTCAAGCCCCGGCCGGGCGACGACCGCGGCCTGAAACCTGGTGGTAAAGATGAATTGCGAATCCACGACAATGCCGCGCAGGCGGAAGAACGGGCCGACGGCAAGGCCGATGGCCACCAGGATGAGCCAGCCGCCAATGCCGGCAAGATCGTTGCCCATGGAGAAGATGGGCGAGCCATAAGCCTGCGGCGCCGCGGGCGCATCTGCTGGCACGAGTGCCGCGGCGTTTTCTGGATCGACCGCACAGCCGCAGTGGACACAGACGGCCGCGTTCTCCTCCAGCGCGGACGCACAGTTGCGGCAGACAGTCGCCATTTTCAACTCTTTGAGTAGACCCTCGATCATCCGGCGAGGTAGCTTCTTCTGTCAAAAGCCAACGATCCGGCTGGCCGGCGCGAGGCGATTTACTCCGCCAGCTTTGTCAGCTTGACTGACTTGCCGGTCCGCGCCGATTCCCGCGCGGCGTCGAGGATCTGCATCGCGACGACATTGGTGTCGAGGGCGGTCAGGTCGCCTTTGGGCTCCAGTTGGCCGCGCAGGACGGCGGCGAGATAACTGAGAGAATTGCTCTGTGGACCGCTGAGCGAAGCGGCGGTGGTGATCTGCTCGTCGGAGTCGTGCTCGTGGCGCAGCCGCAGCTTGTCCGGACCCACGGTGATGACGTAGCCGGTCGCGCCGTAGACCTCCATGTCCTTGCGGCCGAAGGGCCAGTTCCACGAGGCCTGGATCACGGCCTGGGTGTGCGGGTATTGCAGCACGATGGTGGCGTCGTCGTCGACCCTGGGGTAGAGCTGCGGCTTGTCCTGGTTGACGACGGCGGTCACGGTGAGCGGGGTTTCGCCGTGCATCAGCCAGGTCATCAGGTCGACGCCGTAGCAGCCGAAGTCGTAGAGTGCGCCGGCGCCGTTTTGGGCCGGGTCGGTGAGCCAACTTAAGAACTCGGGCGGCACGCCGATCTCCTTTGGTCCCTCGTGGCCATCGTGGACCACGACGCGGCGCAGCTCGCCGAGATGGCCGCGCTCCACTTCGTCGTAGGCGGCCCTGTTGCTCGCGTACCAGGTGGTCTCGTAGTTGACCAGGACGTGGATCTTGGAGCGGCGGGCCGTCGAGCGGATGGCCAGCGCGTCTTCAAGCGAGATGGTGAGCGGCTTCTCGACCATGACGGAGACGCCATACCGCGCGGCGATTTCGATGGCTGGGCGATGCTGGGCGATGGAAGTGTAGACCAGCACCGCCTGGGGATGGGTTCGCTCGATCATGCTGGCTTCGCTCGGGTAAAAGAGCGTCTCGGACAGCGCATATTTTCTTCGGTATTTGGCGAAGAGAGCGGGGTCGGGGTCGGAGATGCCGACCAGTTCGACGTCGGCATGTTGCAGGAGAGCGGAGAGAAATCCCTCCACGTGGCCGTGGGTGAGGCCGACAATGGCGACGCGCAGCGGCGGCGGCTGGGCCGGGCAGCGGCTCGCGGCGGCGAACAGGATAGCCGGCAGCAGACAGTTAACGAGAACGCGGGCAAAGCGGGCAAGACGCGGCATAGCTCAAAAAACTCCCCTCGGCGGCAATTCTACGCCGCGCAGGCGGGGACCCTGCGACGCCGGTTGTCCCGGCCAGCAGAGAGCCAGCTTGCAGCATGGCTCTGCTCGATGGCGGCAATCCGCCGATAGACCGGAGTGGAGGGCTACAGCGGAACCAGAGTCGATGTCTCCCGAAGGCAAGCCCGCCGAGTGGCTTCTTTCTCTCCGGGGTCCCCAGCGACGGGTCTTGGTCGCTGGGGTGGAAGAAGAAGCCACATTCAAGACCCTCAGGAGGGCTGCCGAGACTCTGGTTCCGCTCAAGAAGGAGCCAGGCGATGCGATTCGGCGGCCTGAAGGCGGAGAGCTATCCCTCGCGGCTGAGGGCGGTATTTCGCGTAAACCCGCTCTGGCTGAAATCCGTCCAAATTGGCGTGGAAGCCGAGGCGGTCCGATTTCGTTGTCCCTGTTGCGGATACAAGACGCTGGAAACGGCCGGCGCGCTGGCGCTGTGTCCGGTGTGCTGGTGGGAGGACGACGGTCAGGAAGACGAGGACGCCGCGGAGGTTCGCCTGACGGTGAACGGCCAGCTCAGCCTGGATGAGGCGCGCACGCACTTCGCGCTGTGCGGCGCTGCCCACCCACGCTTCCTGCCCCACGTGCGAAAGCCGCTGCTCTCGGAACTCTGAAAATCGAACGGGCGGCGCGACCTGACCCCGCCCCGGCACCCCTAGATGGAGAGACCGGCCTCCACTCTGCCTCTGGAGCCAGGATTCGGCCCGGGCCGTTGACGCCGCAGCAGGAGAAATGTTCCTTCCGGCTGTGGCTCGGG
>JARLGE010000131.1 GCA_031296215.1 Occallatibacter sp.
CCCTCCGCGACTGGGGCGTCCGCTTCATTAAGATGGATTTCATGGACGACTCGGCCGTCGAAGGCGCCTACTATCGCCCCAACACCACGGCGCTCGAGGCGCAGCGCATCGGCCTCGGCATCATCCGCGAAGCGGTGGGCGCCGAAGTGGTGCTCGACAAGGACGGCAGCCCCATGCTCAACCCGGTCGGCATTGTCGATGCGGGCCGCATCTCGCAGGACACCGGGCACACGTTCGAAGAGGCGAGGGACGCGGCATCCGGCATCGCGGCGCGTTATTACATGAACCGCAATTTCTTCATTGCGGATCCGGACGCATTCGGCGTTTCCACGCAGAGGGCCGACGACCAATCATGGAACTCGTCCGCCGCGCCCCTCACTCTCGATGAAGCAAAGGTCTCCATTGCTCTCGCCGCTGTCTCCGGCGGCATGTTCGAAATTGGCGACGATCTGCCCACGCTCGGTGAATCGCCGGATCGGCTGGCGCTCGTCAAAAACCAGGATCTTCTCAACATGGCGCGCATCGGCAAGGCCTCCATTCCGCTGGACCTGATGACCTACGCGGCGGACGATGAACAGCCCAGCGACTTCCTGCTCCGCGAGAGCCCCCGCCAGACTATCCTTACGGTCTTCAACTGGTCAGGCAAAGAGCACATGCGCTCGATCTCCCTCGCCTCGCTCGGACTTCAGCCCGACCGCGCTTATCAGGCCACTGAGGTGCTGGGCAACCAGAGTTGCTGCGCGCTCTCGGCCGGGTCCATCGCTCTCAAACTCGCGCCCCATTCCGTCGATATGCTCAAGCTCGTTGACAGCTCCATCCCCGCATCCGCGCCGCAGTTCTCGCTGCGCGTGCCGCAGGCCGGCGCAGCCGGCGAATCGCTCAGCTTCAGCGCACTCGCTGCATCTTCCTCCTCGCCGATTCTCACCGTCGGTTGGGATTTCGGCGACGGCGTCGAGCAGGATGGCGCGCATGCGCAACACGCATTTACCCACGCGGGGGAGTATCAGGTCAAAGTTACTGCCACAAGCATCGACGGTCTGGATAGTTCGAAAACTCTCGCCATTCACATCTCCGGCGCGGTGGACACTCACTTTGCCCCGGAGCAAAAGCGCCGCCCCGAGTAGGGACGCAACCATGGGCCTCAGGAGCAGGCATGAGCTTGAACGAAAGCAGCGATCGCAACCGCCCGGCTGACTCACTCCAACCCCCCGGCGTCGCCATTGTCGGCGAAATCAATCCGGATATCATTCTGGAAGGCTTGCCCCGCGACCTGGCTGAAGGTCGCGAGTTGCTCGCCAGCAGTTGCACGCTCACCCTGGGTGGCTCGTCGGCCATCCTGGCGCACAACCTGGCCCTGCTCGGCACCGCGGTCACCTTCAGCGCGCGCGTGGGCGACGACGGCTTCGCCGATATGTGCCTGCGCGAACTCGTCCGGGCCGGCGTCAATTTGGATCGCGTCGTGCGCGCATCCGGCGGCAGTGGCACCGGTGTCACGGTCATCCTTCCGCTCGCGGAAACCCGCCGCATCCTCACCTTCCCCGGCGCCATGTTTGAGCTGTGCCTCGCAGATCTCGATCTGGACTTTATCGCCCGCGCTGCGCACTTTCATCTCTCCTCGCTCTTTCTCCACCGCAAGCTCTTCCCCGATATTCCCTGGCTCTTTCAGCAGATGAAGCTGCGAGGCCTCACCACTTCGCTCGACACCAACGACGATCCAGAAGACCGATGGCAGGGCGTGGTCGAGCACATTCTCCCGAACGTCGACATTCTCTTCGCCACCGAAGAGGAGCTGCGCGGGATAGCCGGCGTGGAGCAGGCGGAAGCATTCATCGCTCCGCGCGTTCCCCTGCTCGTGGTCAAACGCGGCGCGCGCGGCGCTTCGGCCTTCTTCGCGGGCCGCCGCTACGACTCTCCGGCGCTGCGGCTCCATGCCGTCGATGCCGTTGGGGCTGGAGACACCTTCGACGCCGGTTTCTTGCATCGATGGCTGCGCCGGGCGCCGCTCGAACAGTGCCTCGCGTACGGCAATGTCGCTGGCGGGCTCTCCGTCACGCGCGCCGGCGGCACAGCGGCATTCCGCGATCTGGCTCACAGGCAGAGCTTCTTTGAGCGCCACTGGCAGGGAGGCGTCTTAGCGCCCTGGCGATGAAATGCGGCACAGCCGGAATGCAAGGCCCGCAACACAGGAACAAACAGAAGGTGAACGACATTGACAGCCCCGACGCACCTCAGCGGCAGCGCCCCAACCGTTGAAAACCCGGTAAGCGCCCTGCACCGGCTTCTCCAGGAGAATCGCGCAGGCAAAGCCCGCGGCATCTACTCCGTGTGTTCCGCGCACCCGCTCGTTCTCGAGGCCGCATTTGCCCAGGCTTCGGCAGATAAGAGCCTGTTGTTGATTGAGGCCACCTGCAACCAGGTGAACCAGGACGGCGGCTACACCGGCCTTTCTCCAGCCGGCTTCCGCGACTACGTCAACTCGCTTGCCGCCGCCGCCGGCTTTCCTGCCGAACGGCTGATTCTCGGTGGCGACCACCTCGGCCCGAACCCCTGGCGCTCGCTGCCCGCTGCTGCGGCCATGGAGAAAGCCCGCGCCATGGTCCATGCCTATGCCCTGGCCGGCTTCGCCAAGATTCATCTGGATGCAAGCATGCGCTGCGCCGGCGACCCCGCTGTGTTGAGCGACGAAGAAATTGCCGAGCGGGCGGCCAGCCTCTGCGCGGTTGCCGAGGACGCCGCCGCGCAGGCCTCCAACCGCCCCCTCTACATTGTCGGCACTGAGGTGCCCACCCCCGGCGGCGCGCACGGTGAACTGGAAATCGCCGTCACCGGCGCCGCCAGCGTCGAGAAGACTCTCGAAGTCCATCGCCGCGCCTTCCAGCGCCGCAACCTCTCCTCCGCCTGGGAGCGCGTGGTCGGGGTCGTCGTCCAGCCCGGCGTCGAGTTCGGCGACGATACCATCGCCGACTACATTCCCGAGCACGCCGCCCAACTTTCCCAATGGATCTTGAGCGCGGAAGGGATTGTCTTCGAAGCGCACTCCACCGACTACCAGACAGCCGAGTCGCTTCGCCATCTCGTCCGCGACCACTTCGCCATTCTTAAGGTTGGCCCCGAACTCACCTTCGCCTTGCGCGAAGCTGTCTTCGGCCTGGCCCGTGTCGAGGAAGAATGGATCGCCGATGCACGCCAGTCCAATATCCGCGCCACCCTCGATCGGGTAATGGTCGAAAACCCGGGAAACTGGGACGGCTATTACCGCGGCGACGCGCATCGCCTCAAGCTGGCCCGCGCGTTCAGTCTCAGCGATCGCATCCGCTATTACTGGCCCAACGCCGAGGTCTCCTCTGCTCTCTCCGTGCTCATCGAGAACCTCCTCCACTGTCCGGCGCCCGCGCCGCTGCTTGCGCAGTACCTGCCCTTTCAAGCCCAGGCCATCCGCCGTGGTGAGTTGGCGAACCAACCTCGCTTCATCATCCGCCACCGCATCCGGCAGACTCTGGCGCGCTATTCCAACGCCTGCGGTCTGGGCGCCTCCCAGGACTAAGCCGCTTGCGGCGATAGGTTCACAGCGCCGCAAGCTCTCTGGCTCCACATCTCTCCTCTCGCGCACCGGCTCGTGGAAGCTCGGAGCCGCACACCTCTCGCGCGGGTCGCGGCGGGGGTTCTTGACGGCCACGAAGGACTCGGTCTAGGGTTATCGAGTAATCGTTTACCCGGGATTTCCGACGGCAACCCAAAAAGGACGAACATGAAAACAGGAATCCATCTCGCGCTTAGGCTCGCACTGCCGCTTACACTCATTGGCGCCGCATTGACGATGGCTGCACAGGCCGGGGCGGGACCCAATGTTCCTCCGGCAAGGCGAAAAGGCCCTTGCGACATCTACGCCTCCGCCGGCAACGCCTGCGTGGCCGCCCACAGCACCACGCGCGCCCTCTACGCCTCCTACGGCGGCCCGCTCTACCAGGTCCTGCGCCAATCCGACGGCAAGACCATGGACATCGGTGTCGTCCAGCCCGTCGCGTCGCCCTACCCGGATGCGGGCGGATACGCCGACGCGGCCGCGCAGGATGCGTTCTGCGCCAACACCTATTGCTGGATCGGCAAAATCTACGACCAGTCGCCAAAGCATAACGACCTCACCCAGGCTCCCAGAGGCGGATTCAGCGGACCGGCCCTCGGTGGGTTCAACAACCTTCCGCTCGCCGACATGGCGCCGATTACGATCATGGGACACAAGGCCTACGGCGTCTTCATCGAGCCGGGCATGGGCCTCCGCCAGGACGACGCCAAGGGCACGGCGGTCGACGACCAGGCGGAGGGGCAGTACTGGGTGATCAACGGCCTGCATTTCAACTCCGGCTGCTGCTTCGACTACGGCAACGCCGAGATCGACAGCCGCGACGACGACAACGGCACCATGGAAACCGCTTACTTCGGCGATGCTCCCTGGTGGTACCACGGCAACCCGTCCGGCCCGTGGATCATGACTGACCAGGAGAACAATCTGGTGGGCTGTGTCAACCCGGATGGATCCAATCGCTGCCCGAACCTGCCGAACATATCCTGGCGATTCGTGACCGCGATGGCCAAAGGCGAACCGCACCATTGGACCTCTATGGGAGGCGACGCGCAGCGCGGTGCATTGCAAGTCATGTTCGACGGACCGCGCGTCAATGCCACTTATGACCCAATGCGCAAGCAGGGAGCGATCCTGCTGGGCAACGGCGGGGACAACAGCAACGGCTCGCAGGGCACTTTCTATGAAGGCGCGATGACGGCCGCGGGCGCTTTCCCAACCGACGCCACAGACCAGCTGGTGCAGGCCAACGTTGTGGCTGCCGGATACGCATTGCCGCAACTGAGCTTGGCTCCGGCCTCGGCAACTGCCACACCGCCGGGATTGCAGACCTTCTCGCCGGGGTCCTCGCAGGACACCGCCGTGACCTTCACGAACACCGCGAGTGCGCCCGCAAAAGCTGTCAGGCTGACCATTTCCGCGCCCGCCAAGCAGTGGACCGCCTACCTTCCCGGCACCACCGAGACGTCGAAGACCTTCGCCGATCCGGTCCCACCCGGTGCTAGCGTGAGCGCGACCTTCAAGGTTACCGCGGGGCCTGCGGCCTTCAACGGTGACCTGGCCGGCAGCGCATCGTGGACGGACTCGATCAGCGGCGCTCAACAATCCCAGACAGCGATCGAAAAGGTGCGCAACGTCAGCCCGGTCAAGATCAATGAGTTCCGCATCTCCTCGGGTTCGCCCGCCAACCCGACCGACTCCTTCATCGAGCTTTACAACGCCAGCTCTCAGAGCGTGGATATTTCCAACTGGACCCTGACCGAGCGCCCGGCCCAGCAGGCCATCTTCTCAACTGTCAAGATCCCGGCCGGGACCAGGCTTGCGGGAGGCGGCTTCTACCTCCTCGGGCTCTCCAACTCCGGGCTGGCGGTTCCCGCGGCTGCGGGCGACAGCACCATCCACGTCAGCAGCACGACCGGCATGTCCGTTGGCGATACGATCGGCATCGGCGGCGGCTCCACGGTGGAGACCCGCAAGATCACCAGCCTCGGCGCGGCGGCCAGCGACCCTACGACACTGTGGCAACCCCTCCCGGATGGTCCGGTAATCACCATACCCGCCGGATCGACCAACGTGCCTGTCGCAAGCGTATCCGGTTTCGTGGTCGGTCAGAAGATCGCCCTCGGCTATGGCGCAACTTACCCCGCTGTCGCAAACTCCGTAGAGCAGTACGAGGTGGCCACGGTTACCGCGGTCGGCAAGCCGGGTACCCAAGCCTACCTGGCGGCGGACGCGCCCGCCGGAGCCACGAATATCCAGGTGACCTCGGTCTCCGATATCTCGATCGGGGACAATATCCGGCTGGACATCGACAGCGTAGGTCATGGGATCGAGACCGTCACCGTCACCCACGTCGGCGCCAAGGCGAACCAGACAAACTTGGCAGCCGATGCGAGCGCCGGCGCGACCCATGTCAATGTCCGCCAGGCGGATGGTTTCGCAGTCGGCGGCAAGATCGCGGTTGGCGCCCCCGCAAGCAAGGAGTTCGTGACCATCACCGCGGTCGGTGCGGGGGGGCCGGACGGCGTCGCCATCGACTTCACGCCGGCCCTCGCCCGGGCGCACATTCGCGACGAGTGGGTGGTATCGCCGGGCACGGGACTCGACCTGGCCGCCCCGCTCAAGTTCAGCCATGCGGCCAACCTCCCCTTCAGCGATCGAGGATCGGGGATCGGCTTCCAACCGGCGACGGCCTTTGCGCACTCCAGCAACGAGCCTGTCCAGGCGCTTGGGACCGGCATCGCTCTCGACAGCCCACTGGCCAAGCAGCACGAGATCCATGCGGTCGTGCGTGACGCCGCGGTCACGACCGCCGGCTATCAGGGGACGCCGGCGCCCGATCAGTGGTTCGGTGGCCCGGAACTCACTGCCAACGCGCCGCTCTTTGGCCGCACCATCACCGTCAAAGAGGGCAGCATGGTGCTGCGGGACGCCGCGGGCCTGGTTGTCGACAGCCTCAACTACGGCGGCCTGGTCGACCCCTGGGCTTCCCCAGGTTACCAAGCCACTTCCGGGATAAAGAGGAGCGGCTGCTTCGCGCCCGCGCCCGGCGCGGCTGCGGGCCCTGATCCGTTCGCTTCGGCCGCCGGAGCCACCGCCAGCGCGGGCCGATTCCCGGACGGCGCCGACACCAGCAGCAACTGCGCCGACTTCTTGACGCAGGCCACCGCCACGCTGTCGGCCGCCTCGGCCGCCGGCGCCGCCAACATCAAAGTCAGCAGCGTGGAGGGCTTCGAAGCCGGCCAAACGGTTCGGATTGACGCGGGCGCGGACCTCGAATCCGCCGTCATCGCGACGGTGGGCGCCGCCGGAGCCACCACGGTGCAAACCGCCACCGGCGCCAGCGCAACCGTCATCCCTGTCGCCGGCGTGACCGGCTTCAGCGAGGGTCAGACCATCGCCATCGACAGCGGCGCCAACTCCGAGACGGCGGTGATCGCCTCCATCCGCCCCTGGGGCATCGCCTCAATCACCGTCGAAGCACCGCTCACTCATGCGCATGGAGCCGGTGCACAAGTCTCCGGCTCCGGAGTTACCCTCACCACGGCCTTGACCCGGGCCCATGCCAGCGGAGCGCAGGTCACCGACAACGTGCCCACGCCCGGCGCGCCGAACCAGTATCACAGGAAAATGCATTGAGAGTGCCGTTGGAATTGAACTGGAAAGCAGCAGGCCGAGCCGTCCGGAATGCACGGTGATATCCTGGGCAGCCTGCGCCCAACTGATTCTCCGGCTTTACGCGCTCGTAGAGGTGCACCGCACGGCGGACGGCAATAGCACTCAGAATGCTCCCACCAGGCTCGCATTTGCTGAAGGTTGTCTGCCCGGTCTCTTGTTCGCTCCAATGAAGGGCCCACAGTGGCGACAGCACTTGCTTTGGGGTTTCCATCAGAAGATGTTTATCGATGGAGGATATTGATTCTATGGTGCCCGAAGGGGGACTTGAACCCCCATGGGATTTCTCCCTACGAGTTTTAAGTTGATTGCGAACACCGTAAGTCTATGAACAATAAGGGAAATTGACCGTAATCTAGCGAAGGTATATCTCCCTCAATAATGGGAGGTTAGCGTAAATCAGCGTAATCGAGCCGAACTGACGGGTGTACCCCTACTGTACCTCTTCTATTGACGAGTGCATTTTAGAACGCCGAGGAAATGTCGCTTCGAAAGCCGCTGCGCTGAACAGGCGACGTAGTGTGGGCCTGGGACTGTCAGCTCCGGCCAATTCCGATGCCCGGCTCCGGAACTGCGTAAGAAAGCGGCAAGCTCATATGATCTCTGAATTCCCCATGCGCCGCTTAAGCGCCATCTCGCTTGTTCTCTTCATGATGCTGCCGGTGCTTCTGCCGCTGACGGCTTTGGGACAGGACGAGGACGCGAACCTGCCAGTTTGCTGCCGCCGGCATGGTGGCAAGAGCCACCATTGCGCGATGATGACACCATTGGGTAGCCACTCACTAACCTCTCACAGATCCACCGAATGCGTGCGTGTCTGCCGCCAGAACTGGACTCGTCTGTTGCCCAGTGGTCCGTCTGCAGGTTGATAACAATGCGCATCAGCCAGGTCATCGCGCTCGATTCCCCGCGAAAGCGGAACCAGTTGCGATGCGCCCTGAGGAAGCACGCCTGAGTCAGAGTCTCCGCAAGGTCTATATCGCGTAATGACCCATGCAGGGCCCGGAATACCTGCCTCTGAAGAGCAGTGAATATAAGCACGAGGGGACGTACCTGAAGGGGAACACGAAATCCGCGTCGGAACTGCTGCCGCGCGTTCATCTGGTCATCTCGCACCTGAAACGATGGATGATGGGAACCCATCAGGGGGCGATCAGCCATAAGCATCTGGATTACTATCTGGATGAGTTCACGTTTCGCTTCAACCGGCGGCGATCAAAGAGCCGTGGCAAGCTCCTTTTCCGGCTCGCGCAGCAAGCCGTGGCAGTCGATCCCGTAACCCTGGCTCAAATTATTCATCCGGATGCAAACGCAAAAAAGAAACCACAACCTGTTGGACCGACCTGAGTCAGGCAGATACCTAGCTCGCAACAATATCACATCGCACTCTTCGCCTTCATGGGAGATGTGTCAACCGTCGCACCCTGTTTGTCCTATGGTAGGCCCAGATGCCATAAATAGCGCCAATTGGGGCCACAACGTAGAAAGGGACGTGAATCACTGTAGCTATCGCCGTGAGCCCAGCGAGGGGTAACCACGGCGCACTTGATCGCCACGCTGTTATCTTTGACCTTGTTTCGAGCAATTCCAGGATAAACAAGAATACGAAGAAAGTTGCGACTCCCACGCACAGCGCTCCCATATTGACTTGCCATGCCAGGAGTTTCTTCGCTTGATGCCCCAATGACTCCACTATGTCGCCTATCGTGTTTACTACGGTGATGAATGCACAGGCACCGCCAAACAATGCGACTAGGAGCGTCGTCGGGGTGTCATGATACTCATAGGCCGGTTTGTTCTTGTTCCATTTTGCCATTTACTTCACCAGCAGAGTGGTCACCTCTTACCTTCTGATCGTTAGGACCGGACATTCGGCATCGACTACTATCCGGAAGGCCCCCGATGTTCTCATTTCCATGCTTAGATGTGAAGCCTTTTGGATTCCGAGCACCAGGAGGTCAATGGATCGTTCTCTTATGTGCTCAAGGATCTGATCGTGCGCCTTGCCGACAGCCACAAACGTTCTCGGATCGCAGAACTCTCTCGCCTGCTGCGGCACCAGGCCGTCAAGAGCTTTGAAGAAATGGGCCTGAAGGTCGGATAGTCGATCCGGATGCTCTATGGCATCTTCTTGAAGCACGTTCAGCACATCAATCTTCGCTCCAAATGCCTCCGCGAAGGTCACTGCATAGATTGCCGCGTTTGCGCCCACTGGGGAAAGGTCGGTGGCAAAGAGAATTCGCGCAAAGGGAAAGGTCTGTGAGGACACAGGCTTGACGAGTGGGCCGACGGTTAGAGTTGGCCACCGGGAAGAACGAAGGATCTTCTCCGCGACGGAGCCAATGATTCCTCGTTCGAGCCAGCTTCTTCCGCGTGTTCCCAAGACAATGATGGCCGGCGCATTGCTATCGGCTAGTGCAGGGATGACGTCTTTCGGATCGCCCTCCAGAAGGGTGGGAATCACTGCGATCGACTCGGCTCCCAAGAGAAGAGCGTGTCGCGATAAAAGAGACTTCAGATCCTTTCTCTGCTGGCTCACCAGGATATGGTTGATCTCAACCTCCAGGGCGGCTTGCGAAAGGGTAAAGGCATGAGTAACCAG
>JARLGE010000132.1 GCA_031296215.1 Occallatibacter sp.
ATGCCGCCCGGTCCCATGCAGCAGCTCGTCTCCATGGACACGCGCCCCAGTCTAGCCGTTCTTGCCTTCACAGCTGGTGTCTGCGTATTCTCAGCCCTCGCCGCGGGTCTCGTGCCTGCATTGCAGGTCGGCCGCCTCAACCTCAGCTCTCATCTCAACGCCGGCGGACGCAGCGGCGCCGCGGGCCGTGGACGCAATCGCCTCCGTTCCATCCTCGTCGCCTCCGAAGTCGCTCTTGCCCTGGTCGCGCTTGTCGGCGCGGGTCTTTTCGCGCGCGGTTTCCAGACCACCCTGCGCATCGATCCCGGCTTCGATCCCGATCACGTGCTGCTCAGCCAGTTTTCTCTCAACACCAACGGCTACAACCTCGCCCAGCGCAAGGAGTTCTGCCGTCGCCTTGAAGAGCGCATGATCGCCGCCCCCGGCGTAACCGATGTGGCCTACTCCGACGGCGTCCCGCTCGGCTTCGAGCCCAGCTGGTGGGAGGAGCTCAAGATCGAAGGCTACGCGCCTCAGCCCAACGAGAACATGAACATCTTCCGCAACGTAGTCTCCCCCGGCTATCTGCCCCTCATGCATATTCCCATCCTCGAGGGCCGCAACTTCACTGAAGCTGACAACGACGACAAGAATTCGCCCGCCGTGATGATCGTCAACCAGGCCTTCGTGCGCCGCTTCTTTGCCGGCCGCAATCCCATCGGCACGCGCATTCACGGCTGGGGAAGCTGGTTCCGCGTCGTCGGCGTCGCAAGAGACTCGAAGTACCACTACCTCGGCGAAACCGCGCCGCCCTACTTCTACGTGCCCTTCCGTCAGGTCTACCGCGAAGACATGAATCTGGCTTTCTATGTCCGCACCCAGGGCGAGCCTGACAGCGTGCTCTCCGCGCTGCGCGCGCAGGCCCGCGATCTCGATCCCAACGTCACCGTCTTCGACGCCGCCCCGCTCAAGGAGTACATCGGAGCATCGCTTTATCCGCAGAAAGTTGCCGCCAGCCTCATGACCGTCCTCGGCTCCATCGCTTTGCTCCTCGCCGCAGTCGGACTCTACAGCGTCATGGCCTACTCGGTCGCGCAGCGCACCCAGGAGATCGGTGTCCGCATGGCTCTGGGCGCGCAGCCCGGCCATGTCCTCCGCATGGTCGTGCGCCAGGGGCTCACCCTCGCCGCCGCGGGCCTCATCGCCGGCGCAGTGCTTGCCGTCGCACTCGCCCGCGTCGTCTCCAGCGTCTCCTTCACCAACTCCGCCATGGGCTCCAGCGCAAAACTGTTGGGCAATGGTGCGAACGACCCGCTCATCTACCTTGCCGCCGCGGCCTTTCTCTGCTCAGTCGCCGCGCTTGCGTCCTGGTTCCCCGCCCGCCGCGCCGCCTCCATCGATCCCATGCAGGCCCTGCGCACCGAATAATGCGCGCCCTGTGCCGGATGCTACACTCCGGCGTTAGGATTGATCGATGAACGCTAACGCATTCTTCTTCCGTTACCGCATGGTTATCAATGCGGCTGTCGTCATCCTGGGATTCTGGGCGCCATGGATCCAGCTCTGGGGAATGGGCAGCCGCATTTCGCTGCTCGAGTGGCTGGCCCTCGAACTCAGCCGCACCGGCCTGGTCTCTTTCACCGTCGCCACGCACCTTGTGATTGTCTTGGGCGCCATCGTCGCCGCCACTGGCGCCATTCTCCGCATCTGGGGATCGGCCTGGCTCGGCCACGGCGTTGTGCTCAACGCGCAAATGCAGGCCGCCTCGCTCACCGCCGACGGTCCCTATCGCTACGTGCGCAACCCGCTCTACCTGGGCTTATGGTGCGTCATCGCGGCTCTGGCCCTGCTCATGCCGGCCAGCGGAGCGCTTTTTGCCACGGTTGTGCTCTCGGTCTTCCAACTGTGCCTCATTCTTGGCGAGGAGGCTTTCCTCGCCGCGCAGCTCGGCGAGCCCTATCGAGCCTACCTGCGCGCAGTCCCATGCCTGTTGCCGCGGCTGCGCACCACGCTCAAGCCGTCCGGCAACAAGCCGCACTGGGTCCAGGCTGTGTTGTCGGAGATCACTCCTATCGGCGTCTTCCTCACCATCGCCTTGCTGTCGTGGACGTACGACAACCGCCTCATGATGCGAGCCATCGTGGTCACCTTCGGCCTCTCGCTGGTGGTCCGCGCCCTCATGCCCGGACTCCAGCAGAAATCTAACCCTCCTGAATAGCCTGCGAGCGCCGACCGCCCAGCTTGCCCAGGTGGGTCCACTGGAAACCGGCCGGATATTTCAGCCCATACCCCAGCAGCCGGTCCACGCCAATGTGGTTCATCCAGATCAGCGCGAAGGGCAACAGAGCCGGGCTGTGCACCAGCAGCGCCGTCACCGCCAGTGCGGCCGGCGTGGTGTAGCTATGAATTGCGTTATAGACTCGCGAGCCCAGATTTGAGCCGCCCAGGTAGCCGAGCATGCTCAAATCCGGCGTCAGCCACAGCGCCGCAAACAGCCACCAGCTCGCCCCGGTGTGTGCATAGAGGACGGCTGAAAGGGCGGCGGCTGCCAGCCCCTCAAGCCGCAGAAGATGGTTTACGGGCGCAGCCGCCATGGTGGCCAAAGCCGCGGCGCCCTGGTTTGCTTTCGAAGTTTCCTGAGCCATACCCCATGTGATGAGCCAGCCCGCCTTCCAGATGGAGAATTCTGCGCGCCTCGATCGTCTCAGTCATCGGATTCTGCGCCAAAAAAGAGATGAGGGGAAGAGCTCGCAAGCTCTTCCCCTCATCTCCGCAGTCCGGAAGGCTACTTCTTGACAGGTGCGATCACGTCCTTGGCGGCCTTGGCCACGCGGAACTTGACCACAGTCTTGGCCTTGATCTTGATGGCCGCGCCGGTCTGGGGGTTGCGGCCGATGCGGGCCTTGCGCTCCGCTTTCACCAGGCGGCCGATGCCGGGGATCACGAAGACGCCGTTCTTCTTGGTTTCCTTGATGGCGGTTTCCGCCAGCAGGTCCAGGAAGGCGCCGGCTTGCTTGTTGGTCAGTTCCATCTTCTCGGCCAGGTGCCGGGTCAGGGCGGTCTTGGTCAGTCCAGTTGCCATGTGTGTTCTCCTTCTGGGTCAGCCCTCGGGGCTGCCTTTGTTGCCTGGGCTTCCTTCGCGTTTCGCGTACCGCATGGGGGAGTGCGACCGTGGCAACGTTTGCACGTTTCCCCTGTATTCATGCGGGTCCGGAGAACCCTGTCGTTCGTTACAATGCGACTTTGGACCCGGCAAAGTCAACCTAAAAACCTTGATTTCCACAAGTTTTTCAGGATTTTGCCCCAAAATCACCTACTTTTGCCCGTATTTGCCGGGTTTTAGCCCTAGCACCCGCTCCAATCGCGGCTCAAGGCATCCACGGCGATGAACGGCGCCCCCGCCTAATCCCCGGCAAGAAACTCATCAATGATCTTCTGGGTGATGACTCTCTGTTGCACGGGCGAAGAGAGCACCGTTGCCGTGGAGGTGCTGCCAAAGTGCCCCAGCTTGTCCAGAAGCCGCTCCAGGTGCTCCACCGAAACCACCCGCGCCCTGAGGATGAACGAGTCGGAGCCGGTCACGCGGTGGCACTCGAGCACCTCTTCCCACTTCACCACCTGTAGCTGGAACGAGCGCACTAGCTGCTCCGGCCCGGCCATCGACAGCCGGACGAAGATCTGGATGGGCATGCCCAGCCGCTCCAGGTCGATGTCGGCATGGAAGCCGCGGATGATGCCCAGCTTCTCCAGCCGGTAGACGCGCTCGGCCACCGCGGGCGTGGTCAGACCTACGCGCCGGCCCAGCTCAGCCCAGGAGAGCCGCCCGTCCTGCTGCAGCTCCTCAATGATCTTCCAGGAGATGCGGTCCAGCTCGGGTGGCTCGTAGGGATGACCGTAACGGCTTGGAGACATGGGGGCAATCCTTCGATTGAAAGGACATTAACACCTGCTTCTTAAGAATGTAAATCCGGAACGCCGGTCTGGCGCAGGAATTGGATTGTCAACCTCTGCGGACGGATGCGATACTGCCCGTCGTCGCCAGACACGGAGCTTCCCCCATGGCACAGCACCTGTATCAGTCAGGCTTTGGCAACGAGTTTGCCACCGAGGCCCATCCCGGCGCGCTGCCGCAGGGACAGAACGCCCCGCAGCACGCCCCACTCGGTTTGTATACGGAACAGATCAGCGGCAGCGCCTTCACCGCGCCGCGGCTGCTCAACCGCCGCACCTGGAGCTACCGCATCCGGCCTTCGGTGATGCATGAGCCGTATCGCGAGTTCGAGCCGAGCACGTTGCTGCGCAGCGGACCGTTCAACGAAGCGCCCACGCCGCCTAACCAGATGCGCTGGAGTCCGTTGCCCATGCCTGCGGAGGGTACGGATTTTGTGGAGGGAATTGTCACCCTGGGCGGCAATGGCGACCCATCCATGCAGGACGGCGCAGGGATTCACCTCTATGTGGCCAACGCGTCGATGCGCGACCGCTTCTTTTATAACGCCGATGGCGAGATGCTGATCCTGCCGCAACAGGGCCGTCTGTTGCTGCGCACGGAACTGGGCATTCTCGAGGTTGCGGCGGGCGAGCTGGCGGTGATTCCGCGCGGCATCAAGTTCCGCGTTGAGCTGCCTGACGGCGAGGCGCGCGGCTACATTTGCGAGAATTACGGGCAGAGCTTCCGGCTGCCCGACCTGGGGCCCATCGGGGCCAATGGCCTGGCGAATTCACGCGACTTCCTCACACCGGTTGCGGCCTACGAGGATCGCGAAGGCGCCTTCGAGGTGATCGCCAAATTCCTTGGCCGGCTGTGGCGGGCGGAGATCGATCACTCGCCGCTCGATGTCGTCGCCTGGCACGGCAACTACGCGCCCTACAAGTACGACATGGCGCGGTTCAACACGATCAATACGGTCAGCTTCGACCATCCGGATCCGTCGATCTTCACCGTGCTCACCGCGCCCTCCAGCCTGGCGGGCACCGCCAATGTGGACTTCGTGATCTTTCCCCCGCGCTGGATGGTGGCCGAGCACACCTTCCGTCCACCCTGGTTCCATCGCAACATGATGAACGAGTTCATGGGGCTGATTCTGGGCGAGTACGACGCCAAGGCGGAGGGCTTTCTTCCCGGCGGCGCCAGCTTGCACAACTGTATGTCGGGCCACGGCCCGGATGCCGAGACCTTTGAGCGCGCCAGCAAAGCCGAGCTGAAGCCGCATTCCATCGACGGCACCCTGGCCTTCATGTTTGAGACGCGGTTGCCGGTGCGGCCCACCCGCTTTGCGCTCGAAGCAAAGATTCTTCAGCACGAATACCATGAGTGCTGGCAGAGTCTGAAGAAGAACTTCACTCGCGCACAGGGATGATTGGCAAGAGCGACGGCGGGTTCCGTTTCGAGTGTGTTCGAAGAACAGCCGCAGGTCCTCCGACTACGTTTGGCGCAAAAGACGCGCCAAACTCCGCTCTGGATGAAAACTCTTTACTGATTGCTCAGGATGACAGGCCTTGAGGGTGGGAGAGAACGAAACAATGCAGGGTTTTTCAGCAGAGGAATGGCGGCGGAGGGGTTGGATGGAAGCGGCCAACGATCCGGCCTGCGGCTTTCCGCTGCAGAACCTTCCCTATTGCGTTTTTGCCGGGGACGATGGGCGGCCGCGCGTGGGCGCTGGGATTGGAAAGTCAGTGCTTGACCTGCGGCAGTGCAAGGGGGCGGGCCTTCTGGAAGGACTGCCGACCGCAATTCAAGCAGCATGCGAAGCCCGCACGCTGAATATGCTGATGGGCTGCGCGGCAGAAGATAACGGGGCGTTGCGCGGCCGTCTCATGGACTTGCTGGGCGCAGAGGCAGATGAGGCTACGCGAGACGCGGTCAGCTCCGCGCTGACGCCCATGGAAGCCGCCGTGCTGCTGAAGCCGGTGGAATCGGCCAACTACACTGACTTCTACGCATCCATCCACCACGCGACACGGGTGGGAAGACTGTTTCGGCCGGAGAATCCGCTGCTGCCGAATTACAAGCATGTGCCGATCGGCTATCACGGCCGGGCTTCGTCGCTGGTGGTGAGCGGAACGGCGGTGCGGCGGCCGCGCGGCCAGACCAAGCCGACTGAACCGGGCGGTGTTCCCAGCTTCGGACCGACACGCTTCCTGGACTACGAGGTCGAGGCCGGGCTCTATGTTGCAAAAGGAAACAGGCTCGGCGAGCCGATCGGCATTGACCGGGCCGGGAGCCACATCTTCGGGATTTCGCTCCTCAACGACTGGTCGGCGCGCGACATCCAGTCCTGGGAGAATCAGCCGCTGGGGCCGTTTCTGGGCAAAAGCTTTGCCACCAGCGTTTCTCCCTGGGTGGTGCCGATGGCCGCGCTCGCTCCGTTTCGCGTGCCGGCCCAGGGGCGCCCGCCGAAAGACCCCAAGCCGCTTGGTTATCTATGGGACGGGGCGGATCAGTCGGCCGGCGCCATCGATTTGACTGTCGAGGCGTGGTTGCTGACCGCAGCCCTGCGCGCCGCGGGTCTGGCTCCACATCGGCTGAGCCGGGCCAATCTGCGCGAGCTCTGGTGGACGCCAGCGCAGTTGGTTGCGCACCACGCCAGCAACGGTTGCAATTTGCTGCCCGGCGACCTGCTGGCCACGGGCACCGTCAGCGGCCGGGAGGACGCGACTGCCGGCTGCCTGCTGGAGCTGACCTGCGGCGGCGAGCAGCCGATCTTGCTGGAAAACGGCGAGACCCGCTCCGGGCTTGAAGACGGCGACGAGGTGATCCTGCGCGGATTCTGCCGCCGCGAAGGCCTCCCGGAGATCACGCTTGGGGAGTGCCGCGGGATGGTGGCTGCGGCAATCTAGTGGGACTTTCAATTCTTAAGCGCACAAGGCCATCTGCAATAGAAAAGCCAAGCACACCCGCCCATTAATCTTCTAACCGGTCTTCAAAGTGGTCTACAAAGCGGCCTATGCTCTTGTGCAGGCGTGATGGGTATCACCCCGATTCCTTGCCCATCGCGCCGCAACCGGAGGTCCCGATGGCATCCCTTGCTCCCAGCACGGTCAAGACCGGGCTGGATTTTCTGCCTCTGAAGGGCACTGACCACGTGGAGTTTTACGTGGGCAATGCACGCCAGGCGGCCTACTACTATCGCACCGCATTCGGCATGAGCCTGGTTGGCTATGCCGGCCCAGAGACCGGCCAGCACGATCGCGCTTCCTACGTGGTCGCGCAGGGCAAGGTCCGCTTTGCGCTGACCACCTCGCTCAAGTCCGGCTGTCCCATCGCGGAGCACGTGGCGCGGCACGGCGACGGCGTGCGCGTGATTGCCCTGGAAGTGGACGACGCGCGCCAGGCCTGGCTTGAGACCACGGCCCGCGGCGCGCGCTCCGTGGCTGCGCCCGTTGAGACGTCGGATGAGTACGGGCGCATTACCACTTCCTCGATCGCCGCCTACGGCGACACGATCCACACCTTCGTTGAACGCGGCCACTACAACGGCGTTTTTCTCCCAGGGTTCCGCGCCGAGCCCTTAGACACCGTAGCGCGCCCCACGGGCCTCAAGCATGTGGACCACATGGTGGGCAACGTGGGCTGGCACGCCATGGACGAGTGGGTCGATTTCTACTCCAACGTGATGGGTTTCCAACTCTACCAGCACTTCGACGACAAGGACATCTCCACCGAGTATTCGGCGCTGATGTCGAAGGTGATGGCCAACGGCAACGGCTACGTGAAGTTCCCCATCAACGAGCCGGCGGAAGGGCGCAGGAAGTCGCAGATCGAAGAGTACCTTGACTTCTACCAGGGGCCGGGCGTGCAGCACATTGCGCTGGCAACCGACGACATTGTCGCGACTGTCGCAAAGATGCAGGCGCAGGGCGTTGAATTCCTCAATGTGCCGCACAGCTATTACAGCGAACTCGCCGCCCGCGTGGGACCCATCGACGAGCCCACTGAAGCGTTGGAGCGGCTGGGCATCCTGGTGGATCGCGACGACGAGGGCTACATGCTTCAGATCTTCACGAGGCCCGTGGAAGACCGGCCCACGCTGTTCTACGAAATCATCCAGCGCAAGGGGAGCCGCAGCTTCGGCAAAGGCAACTTCAAGGCGCTGTTCGAGGCCATCGAGCGGGAGCAGGCGCTGCGGGGCAACCTCTGATGGCGACCACACTGGCATTACCCAAAGCCGCGCCGTTCCTCCCCAAGGCCGCGCAATTCCTGATTGATCAGGACTACGCGTCTTACACCACGGAACAGCACGGCATCTGGGCCGAGCTGGTGCGCCGCCGCATGCCGCAGCTTGAACGGCACGCCGCGCACGAGTATCTTGACGGCTTCGACGCGCTCTGCTTGCCCTATGACCGGCTGCCCAACCTGGCCGCGGTCTCATTGAAATTGGAGCGCCGCACCGGCTGGAATGCGACGCCGGTGAGCGGATTCATGCCCGGCCCGGCCTTCTTCGAAATGCTGGCCGCGCGCCGCTTTCCCACCACCACCTGGCTGCGCAGCCGCGACTCGCTGGAATACACGCCCGAGCCGGACATCTTTCACGATGTCTTCGGCCACGTACCCATGCACGCGCATCCGGTTTTTGCGGATTTTCTGGCGCACTATGGCCAGCTCTGCTCGCGGATTGAAGACGAGGCGGTTCTGGAACGCATCGGCCGCGTCTTCTGGTACACGGTGGAGTTCGGGCTGATCCGGCAGGGCGGCGAGATCAAGGTATACGGCAGCGGGCTCATCAGCTCCAACGGCGAGTGCTCGAACGTACTCGACCGCGGGTGCCCGGTCCGGCCTTTTGTCCTCGATGAAGTTTTGCGCACACCGGTCAAGGTGGATGCGATGCAACCCCTGCTGTTCGCCATCGAGAGCTTCGATGAGATCTACCAGGCCATGCACACCATAGAAGCTCGCGTCGATCGCGGCTCGCGCCTTGACGAATGACCTGGGCAGGCTAGCCATGTGACTCTCGGGGAGGATGGCCGGACCCGCAGCCGCGGAGGCTTCTTTCCGGTCAAACAGGGAATCCAACCGGGTGCGGGTCTTCGCACGGAGGAAAACCCTGATAATGTCGCTGTTTTGAAAGGGCACGACTTCAGTCGTGCCGCAAATGGTGCAAAATCAACTTGGGCTTTAGCCCCCGAGGGAAGCTTTCCCAAACTTGAACCACTACCGGATTTCGTGGATGGTTTCATGGCAGACGAAGTGAAGTTCGACAACAGGCTGGGTTCCGCGCTGGACCTGAACGCCGCACGTGCGCAGGCCAACCGGGAGGCGCTCACCGCGCTGCTCGCTGCGGTGCACGCGGAGGAAGATTCCATCCGCCAGGGCGGAGGCGACAAGGCCGCTGAGGCGCAGCACGCCAAGGGCCGCCTGACGGTAAGAGAACGGCTCGCGCTGCTGCTCGATGAAGAGGCCGACTTTTTGGAACTGGGGCTCTGGGCTGCCTACGAGATGTATGGCGAGTACGGCGGCGCGCCCGGCGCGGGCGTTGTCACCGGCCTGGGACGCGTTGCCGGACGGCTGTGCATGATCATCGCCAACGACGCCACGGTGAAGGCCGGCGCGTTCTTCCCCATGACAGCGAAGAAGGTGCTCCGCGCCCAGACGATTGCCCTGGAAAATCACATTCCCACGCTTTACCTGGTTGACTCTGCCGGCGTGTTCCTGCCCCTGCAGGAAGATGTTTTTCCCGACACCGACGACTTCGGCCGCGTTTTCCGCAACAACGCGGTGATGAGCGCGCTGGGCATTCCGCAGATGACCGCCATCATGGGCATGTGCGTGGCCGGAGGCGCGTATCTGCCGGTGATGACCGATACCGTGCTGATGACGGAGGGTTCGGGACTGTTTCTGGCCGGGCCATCGCTGGTGCAGGCGGCCATTGGGCAAAAGACCGAGGCCGAAGAGCTGGGCGGAGCCGCGATGCATGCGGCGATTTCAGGAACCGTGGACTTCAAGGAGCCCAACGATCACTTGTGCATCGCGCGCCTGCGTTCGCTGGTGGACAAGATGGGCGCCCGTCCCCGTCAATCGAATGAAACAGCGCGAAGGGAGACGGGCGAGCAGGTGTTCAGCGCCAAGCAATTCGATGCGGAGCGGGATGCGCCGCGATTTGCCGCGGAGGACATGTATGCGCTGCTGAACCCCGCGCCGGGCGCGAGCAATGTGTACGACATGCGCGAAGTGATTGCGCGCATCGCGGATCGCAGTGAATTCGACGAGTACAAAGCGGAGTTTGGGCGCACGATTCTGTGCGGGTACGCGCGCATTGGCGGCAGGGCGGTGGGCATTGTCGCTAACCAGAAGATCAACCAATACCAGACAGTGGCCATGGGTCCGTCCGCCGGAATGCAGCGCATCGAGGTAGGCGGCGTCATCTATACGGAGGGTGCGCAGAAGGCCGCGCGCTTCATCATGGACTGCAATCAGAACCTGGTGCCGCTGGTGTTTCTCCATGACGTGAACGGGTTCATGGTGGGCAAGGATGCGGAGTGGTCGGGCATTATTCGCGCCGGGGCCAAGATGGTGTCGGCGGTGAGCACCACCGTGGTGCCGAAGATTGCGGTGATCGTCGGCGGCAGCTTTGGCGCCGGACACTACGCCATGTGCGGCAAGGCCTACGATCCGCGTTTTCTGTTTGCGTGGCCCACGGCGCGCTATGCGGTGATGAGCGGCGCCTCCGCGGCCAACACGCTGGCGGAGGTTCGCGCCAGGCAGATGGAGCGCGGGGGGAAAGTCTTGTCAGACGCGGAGAAAAGGGCGCTCTACGACGAAATCAAGGCCACGTACGATGCGCAGGCCGATCCGCGCTACGGAGCCGCGCGCCTCTGGATTGACGCCATCATCGATCCAGCCAGCACGCGGGACGTCCTGATTACGGCGCTCGAAGCCTGTGCGCTGAATCCCGATGTGCCGCGCTTCAATCCCGGAGTCCTGCAGACCTGACCGGCAAGCAAGATATCGCAGCAACTGCAAAGGAGTTCTTCGAATGAGTCTTCCCCTCAAGTCGTTGGAAAGTCTCTACCCGTTTGTTCTGACGGAAGATCAGGAACATCTGCGCCGGGAGATTCGCGAGTTTGCGGCGCGCGAAATTGCGCCCAACGTGATGGCCTGGGATGAGGCCAGCGAGTTCCCGTTGGCCGTGGTGAAGAAGCTGGGGGCGATGGGCCTGCTGGGCGTCATCTTTCCCCCGGAATACGGCGGAGCGGGCCTCGGCTATGTGGACTACGCGCTGGCCATTGAAGAACTCTCCGCCGTTGACGGCTCGCTGGGGATCACCGTGGCGGCGCACAATTCGCTGGGAACGAATCATATTTTCTTGGCCGGCAACGAGCGGCAAAAACGGGCGTA
>JARLGE010000014.1 GCA_031296215.1 Occallatibacter sp.
AAGCCCCGGCGCGCCCCACCATTGAGGACGCGCTGGCCACCTGCGACCCGCAAACACTGGACCTGATCGCCAGCTTTCAGCACGCCGTGGTCGGCGACCTCATGAAGAAGACCTTCGCCGCCGCCGAAGCCCTGGGAGCCCGCCGCATCCTGGTCACCGGCGGAGTGGCCGCCAACCGTGAACTCCGCTCCCGCTTCACGGCTGAGGCCGTACGCCGCAAGATCGGCATCGCCTTCCCCACCCTGGCACTCTCCACCGACAACGCCGCCATGATCGCCGCCGCCGCCTGGCCGCGCCTTCTGGCGCAGGACTTCGCCCCGGCAAACCTCTCCGCCGACCCTTCGCTGGCGCTGGGACGATAACAAATGAAGCGGTACTGCCGCTTCTGCTGGCCTGACAAATCCCTGAAAAACCAAGATACCGGCTAGCCTGCCACGCACCCCATCGCCAGCCGCACCAGCCCGGCCAGCCGGCAAATCTGCGTGTTCGTCAGCGCTCGATGCCCCGCAACCGGCTCCCTCAACTGATCCTTGCCCACCACGCCGATATTCTCCGCCCAGGCCACGCTGTCCTCGCGAAGCCCGGTCTCTCCCGCGCGCAAAAGCAAGTGCCACGGGCCGAGCTTCTGAATGGAAGTCGAGAGTGGAATCGCCAGCACGGTGTCCGCGCGAGGATGAGAATTGCGCGGGTTCGTTGAGACGATCACCGCAGGCCGGTTCTTGCCCGGCTCGTCGGTGTGAAAGTGCGCCCACCATATCTCTCCACGCTGCGGAGAACGTCCCGCCGGCGGGGTCACAGTTCGGCCTCAGCCTGCGCGATATCAACCATAATGTTCGGCCCAACCATCCTCGCCCACTCGCTCTGTTCAGCGAGCACTTCGTCTGAGGCCGTGTCGTAGTACTCCTTGGTGGCCGCGTCGAGCTCCTGCAGCTCTGCCTCCTGCATTGCCTCATGCAGAAGCAAGTCCAGGGCCTCGGAGTCCGATCCGGCTCCGCGCCTTTGGCGCGTCTTGGTCAAAAATGCCACGGACTCCGGCATCAGCGTAAAGCTGCGCTTCATCTTGCGAGTCATCGCCTGGGTTGTCATACTATTGATCCTACTACATATCCGTAGAATCGTCTCCGCGTCTGGCAACACTCCTTGGCTGGCGAACCAGCTGCCCTCGTCTGGCCACCCTGGCCCCGGACCCCGGACCCCTCGCCTTGCTACAATCGAAAGTGCTCAAAAACGCGCCCGATTTCGCCAGCCGCTCACGCACGCAGGACGACCCGACCTCCATGACGCTTCGCCTCTTCAACACTCTTACGGGACAACTGGACGAGCTCACTCCCGCCGACGGCGTGGCGCTGCGAATGTACGCCTGCGGACCCACGGTCTACGATTACGGCCACATCGGCAACTTCCGTACTTTCCTTCAGATAGACATCCTGCGCCGCTTTCTGCTGCTCACCGGAACCCAGGTGCGCCACGTCATGAACATCACCGATGTGGACGACAAGATCATCCGCAACGCGGCCGCCCAGAACATGCCCATCGGCGAATACACCGCCCGGTTCGTGCAGGCCTTCTTTGAGGATCTGGACTCCCTTCGCGTCCAGCGGCCCGAGATCATCGCCCGCGCCACCGAGCACATTCCGCGCATGGTCGAGCTGGTCCAAAAACTGGCCGCCGCCGGCGCCGCCTACCAGACCGAGGACGGCTCCTGGTACTTCCGCCTGGCCGCTTTCCCGGAATACGGCAAGCTGAGCAAGAAGGACCTCAGCGGCATGGAAGACGGCGCACGCGTCGATCTGGACGAGTACGAAAAGGACTCCGCCCGCGATTTTGCCCTGTGGAAGGCGGCCAAGCCCGGCGAGACCTCCTGGGACACCGCCATCGGCCGCGGCCGGCCCGGCTGGCACATCGAGTGCTCGGCCATGGCCATGGAGTACCTGGGAGACAGCTTCGACCTGCACGCCGGGGGCGAAGACCTGATGTTCCCGCATCACGAAAACGAGATCGCGCAAAGCGAGACCGTGACCCATAAGCCCTTTGCCCGCCACTGGATGCACGTGCGATTCCTGCTCGTGGACGGGCGCAAGATGGCCAAGAGCGAGGGCAACTTCTTTACCCTCCGCGACCTGCTGCTGAAGGGCTATAAAGCCTCGGCCATCCGCCTGGCTCTGGTCTCGGTGCCCTATCGCCACCAGCTCAACTTCACCTTCGAGGGCCTTGCCGAAGCCACCAATGCCATCGAGCGTCTGCGCACCTTCCGCCAGCGCCTGACGCAAGCGGCGCTGGCCGCCGGCGCCAACCCCGCCCTACAGGCCGCTGCTGAAAAAGCCCAGGCCGACTACCTGGCAGCGCTGGCCAACGACCTGAATACGGCCGAGGCCCGCGCCCCCATCTTCGACCTCATCCGCGCCGCCAACACGGCCCTCGACCAGGGCCAGCTTCTGGCCGGCGACCGGGACGCGATTCTGCGCGTGCTCACCAGCTTCGACGCCGTCTTCGACGTGATCGACGACCACGACGCCGAACCAACCCGCATGGCCCTTGCATGGGCCGCGGAAGCCGGCCGCCTGACCGACGTCGCCCCCGAACTGCTTGCCCGTCAATCGCTTACCGACGAGGCCATCGACGCCCTTGTGGCCGAGCGCACCCAGGCCAAGCGGCAGCGCAACTTTGCCCGCGCCGACCACATCCGCAACGAACTGGCGGAAAAGGGCATTATGATTGAAGACTCGAAAGACGGCGTACGCTGGAAGCGGAAGTAAACTCCCCAAAAACAACGCCCCAGGAGGTTCACCCCATGGAAGCCAACGAAGCCCAGGAACTGAAGGAACAGGCAGAGCACGGCGGCGATTCGTCCCTCCGCCCAGTCGCCTTTACCATGAGCGTGGTCGCCGTCATGGTGGCCCTCACCACCGTCCTCGGCCATCGCACCCACACCGAGGCCGTGCTCAAGCAGGCCAAGGCCAGCGATACGTGGAACGAATACCAGGCCAAGAAGAATCGCGCCTACGATACGGAACTGGCCACCAAACTGCTCAACGATCTCACCGTCGCCGATAAGGCCATCGCGGAAAAAACCGCCAAGGAGTGGGCTGGCCATCAGGACAAGTGGGCCGATGATTTGAAAGAGGAACAGAAGGAGGCTCTGGCGTTTGAGGAAGAAGTGAACAAGGCCGAGCGTCAGGCCAAGTTCTTCGACCTGGGCGAGGCGCTCCTGGAAATCGGGCTGGTCGTCAGCTCCGTCACGCTGCTTACCCGCAGCCGCATCTATTGGTACCTGGGCATAGTCTCTTCAATCGGCGGGGTAGCCTCGGTGGTTTGGGGATTGCTGATCAAATAGGGCTGCCTTATTCCGCCGGCAACTGCTCCAGCTCCTCAACCGGCTGCGGCTTGCCTTTGGCCTTGACCTGCGCCGTGGTCAGCAGAAACACGGCCAGCAGTATGCACGCCATACCCGCGAACTCCGCCGCCGCCGGCCGCTCGTGCAGCACCAGCATTCCCAGCAGCACGGCCACCACCGGATTGACGTAGGCGTAGGACGATACCTTGGCCACCGGCACATGCTCGATGAGATAGATGAAGCCGGTGTAGCCCAAGAGCGACCCGCCGGTGATCAGCCAGGCCAGCGAACCGATGGCGGCCCGATTCACGTGGAACTGCGGCCACTGGCCGAGCGTCGTTCCCAGCCCGGTGGCGAAGACCCCCGCCGCCAGCATCTGCCAGGCCGCGGCCACAAAGCTGTTCACTGGCAGACGAGCCCGCCGCGAGATCAGGCTGCCTACGGTCCACGACATGGCGCCGGCCAGCAGCACCCCAATGGCCACCAGCAGCGTGCGATCGCCGTTGAGGCCCGTGCGCAGCGATGGGCTCAGCAGCGCGCCCAGCCCGGCAAAGCCCAGCACGATGCCCACCCACCCGCGCGCGGGCAGCGGCTCGCCGTGGGGCAGAAACATCTCAATCAGCGCCACATAGAGCGGAATCACGGCCAGCACAAGCGAGGCCAGGCCGCTGGGCACGGTCTTCTCCGCATAGACCAGGCCCAGGTTGCCGCCGCCCAGCAGCAGCAGCCCGATCAGCCCCAGCCGCAGCATGTTCGCCGCCGGCCACATCAGCCGCAGCCCGCGCCAACGGCACCAGGCCAGCAGAATCGCGCCGGCAATCAGAAAGCGCGTCCCCGCCAGCAGCAGTGCCGGCATCTGTGCCGCGCCAATGCGGATCGCGGTGTAGGTCGAGCCCCAGAAAAAGTAAACGCTGGCAAAGGCCAGAACGATCGAGGCGGTGGTAGCCGCTTTCTTCTTCGGCAGGAGCTTCGGATGGGTAGAGCGCGCCATGGGGATGCTTCCATCCTAGCGTGAGTCGCCCGCAGTTGCTTCCCGGTTCTTGCGGCGTTCCCGGCGCACGGGCAATTCAACCGGCTTCCGATGACCATCGCAGGTGGCCTTCGCGCATGCAAATTTCTTATTGCATTGCCCTTGCCCAAGGGCCGACCATTGGAGTGAACGATACGATTCACGGCCTCCTGACAGGGCTCCAAGGAGAAACTGGACATGAAACGAAGGGATTTTCTAAAGAGCGCGCCGCTCGTCGCTGGAGCAAGTGCAGCTTCAACTTTCGCAAGAGTGCCTCAAAACCAGCCTGCGCCTGATTCGGGCAAGGGAACGCTCCCAGGGAAGATCGCGCTCGAAGAACACTTCATGTTGCCTGATTTTGTTGAGTACTTCGAGGAAACGTACCCAAACATCAGCCCTGAGATTGCAAAAATGGGCCTGGGAGTTCTGCCCGACCTCGGTGACAAGCGAATCGAAATCATGGACCGGAACGGGATTGACTTCGTGGTCCTGTCTCTGGCCGGGCCGGGTGTTCAGGTTGAAAGGGACGCTGCCGTTGCGCTGCGGAAATCAAAATCGGCGAACGATTTTCTGGCCAGGGAGATTCAGAAGCGTCCCAGCCGATACGGTGGATTCGCCCATTTGGCCATGCACAATCCCGTCCATGCGGCCGGCGAACTCGAGCGTTGCATCCATGATCTCAAGTTCCAGGGAGCCATGATCAACGGCCAGACGAACGGCGAGTATCTCGATCTGGACAAGTACTCGGTCTTCTGGGAGCGCGTCGCCGCCCTGGAAGCTCCGATTTATCTTCACCCTGCCAACCCCGTCGATCGTCCCGCGGCCTATGCCGGTCACACCGAGCTTTGGGGGCCGGTCTGCAGTTGGGCTTTCGAGACCGCGGTTCACGCCTTGCGATTGGTATTTGCCGGCGTATTCGACCGCTATCCAAAGGCCAGGCTGGTGCTCGGCCACATGGGTGAAACGCTGCCGCTCAACCTGTGGCGCTTCGACAGCCGATGGATGGTCTGCAATCGGGGTTCCAGGACTCTTCCTCAGATGCCGTCGTTCTATATCAAGCGAAACATCGCGATCACCACATCGGGAGTCTGCGCCGATGCCCCGCTGCGCTGCGCGCTGGACGCCATGGGGGAAGACAATGTGATGTTCTCTGTCGACTATCCGTTCGAAAAAACGGAACTGGCGGCTCAGTTCATCGAGCATGCGAAGATCTCTGAGAATGAACGGATCAAAGTTGCCTCCGAGAACGCAAAGCGCATTCTCCATCTGGATCGACGCATCGGCTAGAAAGCCATATCAGGTCTGCTCGGTATTCCTAATTCTTCCCCGGCGCTTTGTTCGAAGATGCCAACAGCCCGAAGCGCACATCGATGCGCGGGGCCGGGTGCGGAGAACCGGCCAACCGCCGCCCGCCGTGGGGAATCTATACAGAAGATGGAAAGATGGTCTATCCTCAGACCAGCGGGGCTCCCATGCACAAGTACACCTCCAACGCGATGCTGCTGGCGCCGGCCGGCAGGCGCTGGTCTGGCGAGCGTGTGCGCAGCATCTGCCCGCGGCGGCATCTGCGCGTGCTGCCCACCCGCACCCGGCCTAGCCTCTTCGCCAGCGACTAGCGCCGTCCGGCGAAGATTTCTCCCACCTTTTCGCTCCCACCGGGTCCTCTTGCCGGGA
>JARLGE010000015.1 GCA_031296215.1 Occallatibacter sp.
CCATGCAGGTCTCCCCGCCCGACTGTCCGGTTTGCGTGAGTGAGAAAGAGCCATAGGTGCTGTTCAGCCAGGTGTAACTCAGCCCGCTTTGCGCGGAATCGAAGCTGAACGAGTTCTGGCCGCCGGTGGAAACGCTCGCTGCGATCGTGCCGTTGCTGGCGACAACAGTCTCTCCAACAGAGGCATCGCCGGGCTTCAGGTGCACTTCGCCAAGCATGTAGGTGCCGGCCAGTGCCGCATTGGTGAAGGTGGCTTGCGTCTGCGGCTCCAGCCAGCCCGTTTCCAGGTAGTTCGGGCTGCGGTGGGGGTTCCAGCCACCGCACCTGTGCTGGGGTTCAAGCTCAGCCACGCCGGCAGGCCAGTGGCGCTATAGGACAGCGTACCCGCGCCTCCCGTGGCCGCCGCGCTCCCTGAGTAGGCCAATTTATACGTTGCAGTCGCTGGCGTGGCGCCAGCAAACGCGATGGCCGGCGCCGCGTTGATGACAAGGTTCAGTGTCGCTGTGGTCGCGGTCGGAGCCGCCGGCGTTCCCGAATCGGCCACCGGGAAGCTCACGCTGTAGTTTCCTGCGCACGACGCGGTGGGTGTGCCCGTGATTGTCCCATTGGTCAATGTCAGGCACGCCGCAGAGCGCCGCTGGCGACGGTCCAGGTATAGGGCGCAATGCCTCCGGTTGCCGTCAGCGTTCTGGAGTAAGATGCTCCCACCGTCCCCTCGGCGAGCGCCACAGTGGCGATCGACGGTAAAGGCGCTACAGTGATCGTCACCGTCGCCGATTTCGTCGTGTCTGCCCCGGAGGTTACGGTGATCGTCGCCGTCTGCGATGAGCTTGTTGCCGCCGGCGCCGTGTAGGTCGACGAGGCCCTGATTGTCAAGTACATTGGAATGCGTCGTAAAAGTGTAGGCATTGTGGCCGTTAACCGGGAGTTGGCGACGCTGCGGCGTGCTCTCCACATTGCTCACGACTGGAAGGTGATTCGCAGCATCCCTAAAGTGCGCCTGCTGCCAGGCGAAGAGTCGCGGGACTTTGTACTGGACCATGAGATGGAGGAGAGGTATCTGAAAGCCTGTCCACCATTGCTGCATGATGTTGCAGTTGTACTGATTGGCTCGGCGCTGCGTTTGGGTGAAGCTCTCGCTCTGCAATGGGCCGTTGTGCACCTGGAGCCTGCCGGGAAGGCCCGCTATGGCTGGTTACAGGTCAGAGAGGGCAAGTCTAAGAACGCACACTGCACAGTGCCTCTTGCGGCCCGTGTGGGCCAACTGCTGGCCGAGAAGCGCAAGACCGCCAAGTCAGAATGGGTGTTCCCCGGAGATGCCATAGACAGGCCACTCCTCGGCACCAGTCTCGCGCACATGCACGCTAAGGTTTGTCGTCCCGGAACTGGGAAGAAGCAGAAGCTCCTCTTCCCCAAGGAATTCGTGTTGCACTCCCTCCGCCATACGTGCCTGACGCGCCTCGGGGAGGCAGGGACCGATGCGTTTACAATTATGAGGCTGGCCGGGCACTCCAGCATTACGATCTCACAGCGGTATGTGCACCCTACTGGCGAGACAATCGAGCTGGCATTCGACAGGCTTGAAACGCTCAACCAGAAGGCGCTGGAAGCGTCCAGCGGTAGTAAGTAGCCACGTTTCTAGATACAGTGCTTTCGCTTTCAAGAAACGCAGCCCATAAGCAGTTCATTCTAAAGGAAGGGCCTGTAGCTCAACGGTTAGAGCAGGGGACTCATAATCCCTTGGTTGGGGGTTCGAATCCCTCCGGGCCCACCATAAAGTCTTGTTTATTCAATGGGTTGAGATTTTCGACTGAGATGCCGTCCGAGCCAATTTGGCCGATGTGACCACGAATGTGACCAAACACTGGAACTGACGGCGACGGATTCTGGTTGCGTAGGTTGACTGCTGCCCCCAGCGAAGCAAGCTGTCCAGCTCTTGCTCGACGACCCGGAGTCGAAGGCCTCGACCTCCTCTCCGGTTGTCGAGGGCGATCACGGGCGCGTGGAAACCCGCAAGGCGACGGTTTCGACAGAAATCGGCTGGCTCCAGAAACAGCACCATTGGCCCGGCTTGGCGGCCATCGGCAACGTGGAACGGATACGCGAAACGGGGGAGAAAAGCAGCGCCGAAACCGCCTATTACCTGCTCAGCACGGCCTTGTCGCCGGAGCGATTCAACGAGGTCGTTCGCCCGCACTGGGGCGTGGAGAATCGGCTGCACTGGCGACTGGATGTGGTCATGAACGAGGATCAGGATCGAACCAGGATGGGAAACGGTCCGCACAATCTCGCCGTGCTCAGGCACATGGCTCTGCATGCAATGCAGAAGGAAAGATCGAAAGGCTCAACGCGAGGGAAGTTCAAACCCGCCGGTTGGGACCACGCTTACCCGATCAAGCTCTTGGAGATGTTTTGAAATGCGATTGCCCTTGCGTTCCCGGCGATCGAAGTGGAAGATCGCCGGCGGAAGAGTTACACTGGGCGGGGGTCTTCGGGCTCCCGTCCTTCGTTTGTTGAAAAGAACTCCCGGATTCTCCTGTTCACCGGGTCGACTTCCCCTTGCTGCTCCCGCCTATAGGGAGCAGGGTTCGCTAGCGCTTCGTTGCTTCCGATTTCAAGCCATTTCTTCAGCCGACAGTGAGGTGCAGAGATGCCGCTGAAACTGACCGTCAACAACGTCGAAAAGACTGTGGACGTTGATCCCGACACGCCGCTCCTGTGGGTGCTGCGCGATGTGTTGCACTACACCGGCACCAAGTACGGGTGCGGCATGGGCCTTTGCGGGGCCTGCACGGTGCACCTGGACGGCAAGCCGACCCGCTCCTGCCTGACCCGCGCAGGCGCCGCGGAGGGCAAGGCGATCACCACCATCGAGGGGCTCTCGGCCGATGGCTCGCACCCCGTGCAGGTGGCGTGGGAGGCGCTGGATGTGCCGCAGTGCGGCTACTGCCAGGCCGGCCAGATCATGGCCGCCGCGGCGCTGCTGGCAAATACGCCGCATCCCAGCGACGCGGAGATCGACACGGCCATGAGCGGAAACCTGTGCCGCTGCGGCACCTATCCGCGCATCCGTCAAGCCATCCATGAAGCTGCTGCTGCAGTTTCCACCACCAACAAGTAGAGGGGAGGCTCGAACCATGCGCATCGATCGCAGATCGTTTCTTCAGTTGAGCGCCCTTGCCGGTGGCGGCCTGGCGCTTGATCTCTATCGCTCACCGCTCGCCGCAGCTCAAAGGATCGGCGATCCGGCAGACCTTACACCGCAGGCCTTCATCAAGATTGCTCCGGATGGCATTGTCACGATTATGGCGCGCGCCTCGGAGACTGGCCAAGGCATGCGCAACATGCTGCCCATGCTCATCGCCGAGGAACTGGATGTCGATTGGAAAAACGTCCGCGTCGAGCAGGCCGATCTGGACGAGAAGAAGTATGGACCGCAGTTTTCCGGCGGCTCCGCGAACACCCCCATGGGCTGGGAACCCATGCGCCGCGTTGGCGCAGCGGGCCGCCAGTTGCTCATTACCGCTGCCGCGCAGACTTGGAGCGTGCCCGCGGCTGAGTGTACAACCGAAGCAGGGCATGTGCTGCACAAGGCTTCAGGCAAGTCGGCCAGCTACGGCGAGCTTGCCGACAAAGCCGCCGCTCTGCCTCCGCCCGCGCTGAACTCAGTCAAGCTCAAAGACCCAAAGGACTACCACATCATCGGCCACTCGCAAGCGGGCGTGGACACGCACGCTATTGTCACCGGCAAGCCCCTTTTCGGCATCGATGTGACGCTGCCCGGCATGCTCTATGCAGCGATCGAGAAGGCACCGGTCTTCGCCGGCAAGGTGAAGACGGCCAACCTGGATCAGATCAAGACGCTGCCTGGCGTGCGCCACGTCCTGGTGATCGATGGCACCATCGCCCCGGCGGCCTTCACGCCATGGGAGCCGGGGATGGAGCCGGGGATCGCCATCGTGGCGGACACCTGGTGGCAGGTGCAGAAGGCGCGCAAGCAACTCAAGGTGGAGTGGGACCTGGGCCCAGCCACAGGGCAGAGCAGTGAAGGGTTCGAGAAGCGCGCCGCCGAGCTTCTGCAGGCGCCGCCCGCAACCACAGTGCGCAAGTATGGCGACGTGGATGGCGCGCTCAAGTCTTCGGCCAAGGTTGTCGAGGCCACCTATCAATATCCGTTCATCGCACACGCCACCATGGAACCGCAGGGCTGCACCGCCCACTGGACAGACGGCAAGCTGGAGATGTGGACCACCAGCACCTTGCCGGTCGACGGCCGCGGCCTGGTAGCCAGCTCGCTCGGCATCAAGGAAAGCGACATCGTCACCCACATGGTGCGCGGCGGCGGCAGCTTTGGCCGGCGGCTACAGAACGACTACGCGGTTGAGGCCGCCTGGATTGCAAAGCGGATCGGCGTGCCGGTCAAGCTGCTCTGGTCCCGCGAAGACGACATCGCCCACGACCCCTTCCGGCCGGGGGGGACGGTTGGCCTGAAGGCCGGCCTCGACGCCGGGGGCAAGGTGACTGCCTGGCGGCATCACCTCATTACCTATGGGGATGAGAAGCACGCGGCGTCTGGCGGCGGCATCGGGGCAGACACGTACCCCTCCGGTTTTGCGCCGGCTTACGCGCTTTACACCTCCGCGCAGCCGCTCATGCTGCGCTGCGGGGCGCTACGCGCACCGGGGGACAACGCCTACTGCTGGGTGGCACAGTCGTTTCTGGACGAAGTGGCCCATGCAGCCGGGCGCGACCCGCTCGAGTTCCAGCTCGATCTGTTGAGCAACAAACGGGCGCCCTGGAAGTCAGACGGCAAGGACGCGGTGGGCGACCATGAGCCGACCGGAGCCGAGGCGCTCATCCCGGAGCGTTTCAAGGGCGTTCTGGAGCTGGTGGCGGAGAAATCCGGTTGGGCCAAACGGGCAAAAGAACCGGGCCGCGGGATGGGAATCGCCGCCTGGTTCTGCCACCTGGGTTACTTTGCCGAAGTGGCCGACGTGAGCGTGGACGCGAACAACAAAGTCACCGTGCACCACGTCTGGGCCGCGGGCGACGTGGGCAGCCAGATCATCAATCCGCGCGCGGCCGAGAGCATGGGCTACGGCGGCGTGATCGACGGACTGAGCGAACTGGCGCAGGAGATCACCCTGGCCGAGGGCCGCGGCGTGCAGCAGTCGAACTACCACAACCACCCAATTCTACGCATGAAGCAGGTGCCGCCCATCGACGTCTACTGGCGGAGGACCGATTATGCACCGACCGGCCTGGGCGAGCCGACGCTGCCGCCGATTCTACCTGCGGTGACCAACGCCATATTCGCCGCGACGGGCAAGCGCATCCGCACCATTCCTCTGCAAAAGAGCGGCTTCAGCTGGGCGTGAGCCTCGTCAAGCGTCCACGTCTCATCGGCCGCGGCGGTCAGGGCCTGGGGCGACCAGCTCATTCATTCGGTTCGGCAACGGGATCAGGAGCCAAGGCCGCGGCCTGCCGGAAGGGCAGATAGAGCAACAGGAAGAGGACCAATCCGACCGGTTCGCACACCAGGATGTACCAGGGCCATGGTCCGAGAAAACTGAGCAGCGTCACCGCCTGCGGCTTCGCCCCGAGGAACATGTAGTCGGTCTTGAAGAAGAAGTCGAAGGCGCCGGCAAAGACAGCATAGAGGTTCACCCACAGCATCATCCTGGCGACCGACCCCGGCCGCGGCCGCGCCTGGCCCGACCACACCAGGTAGAGAGCGGCGGCCACAATCAGGCCGTGGTTTACAAAGTACTGCACAGTGATGAACGAGAGTAAGGGCTCTGAAAGGTTCGGAGTCAGCAGCGACATCGTGGCTCCCGCCAGCGCGCCGTAATACGCCAGATCGAAGATCGCCGGCTTGAGCGTGCACAGCGCGAGGATGGTAAGCATCAGCGTGACATCGCAGAGCTCCAGCGGCATGTGATTGGGAAACAGCCGCTCGCCGTGCCAGGCGAAGTTCAGGTAATATGCCGCGCCTTGCACGAAAAGAACAAGTGCCAGCCCGAACCGCAGCCCGCGCGAACCCGGCGCGAGCCTTCGCTGCACCGCCGCAAGGATGGCCGCAAGGAGCGGGACCGCGGCAAGGATGGCCAAGTGCACCGGTCCGAAAAGCTGAAGAGTGCTCGGCATACGCGGTCAGGGCTTTCGCTTCAGGACTAGCCCGCAATTCTCACAGGCGGAGTGTTGATTGCGGTGCCTGTTGATAGAAAGAGGACTTGGAAAGGCCGTCTTATCGTGGCATAACTGCGTTATCGAGACGTGGTTTCTGCCGTGCGGAGGCGGCCTTTCTGATGACTGAGTGTAACCAAGAATCGTTCGCATTTACAGCACATTTTTCGCGGCGCGTGGAAGCTGGTTTTACTGCCGGCCAAGTCTCGAGCGACGGGGGTGCTTTGTTGTTGCGCGAGGTGGATGGCACGATCAAGCTGGTGGACCGGCCGGCTGCTTCAGCGATAGCCGGTCGCCCGCGCCGGTTGGGCCTCAATGGCGCCGAGTGGGCCCAGGCCCAAGTCGATACCATCCGCCTCAAGCTGTTCATGATCGGAGCCATCGTGCGCATCGGCGTGCGCCGCATCCTCCTCCAACTCAGTTCAACCTATCGCTGGAAAGACATTTTCGGCCAAGCCTTCCGTGCCCTGCGTTGTCGAAGCGCGCTGCGGTCCGACAACTCCACTTCGACCCTGGTCCATGTACTGGACTGGCGGAGCCATCCGCAAAACCCCCGATGGAATGATCCAAACACGCCGTCCCACGTCAGAAACTACCTGGACCGGTCAACCCCAGCGCAAAAACCGTAGAAAGCCACTTGCCGTACAGGCAAATCGTCACGGACTCAGTACCTGTGAGAAATGGGGGCTGATCTGTGAAGTACCCGGCAGATTCTCGACCCGCAGGAATGAGACGAATCGGTAGGATGAAGGGCCTGGACAAGGCGGATCATCCTTCCAGAGCGCTTGCAGATTTCCGGTGATCGCAAAGAAAACAGACCTGCCCCGGAGATGCGAAGCGACTACCATGGTTGCGACGGCATTCATTCCCGATTCCCGAGAGGAAACGATGACCAAGGTCAATCTTCATCTGCGTCCGGCCGGCCAGGCAAGAGGGCTGCTCGCTTTGGCCATGATTGCGGCGCTTGGTTCTGCAGCGCCCGGCGCAGCGGCCGCTGCCTGGCAGACATTCAAGGGCGCGGGGAACGAAGTTCCGGCTGCGGCCGGCTCAGGACCAATAGCGTCCGGGGGTTCGGCCCTCACTCTCTCGGCTGGCACATGCACGGGATCGGCGCTGAACGGAACGCAATATGTTGCCTACGGCGGTTGCACGCTCTCGGCATCCGGGGGAACACCACCCTACGCATTTTCCTGGTCGACGAGCCAGTCGTATGCGGCGCTGGTGGAGGGTCTGGTGCTGAACCCATCGACGGGAGCCATCACCGGCACAGTTTATGGGCAGGGCGGATATGTGGTCGATTTCGTCGTCACCGACGGCGCTTCGAATACGGCGGATGTCGCGTTGACGTTCGCAATTGCGGGCAAGAACACGCCGCAGGGCGGCTGTGAGTTGTTTCCCAGCGATTCGATCTTCCATACCCAGGTGCTTGGGCTTCCCGTGGATACGTCTCCGGCGATCGATATGTCCTATTACACCGGCGATACAGTCTGGCCAGGCTTCGGTTCGACTGCATTGCCGCAGCCGAATGGCATACCGTTCCTGTATATCCCCTACAACCAGCCGCTGGAGCCGATCACCACCTATCAATATCAGAGCTACTTCACCGCAGGGCCATGGCCCTGGTACGCCACCGTGGAAGGAACGCAGAACCTTTCCAACGCCACCAACTACATTGGCGATGGCCATTCGCTGCTGGTGCAGTTGCCGGGCGGCGGCAACCCGTGCGCGCTCTGGGAGATGTGGACGGCGCAGTTCACGGGAACGGCCTATACCAACGGTCCGTGGTCCGACGGCAGCAATGCGTACTGGCAGAATCTGAGCAGCACCGGCGCCGGGGCCTACGAGATGCCGCCGCCGGATAACGGGACCTCGGACGCCGCCGGTTTGCCGATTACGCCGCTGCTGGTCACATATCAGGAGGTTGCCGCGGGGCTGGTTGCCCATCCGATTCGTTTTACCTTGCCGCACACGCTTGCTCGTCACGTGTGGCCCGCCACGGCTCAGGCGGGTTACGGCAGTTGCACCGGGGGTTATGAAGATGGCAACGGGCTGCTGGATCAGGCAGACCCTCCCACATCCTGCTCCTCTCCCAGCGCGCCGATGGGTGAAATCTTCCGGCTCAAGGCCGGAGTGGCTAACCCATCCTGTGCCTCGAGCAGCCCGCAGTCTGCTGTCATCATCACCGCGCTTCGCGACTATGGCGCCATCCTCGCGGATAACGGCGGCGACCGCATGTTCCTGATCGGAACGCCCGACTCCGGCTGGGACGACAATGACCTGCGGTGTCTGGAGCAACTGACCTTCGGCGACTTTGAGCCGGTGAATGTGAGCGGCGTGATCAAGGTCAGCAATACGACCAGCTACCAGGCAATTTCGGCAACGCCGGCTGCCTCTACACCGACTTTCAGCCCCGCGGCGGGTACTTACAGCTCGGCGCAGAGCGTGAAGATCAGTTCGGCGACGCCGGATGCGACGATCTACTACACGACCAATGGGACCACACCCGGCCTCGGGTCCACAGAATACTCCGCTGCAATTCCAGTTTCAGCCAGTGAAACCATCGAGGCCATCGCCGTCGCTGCCGGGTTTTCGCAGTCGAACATGGGAATTGCTGTGTACAAGATCGTTGCTCCTGCGACCCTTTCCGCTCCGGCGCCGGGCAGCACGTTGAAGAGCGCAAGCGCGACCTTTGCATGGACAGGTACTGGAGCCAGCGGGTATTCGCTTTGGCTGGGGAGCACGGGCGCGGGCTCGTACAACCTCCACGACTCAGGAGAACTGACGGGCACATCCGTCACGGTTGGCGGGCTGCCGACCAACGGCGAGACGATCTACGCACGGCTTTATTCCACCTTCGGCAAGGTGACGGTGCATAGCGACTCGACATACAAGGCGGTCACGCAGGCGTCGTTGACTGCGCCGGCGGCGGGCAGCGTGCTTGCAGGCCCCAAAGTGACGTTTACCTGGTCTGCCGCCTCCGGGGCCAGCGGGTATTCGCTTTGGCTGGGAAGCACGGGAGCAGGCTCGATCAATCTGTATGACTCTCACGAAACGGCTGGAACCTCCGCGACCGCCAACGGGCTGCCTACCAACGGCGAGACGATCTACGCGCGGCTTTATACCATCTTTAACGGAAATGCGGTGTCCAGCGATTCGACCTACAAGGCGGCAACACAGGCGCAGTCGGCGATCACGTCTCCGACGCCGGGCAGCACGCTGACGGGCTCCACGGTGACGTTTAACTGGACCCCGACCAGCGGGGCAAGCGGCTACTCGCTTTGGCTGGGCAGCACAGGAGCAGGCTCGAACGATCTGTATAACTCGCACGAAACGGTTGGAACCTCCGCGACGGCCAAGGGGCTGCCCACCAACGGCGAGACCATCTATGCGCGGCTCTATATCAACTTCAACGGGGTCGCGCAGCATGTCGATTCCTTCTACACCGCCGCGCCATGAGCGGCCACGACCGCGCGGCCATTCAGTCCACCCGTAACGGTGAGAGGCATCGCAACTTTCAGCGCGGGGGCCAGCGGCGCGTTGGGCTCGATACGGATGGTGCGCGACCCCGCCCCCGCATGCAGGCAATGTCGGGCTCACCGCCGGGTATAGATCTGAAACGGAGCCCAATAAAAAGGCAGGCGAAATCTGCTGTCTGAATGCAGCAGAGCGAGTTTGGCGCCCCGGAGCGCGGCCGCGGGCGTCTGGCCGTCTTCAAGCCCCTGGTAGAGCGCGTTCATCAGGCGCGGCGACGAGTCGTCGCTCACCTCCCACAAAGCGCCGATGACGCTTTGTGCGCCGGCACGCAGAAAGGCCCAGGAGAGGCCCACCAGGCCTTCGCCCGCATAAGCGCGCGTTCCGCTGGCGGAGCAGGCTGCGATGGTGACCAGGCGGGCGTCGATGGGGCGGCGCATGATGTCGCGGGCGTAGAGCTTGTAGGAGTCCGCGCCCGCCCCGGCGCCGGAGAGGATGATGGCCGAATCTAGGGGGTCGGTGCGGCTGGAAACCGCGTGGGAGACAAAATGAATAAAGGAGTACTTCGCCGGATTGCTGGAGAGGTAGGCCGCGGGAGTGGCTTGCTCGCTGCTGAACACGGCTACGTTGCGAGGGTCAAAGTGCGCTTGAACGGACTTCATCTCGAATCCGAACAGGGGAAGGCTGGGAAAGTCGTCGCTGGGAGAGACCGGGTTGCCGAGAAGCAGGAGGCTGCGCGTTACGTTTGGTGCGGGTTTTGCCGCGGCGAGCATGGCCAGGGACGGCGCTGAAAGCAGCGTGGCGTCGTCGATCCAGTAATGCAAGTTTGGGCTGCGGACTGGACTGTGGGCGGGCTGCGGACTGGGGCCGGGAACGAGCAGGGTTTCAAAGTTCAACTGGTTGAGCGCGCCGTCGGCCAGGACCATGACCGGCCGGTTGGGGCGGATGAGCGCCGCGGCTGGAGCGACCAATATTTGATAGAGCTCGCGCCCATCCGCATTGCCGGTTTGCAAAGGGTCCTGGACATCGAGAAGAGCGTTGCGGTAGCGCTCGACGCGAGCAGCAATTTCCGCCTGCGCGGGCAGCGGAAAGAATGCAACCCTGGCGGGCGTAATGGCCCAGAGGCAGGATTGCTTCTCGCCCAGCCAGTAGAAGAGCAGCGTTGCGCCGGTTTTTTGCGCGATCCGGCGGGGCTCTAAAGTTCCCGGCTGGAAGGAAGTCTTGTCGGCCGCCACGCCCAGGCCCTCGGCCAACGTTCGGGCGCGGCTGCGGTCAGCGACAGTCAGAGCGTCCTCGGTTCTGCCCTTGCCGACCAGCAGGCGGATGTAGTCGTCGTAGATGCCGGCGGCGTTGGCGACGAAAGGCAGCGTGTATTCTTCGCTCTTCAGTTGCGCGCGAGCCGATTCGAAGTCGGCCAGCGTGGCCTTCAACATCTGCTCCGCGGCCTGGGTGTTGCCTTGCGCCTGAAAGAGCCGCGCCAGTTGCTGGCCGGCGCCCAGGCGGGTGGTGGTGGGGTTGTTCGAGTTGTTGCGGACGGCGCGAAAGAGCGACTCCGCCTGGCGGGCCTGCTGGGCGCCGGTCTGCGCGTCGGACTGCGGGTTCTGGCGTCGCGCGGCTGCCAGCATGCCCTGGGTCAACAGCACGTTGGCGCTGGGGCGATTGCCGCCGGCCTGCTCCATGGGCGCGACCTGATCGATGTATGCGCTGGCTTCGTCGAGCTTTCCGGAATCGACCGATACCTGCGCCAGGTCTTCGAGCGCATGTTCGATGTCTTCTTTGCTGTCGATCTGTTTGGCGAGGTCGAGAGCACGGCGATAGGACTCCGTGGCGCGGGGCAAGTCACCGGAATCTTGATAGACGTAGCCGGCGGTGCTCATCCAACCGAGCTGGCTGCTTACGTTGCCGACCGCTTGCGCGCTCTCCTCCGCCTTGAGAAACTGCTCCAGCGCCCTCTCGTCATCTCCCAACTGCAAGTAAGCCCATCCAAGGTTGCCTGCCGCCTTCTGCGCCGTGTTCTCGTCCCCCAACCCGGTTGAGGACCGATAGGCGGCGTTCGACCAGTCGACGGCTTCGTCGAAATGACCGACCTGAATTGCGACCCAGCCCAGATTCGCCGACGCGCCTCCCTCCAGGAAGCGGTCATGATGGGTCTGGGCAAGGGCGAGCATCTCAAGAAAAAACTTCCGTGCCTCGGAAAGCTCTCCCTCCTGGCCGGCCAGGATGCCATGCGCCCTGAGCGCTTCGCCGCAGGTCGCATACGCCGTACCTTGGCAGATACCGTCGGCTTGCGCGAGTTTCCTATGAGCCTGAAGCACCTGCTGCTCGCGCGTCAGAGCGACAGCCTCGATTGCCAGCTTGAGGATCTTTCCTTCCGAGTCACCGGAGCCGGGCTGGTAAGCGGCAAGGAGATTCAAGGCGTCTGGATACATTCCACGGAAAAGCAGGGACTCCGCTTCCAGAAGTCGAAACTTACCTGCCCACTCGGGGCTCGATGTTCCGAATTGCCTGAATCCGATCTCCGCCTGTTTCTGACTCTCTTCAAGATGGCCCTGCTGAAAGAGCTGCGTGGCCAGCTCATACCTCGCCGGGGCACTGACGGGGCGCGTGTCCTTGAGGGGAGTCAGCGCGACGAGCACAAGGGCGTACAGCAACGGGGAGTGCAGACCTTGACCTCCGCTTGCGAACCAACCGCGCACACCTGCCAGTCCCCTGAACGGCTGGCGCGTGCGGCGGGCCTTCAGCAGAATTGCGCTCTCTATGGCACGGTTTGGCCGTTGGTCGAGAGACTTCCGGCCGATCCTGTCCCCGAGGTGGCGCAGCCAAGATGCA
Source organism: Occallatibacter sp. (assembly GCA_031296215.1). Classification (GTDB taxonomy): domain Bacteria; phylum Acidobacteriota; class Terriglobia; order Terriglobales; family Acidobacteriaceae; genus Telmatobacter. The sequence continues at coordinate 12,486 of JARLGE010000015.1, forward strand.
GATCGACCATGGTCAGGTGGACGGTGGTCTTGCGGTGGGTCTCGCCCTTCGCCTTGACTTCCTTGTAGGTCACTCTCAGTTTGCCCAGGCTTATCCAGCCGAAGTCGGGGATATGGATCAAGTGGCCAAAGGAGGGACCAGGGTAGTCGCCCGACGCTTGATTGACCAAGGAACATTCGACCTCCTCCGGGGAGCCAAGAGACGAGGAAAGTCGATTGTACCGTTCGAGCATGTCGGCGGGAAGGCTCTTGCTCTCGCGGATACGGTTGTATTGGCCGGCAATGCGGCGCTTGAGGTCGGCGTCGGGGCCAAAGGGTTCGTCATTGGCGGGCTTGGGGCCGAGAATCCCGAGATCCAGGTCCAGCTTGACGGGGTGGCCGGCAATGCGCAGATTCTCGAACCGGGTGCCCAGGAAGGAGATGGTGGGCACATAACCCTGGGGCGGATGGTCGGTGACGATCTGGCCGACGACGCGGTCGGCGGTAAGCACTTCCAGCACGTTGAGGCCCTCGACGACGACCGTGGTCAGGGTGCTCCATCCCTCTCCGGGCTTGTCGCTGCGGTTGCCGGCGACCTGGGTGTAACCAGAGCGAATGGAGATGACCTCGCCCAACCGGTAGTTCTCAACGCGACGCGAGATGTAGCCGCCCTGCGGGGCCAAATTGGCGTGAGCCTGGCGGCCGATCTCCTGTTGCAGCGGGAGCTCGAGGTGGCCTTCGATGACTGTCGCTTCCGCGTTGTAATGGTGGGTGCGTCCGTCAATCTGATTCATGCGCGTTCTCACTTTCTTTCCGGTCGATGCCCGGAGTTTTCCATCGTATTCAGGAAGATCTTCTAGTCGTTTACATGAAGATCGAAGACTTGTCTTTCGACTTCGGTGCGCTCCCCACGAGGCCCAATTCCGGTGACTGCAACAGTGTATGCGCCATTTTTGAGCATTGCACCTGGAATCGCCAGCGATATCCGCTGGCCGCCGCCCTCGCGGTCATCCGGGACGGCGATGGCTCCGCTCCAGGCGAGCTTCCCTTGAGGATCGTACAGGTCAAAGGAATAGGAGGCGTAGCCCGCCGTGTCCGTCTGCCGGTAAAAGTCGAATGGGAGCGCGACGCCGTGGATGCGATCGGCGGTGATGGCCTGGTGATCGGCACCGCGCGTGGCGCCGCGGAGCGGGATCGACGCAAGCAGGTGCGGCTGGTTTGCGGTCGCGCGCAAGGCGGGAAGGGTGACCAGATTCTGGTAGCCGAGGACGAGCAGCAGTGCAGCGAAGGCGGGCGCGGCAAAGGCGGGGCGCATCCAGGAGAACCAATCATTCCGATTTGTCCGCTGCTTGCGGGTTTTTGCCGGCGGGAGCACTGATAAGGTCGCCGTGAGGTCCGGCAACAGGGCTTTGGCCTCATCGACAAACGCGGCTCCGGCGCGAAGATCGAGGGCGCACTCGGTGCAGTCGAAGGCGTGTTCCTCGAACGCCTCGCGCTCATCGGGCGCCAGTTCGTTCAGGAGGTACCGTTCCGCGGTCATCTGTTCAACTGCTTCGCTATGTTCCATCGATCCCATCCCCGTGCTGTTGACTCCTTGCACAACATCTCCATAGTGGCGGCGGCAGCGCTACCGTTTCAAAGAACCTTTCAAGCATTCGCGCCCAGGGGAGACTGATACCCGATCCGCTTGACGTACTCGGCCTTGAATTCCTGCTTGGCCCGGTGGAGGAGCACACGCAGATAGTCGCGATCCACGCCCATCTCCCGGCAGACTTCATCGCGGTCGCGCTCTTCGAGAAAAACGGCTTTCAGCAGGGAGCGGTCGCGCAGGGGCAAATCGAGCAGAATCTCCCGGACCTTGTCCTTGATTTGACGGGTGGCAACCAGGTCCAGAGCAGTGGCCCCCAGGGCGGGCAACTCGGGCCGGCCTTCCTCATCGAGGGACTCGCTGCGGCCTGAGGAGCGGTAATGCTCGAAGAGCACGTGGTTGCAAACCGTGTTGACGAAGGCGCCGAGCCGCTCCGGCTGGCGCAGACCGCCGTCCCGGCGCAAGACCGAGAAGACCCGGGCGAACGTCTCCTGGCGCACGTCTTCGACCGCTTGCGGGGATTGAAGCCGCGAGCGAAGCTTGACCAGGAGCAGATCGGAGAAGTAGCCAACGAAGTGCGCCTGTGTCCCGGGGTCTCCTGCGCAGAGACTCTCCACGTAGCTTGCATCGAAGGACTGGAATTGCAAAACCGGCTCCGCAAATCTGGGTGGAGACGAGTATAGCATCGACGAAAGCCGGGGAAGGTGAACCCCGCGCGGCCTGGCGGAGCCCAGGGCGGGGCACCGGGGGCCGGGGCTGCGGCGAGGGGGTGCAAGAGGCGCCGGAACGCTCATCGCGACAACCTGAACAGCCGGTTGGCCAGCAGCGGCTGCGCGTCGCGCGGATCGACCGGCTGCACCGGAAGCATGGGCGAGAATTGATACAGGCTTCCGGTTGCAGCTCCGCGCACATGGATCATAGACTGGCCGAAGTAGCGAAGGTTGAGGGCGGAACTCGGCGCGGTTCCATTCACTTTCATTGCGCTTCGCTTTTGACCACAGCACATGAGGTTTCTCCTTCAAAGACTTCCGTTCCGGCAAGGCTTGCGGGGGGCGGTTGCTCGGCCTTCTGCGTCGCCTTTTCAAGCAGGCAAGCCGCTCCCGAAAGTGCCTGCCAGTTTACCAGCAGCCCGATCCAGCCGCTGCTCAGCCAGATAGCCAGGGGGAGCGATAGCCAGAGGCTCAGACAGTAAAAGCAATCCATCAGGCGTCCAAACATGCCGGAGCCCAAACCTGCGCGCAGGCGCACGATCAGATCCCAGGGACCATCTTCCTCGGCCAGCAGATGAGTCACCCGCCAGAGCGCCAGGGCACAGAGGACAAAGCGCCAAATTGGATTGATTTCGTTCATCTCGATTCCGATTCATGCGTTAAGGGCACAGACGGGACCCGCTCCGAAAAGCGAGCCCGTCTGCTTCTGGGGAAGATTGACGATTCGGTTCTAGCTTCCGCCTTGCAGGCAGAAGCCGGTCGAAGCGTAGTTCCAGTTGACGGTCTCGCCACTGCCGACGTTGGTGCGGTCGTAGACATACAGGGTGAACGAGTAGCCGCAATCCTGCATGTGGGTGGTGTCGATGGTGACGGTTTGGCCGCTGACGCCGGGATCGCCGATGACGCCACCGAGGTAAGAAGAGCTGCCTCCGGCAGGCGTGACGATGGCTCCGGCAGCCGGGATGGTGGGAAGGATCTGGAACGAGAAGCTTCCAAAATCCGTGGCGGTAGCGGTGAACGTGCCGGTGATCGTGTCTCCCGGCGAGAACTCGCCGCATTCCCCGACAATGGTCAGCAGCGCCGTGGGTTGCTGGTTGTTGATCAGCACGGTGACCACGTTGCTGTGAATGTCGTCGGCGGGATTGCCGTTGACCGACAGGTCGACGCGCAAGTCGTACGCGTTGCCGGTGTCGGAAGCGGCAGATGTCCAGATGCCCAGCAGGTCGCCGATGACGCTGTTTGGCGCGACGTTCTGGTAGGTGTAGTAGCCGTTCACATCCGGGAAGATCGTCGTCGGAGTCTCGGTCGGGACCCCGCCGGGGAAGGAGAGAATGGTGATGTTCAGAGCGCCGGTCCCGTTGATGACCGGAGCAAAGCTTCCCGAGCCGTGCGGAGCCTTCATGATGCGGTACTTGGAGCTGAGGGTTCCGTTGAAGATCACGCCGGCGAGGGAGATTTGTCCGCCGAACGGGGAGTCCACAAAGGGGCCCCAGGGGAAGGCGAGGCCGGTCTCAGCGTTGATGGTGGCGTTTGTGATGCGCCCATCGCTGCCGATTTCGGTTACGTCGACGGCGCCGACACTGGCCAGGAACGGCACGGCATTGCCGCCGGAGACAGCCGGGCCGGGAGGAACGAGGATCAGCCCATCCAGGCTGTTTCCCCAAACCACCGGGGCATTGGGGTTGGTTGTCGAGGGCGGCGTGTCCCAGGAGAGGACGCCGCGCACCGTGGCGATGAGCGGGCCGTCGCCGCAGGGCTGCGCGTGGTCGGCCAGATTGACGGGCAGGAAGACGGTGTAGTCGAGGCCGCCGGCGGGAATGGCGCTGAAGTCGTGCACACTCACCGAGGTGGTTCCGGCGTACTCGAAGCCCGCGCCCCAGTTCACCCAGAAGGCCACGTACTCAGTGCTGCCGGCTGTGCAGGGGCCGCCGGCGTAACCGGCGCTCTGCTTGATGGTGAGGACGCCGGTCAACTGGCTGGTGGCCGGGTTCAGTCCGACGCACTCCAACTGCTCGTAGGCGGTGTCCCCGTTGGTGTTCAGCACCGAGCCAACGAGGCCGGAGAGATCGATATCGGAGATGCCGGCGAAGGACTTGGCCTGGCCCAGTTGCGCCGCGGGCGCCTTGATGGCCGCCGCCAGCGATTTGGCCAGATAGCGATGCTGCGGGACGGAGGTGCCGGAGTAGAGCTTGTGCAAATCGGCGGGGCTGAGAGCCTTGGGCTTGGCGGCCTCGAGGCTCTGGCCCAGATCGATTGCCTGCGAGAACTCTTCCGGCAGCGTGACCTTGGCAGCCTCGAGGAAGATGGGGAACGGGATCAGCTCATATCCGTCGATCTGAATCTGGCCGTCGAGCGTATCGCCCCATACCGGAACCCAGGCCGGGGAGTTGGCCGGCGGAGGGAAATTCCAGGAGAGGATGGCGCGGACCAGGGGAAGGTTCTGGAAGAAGCAGAAATCCTCCTTAGGGCTGATGCCCAGGGTGACCGCGTATTCCAGCGGCTTGGGCCCCGGCACGTCGAACACGTTGACGGCAGTCAACCCCTGATCCAGCCAGGTGGTTCCCCCGTCGTAGGAGAGGTAGAAGCGCACATACTCGTTGGAGCCGGCGCTGCAGATGCCGCCGGAGTAGCCGCCATCGAGCTTGATGTTGATGGTGGCGCGCAACTGCTCGAACTGCGGGTTATAGCCGACGCAGCCGAGGCTCTCGTAGGCGGTGTCGCCCTGGATGCTCAGGATGGACTTGAACTTGCTTTCGGCCAGGTTGCCGAAGTAGTTGGGGTTGGCCAGCAGCAGGGCATGAAAGTTGCTGCGCGCCAGTTCGGGTGAGAGCTTGGCAAGGGAAATGGATCCTTTTGCCGCAAGATTGGCCGAGGCCGCATTCTTGTCATTGGGGGAAGTCATGGATGTTCCTTTCCGGAGGTGAGATTCGATTGCGATGGGGGTGTTGTCAGGCCGCAGAAATGCGCCTGCCACGGCTCATCAAGCCATGGGACGCACAGATCCGCAGGGGCCTTCGAGGTGCGGAACATCGGAATCTGAGGTTGTCGCACGAGGGATAGTGGGGCCCGGCTCGGAATCGTTTCAGGGCAGCGTGAAGATTCTCAAAGAACGAACTTATGTCTGGAGGGGTGAGGGCAGAGAGAAGGGGGAATGGCGGGCCGGGAACGGGTCCGCGTCAGAGGGTCTTGAGAAAGGCGATCAAATTGCCGCGGTCGGATGGCGTCAATGCAAGGCCAAAAGGATGCCCTGGAATGGAACGGGTTTTTCCGTCGAAGCCTCTAAAACCGGTTGGAACATAATCCGGTTCAAGACGGGTCGGAACGAACCAGTCCTCGTGCGTGGCGGCTGAGCCCTTCTGCCGTACTACCCAACGGGCGAAGGGGACGGTTCCATCTTTCGCGACCGGCAGGTGCATGCGGCTGAAGGCGGCCGAATCGCCGAGGTCCTGGGCGGAGAAGAAAACCGGGTGAAGAGAGGTGGGAGCGTTGAAGACAACTTCGCCGGCGGAGACCTACCCTGCGGTTTTCAGGGGCGACGGGTCGAAGGCCACCTCCTGCTCGACGGTCTTGAACCGCACCATGTACCCTGCCGGCTCGCGCCCAGGTACATAGACCGGATAGGACTTGTAAATCACGCGCTCGGCGATGCGGTAGTATGCGGATTCGTCGATATGAACGGGGGAGAACTGCGGCTTCGCCAGAGGCAGATCCATCGAGTCGACGGCAGTCTTCTCCCTGGTTCGCGGAATCTGGGGCGTGACGATAAACAAGACCAAAGAGAGGGCAAGAAATCTCATCGGAACCTTTTCGTTTATCGGCAAAGCCCTTGGGTCACGGGCAGAGTCCCTGGGTGATCGGCCTGGTCAGGCTGGCTGCCGCGGAGCGCACCGCCTTACCCGCGGCAATCGTGGCCGTCACCGCATCTGGAGATTGCACCAGCGCCACGGAGGCGCGCGCTTGCCGGCGGATAGGTCGCGCGTGATGGGCATGTAGAGGGTGCTGTCCAACATGTCCGGGTTGGTGAGGGTCATGAGGGCCAGGGCGAACTTGGCCACATAGGCGGGGTTGCTGGGCGCGTCGTTCGGTCCACAGGGAATGACGGTGCTCATGATGGGGTGGAGCAGCGCGAAGAAGTTGAAGATGTCGAAGGTGTAGCGCAGCTTCATGCGCTCGCCGGCCGGGGTGAGCTTGACGGGGACAGATCCGCGCGGCGTTGCGGCCCCTGCCGGAAGATATTCCTTTGCGCGTCGGCGAGGAATGTGGTCTGGTAGGATCCGTTGGCAGGAATGGCGCAGCCCAGGCCGCCGGGATGGAGCAGCAGCAGGGTCAAGCAGAGTCCTTGACCACAAGGCTCTAGCGATTGCCGTGCCCTGTTCTCAGGCTTGCCCGCGGCTCCAGGATGCGAAAGTTTCCGCTGCAATGCAGCAGGCTCATCAGGTAGAGCATGCCATCGTAGTAGCGCTGCTCGCCTGAGGGGACCGGCATATTCCAGAGTGCGTCGACAAATGCTTTGGAGGTGGGCCCCGGCGTGGCCGCAAAGCTGCCCACGGCGGCCGTGGCCACCATGCCGGCCGAGTGCCGCGTGGAGAGCGGCTTGCCGTCCAGTGTGTACTGATCGACGAACTTGTCGATGCCTTGGCTCGCCAGGAACCTCTGCAAGCGGTCGCTTAATACCGTCTCGCGCGAGTCTTTCTGCCACCAGTCATAATCGACCGACCAGTTACTGACTGTGCGCCAGGAGTCATAACTGAACGGCGTGGGGTTGCCATCCCAGCCCATCACCTCGGTCCCGTCGAAGTTGCTTCGATCCGGCGCAAGACCGGTCTCCGGCCCGGTGACCCTCAAGAAGAGATCGCGGCTTACATCCGCGGCCATGGCCCAGAAGGCGCGGTCCTCGACGGGGCCCCAGCGCGCCCATAACTCGTAGAAGGCAGGCAGATGATAGGAGGCATCGGTGTTGCCGCCGGCAACATTGGGGACAAAGCGGATCATGAAGTGCGCCTCATCGACCATGGGTCCGATGGATTCGGCTTGCGGGCCTCGGTTGAACCAGAAACTCCGCGCATGAGTCGCCGCGGCACCCTCCTTTGCCGCCATCTCTCTCTCGCGAGCGCTGTTGTTCGGGCTCGGCCAAGGATGGTCGGGGGGCGTGAACGGCGGCTCGTCCGGATGAATGCGGAAGGGGCCGGTCGCGGCGAGCACCGGATGATGGCGCATGCCGCGCAATATCTTGTCTGCCTCGGCCTGGTAGTTATAAATTCCCAAGCCATTGCCCCATCGGTGCGCCGCAAAGTAGAGCGCCATGGCGTAGTATTCTTCCCCATCCGGGGCGGCGCCTGTCGATCGCGGCGTGCCGTCCGTGTTCATCGACCATGCAAAATAACCGACAGAAGGATTGTTGGGGTCGGTTACAAGCATGTACGTCTTCGACCAGTTCCACAAGGCGTCGAACTCGCGCTTCTTATCCAATTCGACGGCGATCGTCATCCCGTAGCTCATGCCCTCGGTGCGCGCGTCGTTGTTGGCCCAGTCTGTCATGTAGGCCAGCGGCCCGTTCTCGTTGACGCCGGTCTCAAAGTACAGCCGCTCCTCCTGCCCGTCGCCGTGAAATAGTTGCTGAAAGGCCTTGTCGATCTTCGCCTTGCTTTCCGCCGCCGTGTGGCCCTGTTCTGCAAACAGGTCGCGATAGCGGTGCGTCTTGTAAGCGCCGCTGCCATCGCCGGGCATGCGTGGAATGTCGCCCAAAGGAGCATTTACATGCGGCGTCGGCATGGGTGGTCTGTTCGCGGGCGGTGCCTGCGAAGCAGGAGCCGCCGGGGCCTGAGCGAAGACAGGACAGGCCAGACTGAATGAAACGCCGAAAGCAAAAAGGGAAAGACAAACCCGGGGAGTCATGGGAACTACCTTTCTTTGCGCAGAGTCGGCGGCCGACAGGATGTGAACCGTCAGGCCGATGCCTACATTCCACTACATAGAGACAGCTCCCGTCGAGCCTCGACGCGGAAGCCGGCTTGTTGGTCCCCCTGGCGCGCACTCCGATGGGTAATTTGATTGGTGCGGTCAGTGCTGGGCGGGCGCTTCGCACCTTGCTATGATTTCAAGAAAGAGAGTACGGGTTGTTTGCCCAGACGGATGGATTCGAGTGGTGTATCGGGAGCAAGGAATGGCTTCTGGCGGTGCAAGCAGTTAGCCAAACCTAGAAGACAATAACCTGCACCATGAGGAGGTTTCATGGCAATTTCAGAGATTCTGGCAAGCATCGATCGGGAGATAGGCGAGTTGCAAAGAGCGCGCGCCATTCTGAGCGGCATTTCTGCGCTTCCGGCAAAAAGAAAGCCCGGCAGGCCCAGGAGGGCAGCGGCGGAAGTTGCTTCCCCACCGGCCAAGGCTGCGAAGAAGAAGAGATATCTTTCTCCTGAAGGCCGCCAGCGCATCGCCGAGGCCGTCAAGCGGCGCTGGGCCGGGCAGAAGAAAGCTGCCGCGCCAACCGCAAGGTAGCCGGCAAGCCGTGATTGTTGGCCCCCTGCACACGGGGCTTTTGCCATCTGCCACATACCAGGCGAGTTCGCTAACCCAGATGCTTGGTGAGAAAGTTGAGCGAGCGCTCCCTTGCCTGCCGCGCCGCCGCCTGGTTGAAGCTGGCGCGCGCGTTGCAGTTGAAGCCGTGCCCCGCGTCGTACCAGTGGATCTCCACCTCGGGATGCGCGGCGTGCACCCGCTCGACTGCCTCGGGCAGAATGTGCGCATCCTGTTTGCCGAAATGCAGCATCACCGGCGCAGTCAGTTTCTCGTCGGCATAGTTTGCGATGCGGCCCCCATAGTAGCCCACCGCAGCCGCCGCATGCAGGCGCGAGGCGGCCAGCCAGGCCAGGGTTCCGCCATAGCAGTAGCCGACAACGCCAACCTTCTTCCCTGTCGCGGTTGCGGCAAATGCAAGCGCAGCCGCAATGTCCAGCAAGGCCTGCTCCACATCCAACCTGGGGATGAAGCTCATCGCCCGCTGCAAATCGGCGCCCTCATAGGCCAGCTCGACGCCCCGCTCCACGCGATCGAACAGCGCCGGAGCTACTGCCAGAAATCCATCCTGCGCATAGCCGTCGGCCACCGAGCGAATGTGCGGGTTGACGCCGAAGACCTCCTGCACCACCACAAGCCCGGCGAGAGGTTCGCCCCCGGGCCGCGCCACGTAGGCGCTCAACGAGTGCCCGTCCGCCGCCTTTAAAGTCACATACTCACTCATGCTTGCCGTCCTCTTTCCTTAGTATCCATCTGCCGCAGCAGCCCTTCAAGGATTCCGACGCCGGCAAAGGCATATAATCTGGCCCATGGCGGTAAGCGCACAAACCGATCTTCCCAAGGCCGGCGGGCCGCCGAATTCCTCTTCCGGCGAAGCGGAGACGCCCGCGCGCCTGGCCGCGCTGGAAGCCCGGCTGGCTGCGTTGCCGGGCCTCATGGTGGCTTATTCTGGCGGAGTCGACTCGGCCTTTCTGGCGGCCACTGCGCACCGCCTGCTGGGCGCGCGCATGCTGGCCGTGCTGGCCGATTCGCCCAGCCTGGCCCGCCGCGATATGGAGCTGGCCTGCGCGTTTGCCCGGTCGATCGAGATGCCGCTGCGCGTGGTCGCCACGGACGAGTTGGAGCGGCCCGAATATCAGCGCAACGACGCCAACCGCTGCTTCCACTGCAAGGACGAACTCTTCGCCGTGATGGAAGCGCTGGGCGCGAAGCTGGGCTTCTCGCATATCGCCTACGGCATGAACGCCGACGACACGCGCGACTTCCGTCCTGGCCAGCGCGCTGCTGAGCAGCACGCCGTTCTCGCTCCACTGGCCGACGCCGGCCTGACCAAGCTGGAAGTGCGGACGCTGGCCAGGGCTGCAGGCTACCCACTGTGGGATCGCCCCGCTGCTCCGTGCCTTTCGTCGCGCGTCGAGTACGGCCGCACCGTTACCCGCGAAGTGCTTGAGCAGGTGGAGCGCGCCGAAGGGGCTGTGCGCCAGCTCGGCTTCCGCGAGTTTCGCGTCCGCCATCACGGGGACCTGGCCCGCGTTGAGATTGCGCGCGCCGAGCTGCCCCGCGCCCTCGCAATGGAGATGCTTGACGCGATCACGATGGCGCTCAAGCAGGCCGGCTACCAATATGTCACGCTCGACTGCACCGGCTTCCGCAGCGGATCGATGAACGCAATCCTGCCCGCCGACATCCTTGCCCGGCGCGGCGCCTAGCAGACAGTTTAGAATCGGTTCCGATGCGTATTGGCTATCTGGAGTGCTTTTCCGGCATTTGCGGCGACATGCTGCTGGGCGCGCTGGTCGACGCCGGCGTTCCCTTCGCTCATCTTGAGCAGACGGCGGCAGCGTTGAACGTGGGCGCTCAGCTCAAAATGCGCAAGGTGACCCGCGGCGGGATCGCCGCCACCAAAGTCGATGTCCTCACTCCCGGCGAGCCTGCGCACGAACCCAGTCACGTCCACGAAGCGCATTCTCATGTGGCGCACACGCACCCGCCCCATCGGCACCTTTC
>JARLGE010000133.1 GCA_031296215.1 Occallatibacter sp.
GGTGTGCCCGCGGTCACCACAAAGCCGTTGCTGATGTTGGCCACCTCACCGGCGGTGTGGGCGCTGGCGCCGGTAGGTCCTTCACCGGCCAGGGCCGGGATGGCCAGAGTCAGCGTGGCATCGGTGGCGCTGTTGACCTTCGTGCTCGTGACAACGATGCCGTCGCCGAACTGGAAGGATGTGGAGGCATTCCAGTGCGTGTTCTGGCCCTGGACATCCACCGTGATGGTAGTGCCCTGCGGCGAGGTGTTGGGAGTGATGGACGCAATCAGCGCCAGGCTGGGAGTGACCGAGAAGCCCGCCCCGCCGACCACCTGGGCGATCGCCGCGGCATCCGGTGTGCTGGCAACCACGCTGCGGCCGCCAAGGTTGGCTAGTTGATCGATGTTGATCAGCTGCGTGGCAATCGTTGGCCCTTGAATCGTTGGCGGACCAACAGTGGTCACGCCTTGGCCGAAGCTGAAGGTTGTGGTTGCGTCGAAGGTCGTGTACTGTCCGAGGATGTTGACGAGCAGGTTGGTTGCGCCCTGCAAGCCCGATCCCGGATCGACGATGGTCAGGGTGGGTTGCGCGATCACCACGCTGAAGGTCACGCTATCCACCTCGGTGCTGGGATTGTTGGTGGTGCCCACTGTGGTCAGCGTAAGATCGCTCACCGAGGCGCTGGCCGTCGGGCTGATGGTGATGTTGGCAATCGCCGTGGTTGGGCTGGTCACCTGGAAGCAATTCACCGTGACGCTGGCATTGAAGCCCGTCAGCGTGGTGCCGTTCTGTCCGCAGGCCGGCCCTGTTCCCGGATTCCACTGCGTGTACGCGCCGTTGAACGTGATCGTCAGCGTCTGGCCTGGCAGCGCCGAGCCGGGCGACAGGTACCAGATGTACGGAGTCGGCGGTTGCGCCGGCGCCGAGACCAGGAAGTTGCTGGTCAGGCCCTGAGTTCCGGTCTGCACAACCACCGTGCGGTACCCGACCTGGGCGTTGGCCGCGATGTTGATGACCGCTTCGAGATGGGTTGCGTTGTCCACCTGGAAGGTCTCGACGGTGATGCCGGGGCCGAAGCTGACCGTGGTGCTTCCGGCCACCCAGTTGGTGTAGAGGCCGTAAATATCCACCAGCAGGCCGGTGGTTCCGGTGCTCGGGTTGTTCTGCTGGTTGTTGGGACTGAGGTAAGTGATCACCGGGACGCCGCCGGTGACGACGAAGGCGCCGCTATCGGTCAGCGACTCGCCGTTGGTGACCATGTAGATGGAGCGCGCGCCGGGGTTGGCGGTGGGCGAGATGTTCATGTCCACCGTGGCGCTGGTGGCGCTGTTGATCACCACCGAGTTGATGGTCAGGTCGTAGCCGCCGCCGGCGATGTAGAACTGGGTGAAGTTCTGCGCCCAGTGCGTGGCCGAGCCGGTGATGTTGAAGACAACTTCCTGGCCTTCGTTGCCGGTATTGGGCGAAACGTTGGAGATAATCGCCGGCCCTGGAATGATGGCGAAGACCGTGTTGTCGACGATCTCCTTGCCAGTGCCGGTGCTGACACCTGGCGTGCATCCCTCGTAGGTGACACCAGTGGCGTTGCTGCCGGCCGGCGGCTGATAGGCGCACGAGACGTTGGGGGTGGAAACCGTAACCAGCCGGCCGCCCGTATACGACAGCGGATCGATGGTGATGGTTGCGTCTACCTCGGTCGCGTTGACAAAGGACACCGAATTGACGACGATGCCCGCGCCGAATGTGGCTGTGCTCGCTGCGCTGAAGTGCGAGTACTGGCCGATGAGCTGGACGACCTGTGACGATACTCCCTGCTCTAGCTGGTTGGGGATGGCCTCGTTGAGCGTAGCTACGCCCGGGCTCACCGTAAAGGCGAATTGCTGCGTCGCAACTTCACCCAGAGTGGTCACCGTCGCGGTGTGGAAGCCCACGGCCGAAGAGGTTGAGATCGCCACCGGCACGGTCAGGCTGGTGGGACTGTTGACCACAACGGTGCCGAAGCTGATGCCGCCGTCGCCGAAGCTGACCTGGGATTCGCCGTTCACAAAGTCGGTGGCCGAGCCGGTGATGGTCACCGACTCCGTGGATCCCTGCACGCCCGCTGCCGGGGTTACCGTATTGATCTGCTCGGCGCCCTGCGCAACGCAGAAGTTGTTCAGCGCGGGCGGATTGGTAAAGACCTGTTCGTTGCCCGTGGTGACGGTGAGCACGTGTCCGCAGGGGCTCGAGAAGTCCACATAGGCCAGCGGGCTGACCGAGATGTTCGCGGTCATGTTCTCCGAATCGATTACGTTGATCGAGTTGACCGTAATGTCCTGGTTGAAGGCGGCCGAGGTGATCTTGGTGCCGAGCTGGGTGAAGTGAGTGAAACGACCCAGAATCTGCAGCGTCAGGCTGGTGCCCTGCTGAGCTCCTGCCGGCGAGATGGCCAGCAGAATCGGCGATCCCTCTTCGATGTCGATGGCTTGCTGCAGGTACACGACCTCGCCATCGGTAGATGCGGTGAGGGTGGCGAAGCCAACCGGCGCGACGGAAAGCACGGTGATCTGCGCTTGCGCGGTGGTCGGGCTGGAGACGGTGAGCTGGTCGGTAACGACGCCGGGACCGAAGCTCATGGTGGTCTCGCCCTGCAGCCAATGCGTGCCCACGCCGACAATGTTCAGCGTGACGGTTTGCAGTTGCGCTACTACCGGCACTCCGGTGGGAGGGGCGCCGGCGGTGCAGTTGAAGCCGGCAATGCTGTTCACCGGCGTCGCCGGGCAGATGAAGTTCGGCTCAACGCTCTGGATGTAAGACGCGCTGGGGGTCACGCTGAACCCGGCCCCGCTGACGATCTGAGAGCCGGTGTACATCACCACCGTGTTGCCGCCAATGGGCGCAGTGGGGCTGATGGCGATGGTGGCCGTGGCCGTGGTAGGGCTGTTGATGGTCAGGTTGGAGATGCTGACCCCAGCGCCCAGGATGGCCTCTGTCGTGCCCTGGACCCAATTGGTCAGGGAGCCGGTAATCACCACGCCGCTCAGGGTCTGGCCCTGCGCACCGCTGGAAGGCGAGACGCTGACCAGGCTCGGCTGGGCGGGATAATCCACCAGGAAGCCGCTCATCACCTGCTCCGCGCCGGTGTTGACGAAGATGTTCTGCCATCCGGACGGGGATGGGGTCAGAACGCCGCTGAGCATGTAGCTGGTGCTGATGTTCGCGGTCAGGTGCGTGGCGTCCGCGACCACGACGCTGTTGACGGTGATCTGCGGCCCGAACAGAACTTGCGTTGTCGCCTGGTTGAAGTGCGTGTTCAGGCCCACAATTGCGACGTTGAGGTTGTTCGTGCTGGGCTGCGCATTCCAGGGCTCCACATCGACGATGCCGACTGGCGTCTGCGTCACGTTGAAGTAGGTAGTCACGATCTGTCCGCCGGTCGTCAGCGTCACAAGGCGTGGTCCAGTAGCAGTGGGAGTCCCGTTGACCCCCGAGATGATGGTTACCGTGGCCGTGGCGCTCAACGGACTGAGTACGTTGAAGGCGGAGAGCGTGACGCCCTCGCCGGCCATCACTGGCAGGGTGGTCGGTCCCCACTTTGTGAACTGGCCGGTGAAGTTGACCGTGAACTGGTTCACCGCGCCGCCGCTGGGCAGCAGGCCGTTGGCCGGGCTCATGGTCACGGTTGGCGTGTTGGCAGTTACGCACATCGTGGAACTCACAACCTGGCCGCCGGTGGCCATGTAGAATCCGTAGTTCCCCGGCGGGGTGGTGGTGGGCACAGCCACCGCGAGAGCTGCGCTGGTGGCGCTGTTGATTGTCACTTCATCCACGCTGGGAGTTGGAACCCCGGCGGGATAGAACGTGGCAGTGGTCGTACCCTGCACCCAGCTGGTGTTCGAGCCCGTCACGTTCAGAGTCAACTGCCCGCCTTGCGGAATGCAGGCTGGCGTCACGTTGACGATGGAAGCGCTCGACGGAGTAACCGTGAAGGTGAAGGGGAAGTTGGTGGTGCCGTTGATGAGCGTTGCCGTGATGGGACCGGCGACCGCATCGCCGTGGATCGAGATATTCGCGTCCACGGTGTGCGCCGTCGTCGCCGTGGTGGAGTTCACCGTGATTTCGCCGGTGAATGCGGACGAAAGCGCGCCCACGTTGAATGTGGTAAAGGAGTTGCCGGTGATGATGACGTCCAGATTGTTTTGTCCCTGAACGCCGGAACTCGGCGCAACGCTGAGCAGGGCAGGCGTGGCTCCGGTAATGGTAAAGGCGTTGCCCAGGCCGGTGATCTCGCCGCCCGTGGCAACCTGTACGTTCTGAACGCCAATGGGAGCATTGGCAGGCACGGCAATCTGCGCCACGGCCACCGTTGCGCTGGTTACGTTGACATCGCCGACAATGACGCCGCCGATGGTGACCGTGGTCGCATTTTGCAGGAAGTGCGTGCCGGTGGCCGTGAGCGTGACCGTGCCGCTGAATCCCTGCGGCTCCGAGGGCGGGTTCACGCTGACCAGTGTGGCGTTGTTGGCTCCGATCTGGAAGGCCGGATGCCCTGCGACCAGACCGGAAACCGCGAACTCGCCGTTGGTCTGTAAGGTCACCGTGCGGTAGCCAACGTAGGTGGTGTTGCTGATGGTGATGTTCGCCACCGCATCGGTCGCGTCCACGACGGTGAGCGAGTTCGTGGTGATGCCGTCGCCGAAGTTGGCGATCGTGACTCCCTGCTTGAAGTTCGTGCCGGTTGCGGTGATGGCCACATTCACCATCTGGCCCTGCGTGCCGAAGGCTGGCAGGAGCTGCGTGATGGCTTGACCGGGACTCTCGGAAAGATTAAAGGCCGAAATCAGCGAGGCCGACTCGGTTTTGCCGCCCCCTAGCGAAGTTTTGACGTTTATATTGCAGCCGCCAAAGGACGTGCCGCTCAGCGTTAGCGTGGCGTTGAGGGTGTTGGCGTTCACCGCCGTCACTCCGCTGACCGCAATGTTGCAGGCAACGCTGGTGTTGTTCTGCTCCACAAAGGTGATAGCCGAGGAGTTCGTGAAGTGGGTCCAGCCGTTGCCGGTGATGACAACGGGAACGACGGCCCCGGTCTGCCCTGCTCCCGGCGAAACCGAGGACACAGCCGGAGGAGGATTGGTGGCGGTTGCCGAGCCGGTCAGCGAAGCGACCAGCGCCGCGCCTCCCGGCGCCGAGTCTGTAATCGTCAGAGAACCGCCGCGCGTGGTGCTCGGAGTGACCGAGGTGGGCGAGAAGTTGACATAGATCAGGCAAGACGACTGGGCCGCAATCACGCCCGTGGCGCAGTTGCTGTTGGCCTGGTAATCGGCCGCCGCAAGCGAACCTGCCGCGGCGATCGAGAACGTCTCCGATTGACTCTCGTGATTGGTCAGCGTGATGATCTTGCTTGCGCTGACCGTGCCGACCGTCTGCGCGCTGAACGAAAGCGCCGTCGGCAAGATGGTCAGCGGATTGGTGCCGTTACCGGTCAGGTTGACCACTTGCGGGGTGGTCGCCGCATCGTCCTGGACCTGCAACTGGCCGTTGCTGACGCCGCCGATGGCGGGATCGAATTGAACCGAGAGTGTGCAGGACGCCACTACCCCCAGTCCGCCCAGCGTCGCGGGAGACATCGGGCAGGTGGTCGCCGACTGGATGAAGGGGCCGGTGAACTTGAAGTTGAAAATGTGCAGCTGGGTGTTCGGCTGTTCGTTGGTGATGGTGAAAGTTCTAAACGTGCTGGTGGTGCCCACGTTCGCATTGAAGGTCTGGGTCGTGTTCGGCATCACCAGCACCGGCGCGTTGCCGGGGCCGGTGAGCGCAAGCGTCTGCGGGCTCCCGGCGGCGTTATCCGCTATATTCAGCGTCGCGGTTCTGGTGCCCGAAGCGATCGGGCTGAAGGTGACAAAGAGCTGGCAGGCCGCGGTTGCAGCCAGAGTACTCGGCGCGGTGGGGCAGGAACTGGTCACCGCGAAATCGTTGGGATCGGCGCCCGTGATGTTGACCGAATTGATGGTCAGCGGCACGCTCTGTTCGTTGGTCAGGAAGATCGTCTTGGCAAGGCTTGTCAGTCCCACAAATGTTGCCCCGAACCCCACCGAGCTGGGCGCCAGGAACACCGGCTGAATTGCACTTGCGGTCAGGGTGACCGCCTGCGAGGCCAGTCCGCCGCCAAAGGCCACGGTAAACGAGGCCGCGGGCTGGACTCCAATCGAGGTGGCCGTCAGGTCGACCCAGATGGCGCAGTTCTTCCCCGCCGCCAGCGGGATGATCGTCGAGCAGGTGGTGGCGGCTGTGTCGAGGCTATAGCCGCCGCTGAAACCGGAGATCGAAGCGATGGTCAGCGCGGTGCTCTGGTTGTTGACCAGCCACACATTCTTCTTCGCCTGCTGATTCATGACCACATTGCCGAATGCCAGGGCCGCCGGCAGGGTCACCGCCGCAACGCCTGTACCGGTAAGCGTCACGGCTTGCGGGCTGTTGAGGGCAGAATCGACGATCGACACCGAGTTGGCCGCGGCCGCGCCGATGCTCGCAGGCGCAAAGGTCACGCCGAACTTGCAGCTGGCACCGGCGGCAAGGGAGCCCCCGGGAACGCACGCTGGGCCGATGGTGGGCGCAACAAGGGCGTAGGGCGCCGACGCGGTGATCGAGGTCAGGTTGATTGAGACGCCCTCGTTGTTAGTCAGTGTCACGTTCTTGGTCGCGCTCGTGGTTCCCACCACCTGGTTGCCGAAGCCGACTGCGGCAGGTGCAACCAGCAAGGCTGTAACACCGGTGCCGGAGAGAGGGAGAACCTGCGGGCTGCTGGGCGCGTTGTCGAGCAACGTGATCTGGCCGCCGCTGGTTGCGCCCGTGACGGTCGGCGCGAAGTCGATGCCCACGTTGCAGCTGGCGCCGGCGGCCAGCGAGCCTGAGAGCACGCCACCGGAGATCGGGCAGGGGGTCACGACGCTGGCGTCCAGTACAAACGGCCCATTGAACACATTGCCCGTGAACGACAGTGGTCCTGCCTGGTTATTCGTCACCTTGATGATCTTGGCGGCGCTGGTGGCTCCCACCGCGCCGTTGCCGAAGCCGAGCAAGGCCGGAGCGAACACAACCGATGCGACGCCGGTGGCGGAAAGCGTCACCGTGTTGGGCGAGTTGCTGGCGTTGGTGTTGATGGTCAGCATTCCGGCAGGCTGTGCGCCCGCCGAGGCCGGCGTCACGGTGAGATTCACGGTGCATGTGCCGCCGTTCGCAGCAACCGTGGGAGTCAGGCAAGTCGACGAGGGATCGATTGCATACGGCGTTCCCGCGGTTACAGCCAGCGAGCCGACCGTCAGGCTGCTCGCCTGGTTGTTGGTCAGCGTGACGGTCTTGAGCGCGCTGCTGGCGCCCACCACCACGTTGCCGAAGTTAACCGCCGCGGGTGCGGCGGCTGCCGGCACAATCCCGGTGCCGGTCAGCGTCACGGCGTTGGGGCTGCTGGGCGCATTGCTGGTAATGGTCAGCGAGCCGCCCGCAAGCGCACCCAGCGCCGCGGGCGTCCAGGTAAGCGAGACGGTGCAGTTGGCGCCCCCGGCCAGCGTGGCGCCGCATGCGGTCGGCGCTCCCGAGTTCACCACAAACCCGGCTGACGGGGTGATCGAGGCAATGGTCAGGGCCGTCGATTGATTGTTGGTGAGCGTTACCGACTTGGCCAGGCTGGGTTCCCCGACCACCACGTTGCCAAAAGCCAGAGGCGAAGGTGCCACAAACGTCGCCGGAACCCCGTTGCCGCTGAGCGATACGGTGTTGGGGCTGTTGGGCGCGGTGCTGGTGATGGTCAGCGTACCCGCCGGCTGCGCGCCCAGCGTGGTCGGGCTGAGATTGAAGCCAACATTGCAACTGGCGCCCGCGGCCAGGGTGGCGCCGCAGGGAATATTCGCGACTGCGGCCACGCCATACGGACCTCCGGCATTGACGGTAACCGAAGTGATCGAGATGGAGGAAGCCCCGGTGTTCTTCAAACTGATCCCGTGAGTCGGACCCGTGGTGTTGATGACCACATTGCCCAGGTTGAACGCCGGACTCGAAACCGTAGTTTGAGCCAGGGCGACGGCCGAAGTAAACAGGCTGAACATCGCCACCAGCGACAAAACAAAAAGGATATGGGACTTCCGCAAGAGACTCATTCCACGGTCGGACATCGAGCTACCCTCCAGGCTTTCGTCCGCGCAGCCCTCTTACAGACCTCTCCGGGGCCATGCGCAGCTTCTCAACTTCCCTGGACGCACCAAACGTGACCTCAGTGAAGGTCTGGGTTCTCAGCCCGATACCGGGTCGGTCTTCTAATGCTGAGACCCGCTCGACGGGTGAATCCCCGGGGAACTTTAGACGATTGGACGTGAAGGGACATTGGTTTCGGATTCTAAGCAATGGAAATTCATAAAAGCAAGTGAATTATCAGAAATAAACAGAGGGCTCAGATGACCTCTGGGGGTGTGATCAGAACAGTAACCTCGTTTGTTATGTTAAAAGTAACCGTGCGTGTTGTATAAAAGTAACACTTTATTCCAGACTGTGCCGCCCCGTTTCCCAGGGCCCGGGACGGGCTTGTCAGGCCTCGAACCGAGGCCCCTGAATCGCCGCAATCCCCAGGCCATTCCATTCCCGGAAAATCACTCCCCTCATGTCTCAAAAATCGTCGGCCGGCCCACACCAAGGTGTGTCCTGTTTCCATCGGCATAAGGGGGCGCGTCTGCTGTTCGACGGCAGAAGTAAGGCAGTCACTGGCAGCCGAGGCTGCCTGGAGGGCAAAGCAGGCGGTCGCGGTTGGGTTTCTCCAGCGGCTTGGGCTGATTGGCCGCGGGAAGCATTGCCGGCGCGGACCCGCTCAGGTTCTCCTCCTCCACCACCAGCGGGCGCTGCAGCGACATCTCCACCTGGGTTCCGCTTGGGATGTTGACATCGGCGCCGCGCGTGAACAACGAGACCAGGCCGGCCGCGGCCACGCCTGCTGCAATCCCCGCCAGGCCGCCGGCGAGGGGATGGCCGCCGGCCAGCCCGCCGATCGATCCGATGGTCCCTCCGGTGGGGATTGCGATCTTGGCCACTTCGCCTGCGTGGCGGCCCTTGTCTCCGTTCTGCTCGATGGTCCCTTCACCGTTGTCCTTGACCGTCTGCTTTTCCGCGCCGGGAAGGCTGTTGACGATCCCGGGAATCTCCACCACCGTTCCATTGGGATAGATGATGGAGGTGAAATGCATGTCCAGTTGCGCCTTTCCCTTAACGCGGCCAGCGCGGGTTACCCGGTCCACCACCCCCTGCACGTAGACCCCGGCCGGAATCATCACCCGGTTGCCAACCACCACGGGAAAGGTCGAGGCGAGGTAGATGCCGTCGCCCGGCTTGGCGCTCCTGGTGTTGATGGCGCTGCGCAGTTGCAGCAGGACTTTCGTCCCCTCGGGGACCGTGTAGATCTTTTGCCGCGGCGCAGACGCCGGCGAGCCGTCGGACGCGGCTGCGGGTTGCGCGGCCGCTGAAGCAGCGGGGTCGTCCTGGTCTGCCTCGGAGCCGGATGCGGCCGGCGCTGCGGCTGCCGGGGGCGTGGCGGGAGCCTGGATTGGGCTGCTCTGGCCGGAACATGGATGGAAAGCGACGAACCCCAGAATCGCCGCTGCTGCGATCGTCAACGCCCTGTCGAGCACCTGCATGCAACCCTCCAGCACTAGAGCGGAACCAAAGTCACCGTAGCCTTCTTGAAAGTCCTGAAAGTGGCTTCTTCTTGAAGGACGAAGCCACTCAGCGGGCTTGCTTTCGTCATACATCGACCCTGGTTCCGCAGTAGCTGTCTTCTTCGTCTGTTTTCCTGGCGTGTCTTCCTGAATAGACTCGCTGCACGCCTTCAAGGATAGCGTCAGCACACCGCGGCGAACAGCTTTCTTTGCCATGGCTGCTGAGAAAAATGCGCTTTGCATCACTGCGGCGCGGAAGAATTCGCGGTAGGATGCAGAAAAGCCATGGCCAACGACATCACCACGCCCGCTCTCTCCGCTGCTGCTCCAGCCCGCCAGTTCGCGGCTGCTTACCAGGTGCTCGGCGACGCGATCGCCGCCCGCGCCTTTCCCGGATGCGCCTTTGGCGTCGTGGCTCGCGGCGGGGTGGTGCTCGAGGACGCGCTGGGCCGCTTCACCTATGAAGAGGACGCCCCCGCCGTCACGCCGCAGACAGTTTACGACGTGGCCAGCCTGACCAAGGTGGCGGCCACCACAGCCGCTGCCATGCTGCTCCACCAGCGCGGACTCCTCGACGTCGATATGCCGCTGGGCGAACTGCTCCCGGGCTTTGTGGTGGGACGCGCCCCGGGGGAATTTGCGCGCCACGTCAAGCTGCGCCACCTACTGGCTCATAACTCCGGCCTGCCCGGCTACGCGGAGTTCTTTCGCACTTCGACCACCCCGGCCGCGCTCTATCGCGCCTGCCTGGAACTGCCCCTGGAGGCCGAGCCGGGGGCCCGCGCCGAGTACTCCGATCCCGGCTTCATCCTGCTGGGCAAGGCACTGGAGGTGCTGACGCGAGAGTATCTGGCTTCCTGGGTTCGCCGCGAAGTCTTCGCTCCTTTGGGCATGTCTTCGACCGGCTATTGTCCAGCGCCCTCCACCCGCGCGGCCATTCCGCCTACGGAGGAAGACCGCACGTTGCGCATGCGCCGCATCCAGGGCGAGGTACAGGACGAGCATGCTTGGCTGCTGAAAGGCGCTGGCGGCCACTCCGGCCTCTTCTCCAATGTCCCGGACCTGCTGAGCTTTGCCCAGGAAGTTCTGGCAGCGGCAACCGCAACCGGCAGCCAGGGCGGCGCGGCGCGCCTCTTCGAGAAAGCCACCATCGATCTGTTCGCCGAGCACCAGGGCCCGGCGGGCAGTTCGCGCGCGTTGGGTTGGGACACGCCTTCGCAGGAATCCTCCTCCGGCCGCTTCTTTTCTCCGCGCTCCATCGGCCACCTCGGTTTCAGCGGCTGTTCCCTATGGATCGACCTCGAGGCCGGCGTTGCCGTGGTGCTGCTGACCAACCGCACCTGGCCGGACCGGAGCTGCCAGCTCATCCGGGAAATCCGGCCCGCTTTTCACAATTCCATTCGTCAATCGATTTAGCCATACCGTCACTGCGCCTTATTCTCGATACCGTCTCTCCATCCCCTCGGCAACGGTTACCCGCATCGAGAATTCTCTCTGGACTTGCGCATTTTCCAGATACAATCAATCGTTGGGGACATACGCATGCTAACCAGCTCGACGATGCAGGAGACGGCCGGCACCCTCACCAACGACACCAAGAAAGATCAGGCCTCCCTGCTCCAGCAACTGACCACCGAGAGCCAGAACGAGGCTTCTCAAGGCTTTGACACCAAGTCCGCGATGGAGATCGCGCGGATTATTAACCATGAGGACGCGAAGGTCGCCGCGGCGGTGAAGAAGGCGATTCCAGAGATCGCCGAAGTGATCGACCAGGTAGCCCGCAGCCTGCGCGACGGCGGCCGGCTCATCTACATCGGCGCCGGCTCCAGCGGGCGCATCGCCGCCCTTGACGCCTCCGAGTGTCCGCCCACCTACTCCACCGCTCCTGGACAGGTCCAGTACATCATGGCCGGCGGACCCAAGGCCCTGGCCTCCGCCGTCGAGGTCAACGAGGATTCCGAAGAGCTGGGACAACGCGACATTGCCCGCCGCCGACCCACCCGCAAGGATGTGGTCATTGGCGTCTCCGCCTCGGGCCGCACGCCCTACGTGGTAGCCGCCGTCGCTTATGCCCGCGCCCGCGGAGCCCACACCGCCGCGGTCACCTGCAACCACGACACGCCCATTGCCGCCGCCGCCGATATCGTCATTGTTGCCGAAGTCGGCCCGGAAGTCATCTCCGGCTCCACCCGCATGAAGGCCGGCAGCGCCCAGAAGATGGTCCTGAACATGATCACCACCGGCGCCATGACGCGATTGGGCTACGTGTACGAGAACCTGATGGTCAACGTGCACATGCAGAACTCCAAGCTGGTCGAGCGCGGCATCCGCATCCTGATGTGCGCCTGCAGGATCGATCGCGAGACCGCTGTGCACACCATCAAGAGCGCCGGCCGCAGCGTCCCCGTGGCGCTGGTCATGCTCAAAGCCAAAGTCGACAAGCCCGAAGCCGTCCGACGCCTGGCCAAATCCGACGGCAACGTCCGCCTGGCGATTGAGGACAATGTGCTGGAGCTGTAAGTACGGCGGCATGGCCAGTCTTCTCCCTTCATCCTTTTCATTCTCATTTTGCGCGAACAATGGGAAATCATCGGCAAACGTGCAGAGGCTCCGTCCTTGGGACGGAGCCTCGATGCGCTCGGGTTGGTGGTTGCCGGGGAGCAGGGCCTGCTGCTAGTTGGCCACATTGATGGTGTAGGTGACCGGACCCCACCAGTAGTTGGTATTGTCGATTACAAAGACCTGGAAGGTGATCGTGCCGGCTGCAATCGGCGTTCCGCTGATGGTCAGGGTTCCGCCGTTGCTGGAGGAGGTCAAGCCGTCGGAGAGGCCAAAGACGGTAAAGGCGTCGGAGGCGCTGCCGTTCGTGGCGACGATCGTCCCCGAATAGCTCTGGCCGACAGTCGCCGCTCCCAAGGTGGCTGGGTTGGCATCTGGAAGAGTGACGCGGGTATAGCCCGGATTGTATCCAACGGATAAAGCGGAGCCGTTGCCATTGCTGTCTGTGGCGCCCACTGACCAGTTGTAATTGCCTCCGCTGCTCAAGCTCGGATTTGAGGGCAGATCGCTGCCTCCGGTCGGGTCGATTCCCCAGGTGACGGAGTCGATGGAGTCGGAGAAAGTTCCCCATCCTGCAGCCGGTATCTCCCAGCCGTTAATCCCGAAGGTGTAACCATAGTTGCCGGCGTTCGGTGGATCGGTCCAGGAAAAGGTGGGCGTCAGGCTGGCGCCGATTCCGGCGGGAGTCGGATTCGCGCCAAAGCTGCCCGGCAGGCTGGTGATTGTGTGAGAGACGGTCTCGGAGCTTCCATCGCTGTAGGTGAACTTGAAGCCGTATGCGTCGCCCACGTTCGACGAATTGCCGTCGAGATTGAAGTAGCCGCAGAATGAGAAAGCAGATGTCCACGGGCAGCGGTAGAAGTCTTTGGGAACGATCACATTCGGTCCCGAGACCAGTTCCATGTTTGTCAATTGTTTGCTCCCGCTCCAGGCAACTGCGAGGATCTCGTCATATTGCTCCGTGAGACCCATCGAATCCACGATCTGAACATTCGTCAATGGCGCGTCGAGGAAGCTGGTTCCACCGCCAGTCAGTTTGAAATCCTTGCTCGCTGGGCTGCCGGTAACGTCCACGTTGTATACCGACCCCGTCGGGAGCATATCCCCATTGTCATAAAGAATGTTGTCGTCGTTCTGGTCGATATAGGCCTCGGCGGAGTAGTTTCCAATGGCGGGAAGCTGGATGGAATAGGCTTGCGGACTCACCGGGTTGGCAATCGATGTGTAGTAGCTCTGGCGTGGCGTAGTCAGAGTCGTGAATTCTATATACAACGGGCCGGTAGCCGCGTTGGCAAAGGTGACATGGCCGCTGGTCGTGATGCTGCCCGCGGGTGCGCCAATGGTGATGGGGCCAACGTTCGGGGACCAAAGGCTGGTTGTGCTCTCCGCAACACCTTGAAAGCGGAAGTAGAGTGGTTGGCCATTCGAAAGCCCGCTCAAGACCCAGGTTCCGGCCCCGCCGGTCGCTGGGAAGCTCTTGCTCTGCACATTAAGATTGAAGCTTGGATCGGTGCTCCATTGCAGGGTGTAGGAGGTTGCCAATTCCAGTTGGCCGTCGAATAGGGCCTGCCAAAAAGTGGGAGTCTGGTTATAACCATCGCTGACGATGCCGGGTGATAGAGCAACGCCTTGATCGAATGGAGCCGCACCCAGGTAAGGAGCGTTAGAAGGGAAAGTGACCGCGGCCGAATCGGCCAGCCCAACCGAGACGCTGGAAACATCTGCATTGGAGACAGTGAAAACGGCGGTGCTGCCCGTGGGATCGGACGCATTCGGCCAGTTGTTATGCGCTGCATCTCTCCAGGCCTTGACAAGATACGTGCCGGGCGCTGCGCCGTTGATCGTGAATGGTCCCGGAGCGGTGATTGTGGTGCCCAAAGAAGGGCCGCTGGAATAGCTAACGCCACCGCTGGTGCATTGAGGTTGCAGAGCCACTTCGATCGGCCCGGTCGCGGCTCCTGTGTAACTCACTGTGCCGGAGACCGAGTAGCCGACCACGGCCTGGAAGCTGGCCACCGCGCTGCCGCTGCCGACCGTAACGCTCTGCGTGGCGGGCGTGAAGAGGGCGTTGGCCCCCGCCAGCGAGGGGGTAACGATATAGGTTCCCTGGGGAACGGCCACGAAGGAGAAGTTTCCATTGCTGTCCGTGGTCGTGCTCTGCACGGGCGTGGTATTGATGGAAACCGTGGTCGTGGGCCCAGCCGGGGGGGCGCAAACGCTGGCGTTGGCGTTGCCATAGATGACGTTGCCGGCGACTGCAGCGAGTGCTAGCTTGTTGATGGTCAGCGTGACGGAGGCGGATTTGGTCTTGTCCGCTACCGAGGTTGCCGCGAGGGTGACCGACTGTGCAGAAGCGGTGGCGGCGGGTGCGGTATAGGTGGTCACGAGGGCCGTCGTGCTGGAGAGCGATCCAACGGCCGGCGTGGTCCAGGCGACTCCGGCGTTGCTACTGTCGTTGGATACGGTCGCAGTCAGCTTTACCGTGGCATTCCCATTCACGGTTGTCGAGGACGCGGCTACCGAGACGCCGATGGGATTGGAGCCGCCGCCGCCGCTGTTACCGCCACCGCCGCAGCCGGGGAGGCAGAGGAGCGCAAGAGTTGTGATAGCAGCTACGCTCGTGAACGCACTGATCCTGAGACCAGAAGGTACCAACGGAGATCTGGACATGGAAATGACTCCGGAAATTAGGATTTGACAATTCTAATCATCATAAACCCGGAATGATCGACTAAATCGGTTTATTTCCGGTCCGCGACTGTATGGGACGCGCAGTTTCCTTCCCCTCCGGAATCTTGGATTGTCTGTCGGAATGAAATAGACAAGCCATTGATGCGAAAGATTATGGCCGGAGCGAATGGCTCGCAGTCTCTTCCCTGCCCCATCCACCATCCGGATTTACACTAAGGACGTTAGGAGTTCGCAGCCATTCATGGACAAATTTGTCATTCGCGGCGGGAATCCTCTGCTGGGCACGGTCCGCGTGTCGGGCGCCAAGAACTCGGCGCTGCCATGCATGGCCGCGGCCATCCTCACCGAGGACGAGGTCATCCTCGAAAACATTCCCCAGGTGCGCGACATCGAGACCCAGCGGCGGCTGCTGGCGTCGATGGGCGCCGAGGTGGAACTGGGCTACGGGCGCGCCCAGCACCGCACCAAGATTTGCTGCCGCACCCTCTCCGATCCGGAAGCGAAATACGAAATCGTGAAAACCATGCGCGCCAGTTCGCTGGTGCTGGGCCCGCTCATTGCCCGTTGTGGCCTGGCGCGGGTGGCCATGCCCGGCGGCTGCGCCATCGGCGGCCGTCCTATCGATCTCCACATCAAGGGCCTTGAAAAGATGGGCGCAACCATCACCCAGGAGCACGGCTACCTGGAGGCGCGGGCCGCACGGTTGCGGGGCGCGCACTTGCTCTTCGACAGAATCACCGTGACCGGCACCGAGGACCTGTTGATGGCCGCCGTGCTGGCCGAGGGCGAAACCCTGATGGAAAACTGCGCCCGCGAGCCCGAAGTCGTTGATCTGGCCTCGCTGCTGACGGCCATGGGCGCAAGAATCGAGGGCGCCGGAACCTCCACCATCCGTGTGCACGGCGTGACCAGGCTTCACGGCGCGCGTCATCGCATCCATCCCGACCGCATCGAGGCGGGAACATTCCTGATCGCCGGCGCCATTACCGGCGGCGACCTGATTGTGGCCAACTGCAATCACAATCACCTCGGCGCCGTGATCTCCAAGCTGCAGGAGGCCGGCGTGCGCGTGGACTTGCTGGGCCCCGATTCGGTCCGCGTGCGCGCCGATGGCCGGCTGCGCGCGGCCGACATCTCTACCGAGGAGTATCCCGGTTTCCCCACCGATATGCAGGCGCAGTTCATGGCGCTGGCCACCCAGGCTGAGGGAGTAAGCCAGGTGAAGGAAAACATCTTCGAAAACCGCTTCATGCACGTGCAGGAACTGGTGCGGATGGGCGCCCATATCAAAGTCGACGGAAACACGGCCACGGTGCGCGGGCCGTCGAGGCTCTCCGCGGCGGCCGTCATGTGTTCCGACCTGCGGGCCTCGGCGTCGCTCGTGCTGGCGGCGCTGGTGGCCGACGGCGAGTCCATCCTCGACCGCGTCTATCACATGGATCGCGGCTACGAGCGCATCGAGGAGAAGCTGCGCGGCGTGGGCGCGCAGATCAGGCGGCTGGGAAACATCTTTGCGCCCAGAGACGAAGAACTCATCGCCCGCTAGCTTCGGCGAAATCTGCGCACAGATGCTCTAACGCCAGCTCACTGCGATGTGCCAGTGCAGGCCATGGTCGGCGGTCTTGCGCAGGACGCGTTCATACTCGCCCAGTTCCGCCTGCACCAGCGGCGTCTCCGAGCCCAGCGCGGCGGGATTCGCCCTGAGGAACTCGAGCAGCCCGCACACCGTGGCCAGCCCTTCCGGAGCGTCGAACCACTGCGGCTCGGGCAGGTGCCGGGCCCAGTCGGGACTGGCAATGCCTTGCTCGGTCAGAAGGGCCATCGAGTTTTCATCGGCTGAAAAAAACGCCAGCAGCGGCGTCACGCGCAGCCGCTCCGCCAGCCGCTCGAGAGCATCCTCGTTGCGGGCCAGGCCCTGACCGTTGACAAAGATGTCGTAGCCGGGGTCCTCTCCCTCAACGACAATGTATAAGCTGGCAGCCATCCTTCTGAGTCTAGTAGA
>JARLGE010000134.1 GCA_031296215.1 Occallatibacter sp.
AGTTGTATGCCAGGTAGTTGGTGTAGTAGCGGCGGGTGCGCTCGCGTTCGTCTCCGCCTTCATACGAGGGAAGGAGCCCGCCATCGTGGGTTCTGCCGCCCATAAAACGGGCCAGAGTTGCAGAGGCGGCGAAGATCAGCAGGCCGACGGAGGAATTTCCGTCAAGATAGAACCATAAGAAGTCCAGCACGGCAAACGCAGTGTAGAGGATGGCGACAAGCCAGCGGCGGCGGGCCTGCGAGGCGATGTTGATGCGGATGCCAAGGAAGACGAAGGCGGTTTTCATTGGGGGTCCTCCATGTCGGGTTCGGACCAAAGCAAAATAGCTTGAGGCAGCGTCATCACGGCGATATATCCAATCTGTAAAAGGCAGTAAACAATACGGGCTGCGGGAACATCTGGCATTCCGAAGATCCCCGGCTCGCCCGGTGCGTGTGAATTGATTGAAAACTCAAGAAGGAATGCTGCGCTCACCACGCCGCCAATGAATCTTTGCGAAACGTAGTGGGCATGATCTCGGCGGCGCACGGACCGCTCATCAGCCCGCAGTTCTGGGTCATGGTCTTCCACTGGGCGAAGCAAGGTTGAGGGGCGCAGAATTGTCGCGGAGTCGGGATACTTCAAAACTTTCCGGGGCTCAAACAGCTCAACAAGGCCACGCCCTTGCGCCAGAACGCCGATCCTCGTGAAATACCCTCCCAAAATGGGCCCAACGAGGAGCGTGAATTCAATAGTCAAGAACCCGCCACCCGTGTGCGACCCGCGAAGCCAGCTCACGAGTAACAGGCCACCGAACACCCCGTAGAACATCATTACCAACAAGCGGCGCCGCGCTCTTGTTGCCATCCCGAAGCGCATACCGAAGATGACCAATTCAGTTTTCATTCCGCTTCCTCGGATTTCATTACGACTCTCGATTCTGAAGTGGTGCGCCCATAGACCTGCTGGCTCAACGGCTGAAACGGCTTGCGGGAGAAGATCGCCTCCACCGGCAAGCTGAAATACTCGGCCAGCGAGAGAGCCAGTTTGAGGCTGGGGCTATAGTCGCCGCGCTCCAGAAAGCCGATGGTCTGGTAGTTCACGTCCATGGCGTCGGCCAGGTCCTGACGGCTGATGCCTCGCTCGGCACGGAGTACCGCTATGCGGTTGTAAAGGCCGCTCTCGCCGGGCTCACTTGGGACGGAAGGATTCATTTACAAAACTAAGTGTTATGTAATTCAAACATAATGTCAAGAAGGAAAATAAACCTCATGGCTTTCCTTTGGAATAACCCGACAGGAACCACCTAAAGTCAGTTGAATCAACGCGCAAAGTTTTCTCGCGGGATTTGCAGTTTATTTCGCGGAAAGGCGCACACTCAAATCATGACCGCCATGCCCATGCAGAAATCCGCCGCCCAACCTGCCAAAACTGGGCCGGTCCGCACAAAACTGACCCTGCCACCCCCCGCGCTTTCCCTGCAACCCTAGCAAAAGAAAAGGATTAGGCCGAAAAAACCCGTTTCGACCTACCGAAACAAAGGACTTACGAGACGAGAGGCTAGGCTTGCATGGCGAAGGCGCGCGCGGATTCCAGCAGCTTCTGAACGGACTCTGTGGAGCAGGATTCGGTGTAGATGCGCATCAGCGGCTCGGTCCCGCTGGCGCGCAGCAGAAGCCAGGTTTCCGCCGCGTTCGGCTTGCTCGCAGCTTCAGGGTTGTCGAGGTAGAACTTCACGCCGTCCAGATTCTCCTGACGCAGAATCGGCATTCCCGCAAACACCGGATCGCCAGTCTTGAGGGCGCGGGCTCGGGCAATGGCGCTGTCCTTGACGTCGTCAGGGATGTGCAGATCGATGCGGCCGTACTGGTGCTCGCCGTACTCCGCCTGAAGATCGGCAACAAGCTGGCCGAGGGTCTTGCTCTCTTCCGCCATCACATTGGCCAGCAGCAGGGCGTTCAGCAGCCCGTCTCGCTCGGGCAGGTGTCGCTGGAAGCCGATGCCGCCGGATTCCTCGCCGCCCATAACGATCTCGCGCTCCAGCATGTAGTCGCAGACAAACTTGAAGCCGATTCCGTGCTCGATGAGTTCGCGGTGGTACTTGGCGCAGATGCGGTCGAGCATCCTGGTGGTGTTGAAGGCGCGGGTGACAGCGCCTGGCCATCCCTTGCGCCGCAGAACCCAGCTCAACAGGACGGAGAAGATCTTGTGCGGGTCGACGAAGTTACCATTTTCATCTGTCGCCCCAATGCGGTCCGCGTCGCCGTCCGTGCACAGTCCCGCCTGGCAGCCATTGGCCGCCGTAGCGATGCCTAGCGCGCGGATATGCGGCTCAATGGGCTCGGGGTTGATGCCGGGAAAGAGCGGGTCAACGTTGCCGCGGATCTGGACGTGGGCGACGCCGATGCGGGTGAAGATGTCCGAGAGGATGGTCCGGCCGGCGCCATACATTGAGTCGATGCAGAACGTCATCCCGGATTTGGCGATGAGGTCGAGGTTGGCAAAGCTCTCGATGGCGGCCAGATAGGGCGGGAGGAAGTCGACCAGTTCGATGGGTGCAGGCTGCGGGGTGCGCGGGACATTCTGGCCGAGGTGCGTCTCTATGGCGGAGATGATGGAAGGCTTGCCAGAGCCGCCGTACCAGGCCTTGTACTTGACGCCGTTCCACTGGGCAGGATTGTGCGAGGAGGTGATCATGATGCCGCCGGCGGCCTTGCGACCGCGTACGCCGAAGCTCAGGGCAGGCGTGGGGGTGATGTCGTTGGCCAGAGCGACGGGGATGCCGGTGGCGGCGACCACCTCGGCACAGGTGCGGGCAAAGGCTTTGGAGAGGAAGCGGGTGTCGTAACCGATGCAGATGCCTTTGGAGGGGTCTTCGTCGGCCGAGCCGCTGCGGGAGTGGAGGTAGGCGGCGATGGCCTCAGCGGCGATGCGCACATTGGCGAAGGTGAAGTCGTCGGCGATGACACCGCGCCAGCCGTCGGTTCCGAACTTGATTTGAGGGTGGGGCATTGAGTATCTTCCTTTCCCTTGAACCGAGTGTAAATAATGCACGCGGTTGCGAGTTCCCGCGCTGGGAGGCGGCGCGGGTCTCGCTCTTGCTTTTCTTGAAAATGTCAGACGTTGGAGTTTC
>JARLGE010000135.1 GCA_031296215.1 Occallatibacter sp.
CAACGGCCGCATCGTCCCCGCCGATCTGGCCACCATGCCGCACCTGCTCATCGCCGGCTCCACCGGCTCGGGAAAATCCGTGGCCATCAACGCCATGATCATGAGCCTGCTCTTCCGCACTACGCCCGCCCAGGTCCGCCTCATCCTGGTCGATCCCAAGCGCGTCGAGCTGGGCATGTATGAAGGCATTCCCCACCTGCTCACGCCCATCATCACCGAGCCCAAGCTGGCCGCCAACGCCCTGCGCAACGCCGTTCGCGAAATGGAGCGCCGCCTCAAGCTGCTGGCCAGCCGCGCGGTGCGCAACATCGACCAGTACAACAAGCTCTTCGAGGGCTCCATGCCTTCGCTCTTCGACGAAGAAGAGAACAACGAGCCTCTGCCCTTTATCGTCATCATCATTGACGAGCTCGCCGACCTGATGATGCTCGACCGCGCCAACGTTGAGGAGTCCATCACCCGCCTGGCGCAAATGGCGCGCGCCGTCGGCATTCACCTCATCCTGGCCACGCAGCGGCCCTCGGTCGACGTCATCACCGGCCTCATCAAGGCCAACATCCCCACCCGGATCAGCTTCCGCCTCGCCACCAAAGTCGATTCGCGGACCATCCTCGACACCAACGGCGCTGAAGCTCTCCTCGGCCGCGGCGACATGCTCTTCCTGCCCCCCGGAACCAGCCGCCTGATGCGCCTCCACGCGCCCTACGTGAGCGAAAAGGAGACCGCAGCCGTGGTCGATTTCTGGAAGGCGCAGGCCGAAGCCGAATATGTCCAGGGCTTCCTCGAGTCGCCCAGGGACGAGCGCGTCTCTCTCGACGGCTCCAACGCCGACCCCGACGAGAACGACCCCCTCTTCAACGACGCCGTGCAGTTGGTCTTCGAATTCGGCAAGGCGTCCACCTCGCTGCTCCAGCGCCGCCTGCGCATCGGCTACGGCCGCGCCGCGCACTTGATCGACTTGATGGAGCGCGACGGGTTAGTCGGCCCCGCCGACGGCAGCCGTCCCAGAGAACTGTTGAAGGCCCCCGGCTGGCTCCACGAAGTCCCCGCCGCCATCAACGATTGACTTGTATTTGCCTTCCCGATTGCGTACACTTAGATGTACACATGGAGATGGCCGATGCCTGCAATCAGAGTTGGAGTGCGCGAATTCCGGGAACAGTTTTCCAGGTACTTGGAATCGAAGACGCCCGTGGCCGTCACACGCCGCGGCGAAACTCTTGGCGTCTACGTCCCCACGCCGCGCAAGCAAATCGAGTCGGCCGGCCTGGGCGAACTCCGCGCCGCCGCTGACCGGCTCGCCGCATCGCTGGCCAAGGTGGATGAAGAAGAATTGGTCGCCGAGTTTAAACAACTGCGCCGTCGAAGCAAGGCTGCCGTTCGCTGAAATGATCGTCCTCGACTCCAATATTCTGATCCGCGCAGTCCTGGGAAGGCGTGTTCGCCAACTGCTTGAACAATACGCATGCGACAATGTGCGTTTTTATGCGCCCGATGTCGCCTACGCCGACGCCGGCAAGTATCTGCTCCCCTCTGCTCAACAAGAGCGGCAAGCCCGATGCGGATGTACCCTCGACGCTCAAATACCTGCGACATTTGGTTGAACCGGTTGATCGGGAATATTATGCCGCGTTCGAGGAAGAGGCACGGCAGCGTTTACGCGGCCGGGATGAGGAAGATTGGCCGGTGCTCGCAACCGCGTTGGCTTTGGCCTACCCTATATGGACCGAAGATGCGGACTTCTTCGGAACAGGCATCGCTGTCTGGACGACCAATCGCGTTGAAATCTTCTTGAAGGCCCAAGCCAAGCCGCCTGAGCCGCGAGATCTATAGCAGTTCATGGCCCCTGCTCCCCTTCCCATGCCGCAAGCCGCCTGGCTTGCCGGCTCGCTGACCCGCTCCCGCCCCCCATCACTTTTTGGATTCCCGCCGCCCGATTTTTTCTTGCCCACTGCTCGCGAGTGGCAAACTGTAGACATGCTTGAGATCATGACTTCGCGCGAGTTGCCCGCCGTGCTCCTCATTGACGACGACATGGTCAGCCGGGAGGTGATCGCCACCCTGCTCACAATGAGCGGCTACGCGGTGCATACCGCCGACGGAGGCCAAACGGCCCTGGAGATGCTCGCCCGCGCGGAATGCGTTCCCGGCGTCATCCTGATGGACGCGCAGATGCCCGGCCTGAGCGGCCTCCCGTTGATCGAGCAGCTTCGCGCCAGGAGCCAGGCCCGCTTCTACGTCATCAGCGCCAGCGAAACCCCGGACGAGGTCACGGCCGCCGCCGACGGGTTCCTCCTCAAGCCCTTTCCCCCGGAGGCCCTCACCCGGCTGCTGGAGGAGCGCGAGGCCGCAAGCGATCCCGCCGCTGCCCACGGCCTCAACCCCGCCGGGACCGTCGTCAACCTTGAAACCCTGGCCCAGTTGCGCGCCATGATGCCCGCATCGGGAGTCCGCCAGATCTTTGAAGCCATCCTCGCCGACCTGGGCAGCCGCACCGCCGCCTTGCGCGCCGCCATCGCCAAGCAGGACTGGCCTGAAACCCGCCGCATCGGCCACGCCATCAAAGGCGGTGGCGCCATGGCCGGCGCCGTCCAGCTTGCCCGCCTCGGCGCCCTCGTCGAAGCCGGCGCACTCGAGCTTGACGTTAACCAATCGGATAACAGCTCCACCATCCTGGCCGATTTGCGTACCGCCCAGGAAAACCTCAAGCGTATGCTGGATGTTGAATTCAAAACATCCATTTCACCGGATGCCGGAGGATAGCCAAACCCGTGGAAAAGCCCATCCGCATTGTAATTGCCGACGATCATCCTGTAGTTCGCATCGGTGTGCGCAACATGCTCTCGGAGAGCGATGGCTTTGAGCTTGTTGGCGACGCCAGCGACGGCGACGAGGCCATCACCCAGACCCTGGAGCTCGAGCCCGACATCCTGCTGCTCGACGTGCAGATGCCGCGCCTGCCCGGACTGGAGGCCATGCGCGCCATCATGAACGGCACGCCCACCGTCAAGATTCTCCTCCTCACCTCTACCATCACCACCCAGCAGATCATCGAGGCGCTGCACATCGGCGCCCGCGGCATCGTGCTCAAAGACGCCCTGGCCAGCCACCTGCAAACCGCCATTCGCACCGTCTATGGCGGCGATTACTGGATCGGCGGCAAGCGCGTGGTCAACCTGGTGAGCGCGCTCCACGACCTCATGCAGCAGGCCATCGTGCCGCCGCGCAAGACCTACGGACTGACCCCGCGCGAGCTCGAAGTGGTGGGCTGCATCGTCGAAGGCTGCTCCAACCGCGACATCGCCAAGCAGTTCACGTTGAGCGAAGAGACCGTCAAGCGGCATCTCTCCAACATCTTCGACAAGACCGGCGTCTCCACGCGCCTGGAACTGGCCCTGTTCGCCATCGCCCACCACCTGGTCGAGCCCAAGTAACCAGGTCGGTCGTCCGTGCTCGCCGATCGGTTCTCCGCTGCCTGAAGGCGCATTTGTGTTTTCTTGACGATTACAGGAGTCTACCCCGGCTGAAACCCCGGCGCACCGGCTCAATCCCCTCTCCACAATCGAAGTTCAAATCACCCTTTTGGCCGCGCAACAGGAACCCGCAACGAACCCCCGCGGCTCCTTTATACTCGGGGTGCAATCGCGGGAGCGTGCGTGATGAAGATTGCTTTCCTGGGACTGGGTAAGATGGGCCTGCCGATGGCTCGCCGTCTGCTTGAGGCGGGCCATCAGCTCACCGTGTGGAACCGCACTCCTGGCCGCGCCGAGTCGCTGGCAGCTGCGGGAGCGCGCCTTGCCGCCACGCCCGCCGCAGCCGCACATGGCGCCGAAGCCGTGCTCACCATGCTCTTTGACGATGCGGCCCACGAAGAGGTGCTCTTCGGCAGCGGGGGCGGACCTGCCCCGAACGCCTCCTCGGGCGGCGTGCTGGCTGCCCTGCGCCCCGGCGCTCTGCACATTGCGCTCTCCACCATCAGCGTTGCGCTCAGCCAGCGGCTGACGGCCGAGCACGCCGGCAGGAGGCAGTTGTTTGTGGCCGCGCCCGTCTTCGGGCGGCCCAACGTGGCCGATGAAGGCCGTCTGTGGATTGTGGCGGCCGGAGCGGAAGAGGCCATTGCGTCCGCCCGCCCGCTGCTGGAGCCGCTTGCGCGCGGCATCTCCGTGATTGCAAAAGAGCCCGCCCAGGCGCACGCTCTGAAACTGGGCGGAAACTTTCTCATCAGCACCATGATTCATTCCCTGAGCGAATCGTTCGTCTATGCCGCCGGTCAGGGCATCGAGCCGGGCCTGTTTTTGGAGACCGTGAACGGTGCGCTCTTCCAGTCGCCGTTTTATGCGGCGTATGGCAAGGTGATGCTCAACCCGCCCAGGGAGCCCGGCGCCACCATCGAGTTGGGCGCCAAGGATCTGCGCCTGCTGCGCGAGGCGGCCGCGGCGCGCGCAACCAGCCTGAGCCTGGCCGACAATCTGGCCGGGATCTTTGCCGAGGCACAGCAGGCCGGCCTGGCCGGCGAGGATTGGGCGGTGGGGCTGTATCGCATGGCCGAGCGGCGGGGCAGTGCGGCAAGAAACCTGTGACGGCGCTCGCAGGCCCGCGCAAGGAAAACCGGATTAAGATAGAGAGATGAGCCTCAAGGGAAAGATCGTCTTCATCACGGGAGCCAGCTCCGGCATCGGCGCGGCTACAGCACTGGCCTTTGCGGCCCAGGGGGCGCGGCTGCTGCTGGCCGCTCGTCGCGCCGGAAAACTGGCCGAAGTTGCCTCGCAGGCGCTGAAGCGCGGCGCGCCCGCGGTATTCTCCATCGACCTCGATGTGCGCCACTACCGCGCCGTGCAGGACGCGATCGATTCGCTGCCGGAGGAGTGGGCGCCGATCGACATCCTGGTGAACAACGCCGGCCTCAGCCGCGGCTTCGAAAAGCTCTATACGGGCAAGGTGGAAGACTGGGATGAGATGATCGACACCAACGTCAAGGGGCTGCTCTACGTCTCGCGCGCGGTAGTTCCGGGCATGGTGGTGCGCGGGCGCGGGCATGTCATCAACCTTGGCTCCACGGCCGGCGAGGTTACCTACCCTGGCGGCGCGGTCTACTGCGGCAGCAAGGCGGCCGAGCGGGCCATCAACGACGGGCTGCGCCAGGACCTTTTGGGAACGGCGGTCCGCGTGACCAGCGTCGACCCCGGCATGGTGGAGACGAACTTCAGTCTGGTGCGGTTTCACGGCGACGAGGAGCGCGCGGCCAAGGTCTACAAAGGTCTGACGCCGCTGACTCCCGAGGACGTGGCCGACGCTGTCGTCTGGGCCGCCAGCCGGCCCGCGCACGTGAATATTGCGCGCGTCAGCATGACCTCCATTCACCAGGCCAACTCGCTGCTGTTTCATCGCGAGCCGCAATCCTGAGCCCCAGTTCCTCAGCCCAGGTCCTGAGCGGATGAGCCGGGCCGAAGGCGAAACCCGCAATCGTGGGGAGTGCGCCGCGCGGCAGCCGCGTTAGGGAATCTTTGAACAAGTCGCTGTTTTGAAAGGGCACGACCGGGGCACCGGGGCACCCCCTGGGTCGGGGTCGGGGTCGGGGTCGGGATCGGGGTCGTGTGCCGCAAAGGCCTGAAAACCAACGCGGGCTTTAGCCCCTGAGGGAATGCCCGGCGTGGGACGGGACTGAATCGGAGGTTCCTTAGTTCAAGGCTTCGATCTGCGCCTCAATCTGCACCAGGGCAGCTTCCAGCGCCGCCCGCCGGTCCGGGTTCGAGGTCTTCTGTGACAAGATGTTTTCCCGCTGCAGAAGCAGCGCCTGCTTCCGCCGTTCTTTCACGGTGCGGACCAGGTCTGCCGCGCGCCGCTGGTCTTCACTGACAAACTCATTGGCGGCGCCGGCCTCTGCCTGCGCGACTGCATTTGCCATCTGTTCCTCCACGGATTTACTTTCCCAACCACGAGCCATATCTTCATTCTACGGGGGATTCGCGGCCAGGCAAACGCCGAAGTCGAGTTCACTCCCCCGCTGCCCAGGAGGCTTGCTCATGCGCGTTTGGCAGATTTCGTCGTTTGGCGTTGATTCCTTGGAGTTTGTGGAGCGGCCCACCCCCTCGCCCGAGGCCGGCGAGGTGCTGGTGAAGGTGCGCGCGATTTCTTTCAACTATCGCGATCTGCTGATGGTGAAGGGCCTCTACAACCCCAATCTGAAGTTGCCCCGCATTCCCTGCTCCGACGGCGTCGGCGAGGTGGAGGCATTGGGCGAAGGCGTCACCGCATGGAAGCCGGGCGACCGCGTGGCCGGAATCTTCATGCAGAACTGGCTGGACGGGCCCCCCAGCGCGGCCAAGTGCCGCCGCGCCCTGGGCGGCGATATCGACGGCATGCTGGCCGAGTACGTGGTCCTCAAGGAGACCGGCCTGGTCGCCATCCCCGAGCACCTCAGCTTTCAGGAAGCGGCCACCCTGCCCTGCGCCGCGGTGACTGCGTGGAATGCGCTCGCGGCGGGCGATCTCAAGCCCGGCGGCACCGTCCTCATCCAGGGAACCGGCGGCGTGTCCATCTTTGCCCTGCAGTTGGCGCGCCTGCGCGGGGCGCGCGTGCTCGGCATCTCCTCCAGCCACCAGAAACTGGAGCGCGCCTATGCGCTGGGCCTCGACGCCGGGCTCAACTACCGGGAAAACCCGGAGTGGGACCGCTGGGCCATGGACGAGACCCATGGCCAGGGCGTCGACCTGGTAGTGGAGGTAGGCGGCGTGGCCACCCTGCCCCGCTCTCTGCGCGCGCTGCGCATCGGCGGCGTCATCGCCCAGGTGGGCGTGCTCTCCGGCGCCGCCGACGCCGCCCCGTTTCCCGTGGCCAGCGTGCTCCACAAGCAGGTGCATCTCAAGGGGATTTACGTCGGCTCGCGGCAGGACTTCGAGGACCTCAACCGAGCCATCACCCTGGCCGTGCTGCGGCCGATCGGCGAGAACTTCCACTGGTCGCAGGCGCGTGAGGTGCTCTCGCGCATGGAAGAGGGATCGCACTTCGGCAAACTTGTGCTGACCGTGGGATAGCCCGCGAGGGAACGTCCGCTACGCCGGGAAGCTGGTTGTCATCGCTGAGCGACTCGAGCGAAGCGGGGGGGAATCGAAAGCCTGCCCCGAGCGAAGCCGAAGGGACCCACGTTTGCTCCTCAGGCTCTTGCCGTGCATAAATCTCCGTGCCCCGTCCATGCGACGTTCTTGTCTTTGTCGCATGGGCGGGAAAGCACTCGCCTCAATCAGCCGGCTTTGAAAAGGCGCGGCGGGTGCCCGGGTGATTCCCCGCATTCGGCTCCCCTCAGCTCACCTTCAAATAGGCGCTGTAAGGCCGCGAGCCCAGCCAGGCAAATGGCATCATCGTTAAGGGACCGTCGGCCGCGGTCACCCGCCACGCACGCTCGCTCACGCGCTTGGCCCCGAGCAACTGCTCGCGCGTGATTCTCTGTTGCGGACCGTCCTGCTCCTCTTTCACCGCCATCAGCACCAGCGGGCCGCGCAGCAGCGCGACGGTATCGGTGTGCCGCGGGTCGATGGCTTCGAGGCGCATCTTCAGAGGCAGCTCCAGCTCCACGCGGTCGCCGCTCTTCCACGCGCGGCGCACGGCGGCAAACTGCCCCGGCACGGCCAGCCCCGCCTGCCGCGCTCCGTTCACAAACACCTGCGCCCCCTCGGCCCAGCCGGGAATGCGGAAGTGGAGCGTCAGCTCCGTCGCTTGCGAAGCCGTCACCTTGAACGTCACGCGCTCCTCGTAGGGATACTCGCCCTCCTGCGTCAGCGAGAGCGCGGCCCCGTTCTCGTTCCAGTTGAGCGTCGAGGGCACGTAGAGATTCACATACACCGCCCGCGGCCCGCTCAGGTAGATGTTGATGCGGTAGTCGGCCGCCACCTGCGGCAGCGTGCCCGAGCAGCAGGCCCAGCGCGCTTCCTTGTACACGCGCTGGCCGTTGAAGTTGTAGTCGGCGTAATAAAAATTCTTGCCGTTCTCTTCCAGCGGCAGCGCGCCCAGCACGGTGTTGTACATCATCCGCTCCATGCTGTCGCCGTAGTGCGCGTCGCGGGTCACGCGCAGCAAATAGCGCGTCAGCTTGAAGTGCGCATAGCTGCCGCAGGGCGTCTCAAAGCTGTGATGCGTGTTGGTCAGGCTTTCGTACAGGTCATTGCTGCCCGGCGCGCGCAGCGTCTCGTCCGGGCCCCAGCCGCCGGTCGAGTAGCTCTGCGCCTCCAGCATGGCAAAAGCGTTGCGAACCGCGCGCAGGTGCTTCTGGCTCCCCGCGACCAGGTACGCCATCATCGCCGAGCTCAGCGAGTTCACATGGCTGTAGGCGTGCCTGCCGTTGAGCACGTTTTCATTGCGCGAGAGGGGATCGAACCAGGGCTGGTCGTCGAGATACTGCAAGCCCAGGTCGTAGTAGCGCCGTCCAGCGCCGCGCTGATAGGCCAGAAACAGATTCTCCGGCATGGTGTACGACTCGTCCCAGGTCCACGAATCGTCTTGCGGATCTTTGTCCGTGCGCCATGGAAGGCCGTGCTCAATCGCATGGCCCGGCAGATGCGGCAGCGCGGTGTTGGTGGTCTGCTCCAGGATCTTGAGCGCCTGCGGGTCCTTGACGTAAGTGTGCGAATCGATCAGCCCCAGCAGCAGCTTGTCGTAGGTGTACGCCGGGAAGCGATTCCGGATGTAGAAGTCCGCAGTGATGGTTTTGGCATAGAGGCGGTTCAGGCGCAGCACCTTCTCCCGCGTGGCCGCTTCGCCGGTGATCGCGTAACAGCGCGCCAGTGCCGAGACCCATTGCCCAAAGGTGCAGCCCGGCGCGAAGCCCTCATCGAAGCCCTTGCGGTAGTCGTAGTTGGGGTCGTAGTTATACCAGCCGCCCAGGTCCTCGCCCGGCGCCGCCATCCCGCTCATCTGCCGGAAGGGCTTCAGAATGCTGTCCTCGCTCAGCGCCATCAGCACGTCGTGCGTGTTCCGCAACTGCGCTTCGTGCG
The DNA here is from genome assembly GCA_031296215.1 of Occallatibacter sp. Classification (GTDB taxonomy): domain Bacteria; phylum Acidobacteriota; class Terriglobia; order Terriglobales; family Acidobacteriaceae; genus Telmatobacter. The sequence continues at coordinate 8,988 of JARLGE010000135.1, forward strand.
CCTCGCTGGCCATCGCCACATCGGCATAGCCGAACTCGGCCAGCGGCGCGGCCAAAGGAGCCTCGGCTGCCCACATCCGATTGCCCCCCAGCCCCAGCCCTGCAACCGACGCTGCCGCCAGCGAACCCGTCCCAATGAAACGCCGGCGCGAAACCTGCCCTGTCCCTGTGATCTCTGTGCACATCGCTACCTCCCAACCCACCGCAATCATGATGCACGGGGCGCGGCAGGGCTGTCACCTTCGGCTGCAAAGCGCCTGCCTTGCTACGACAGTTGTAAATCGAAGACTCCGGAGGGAGCAGGGGGTTTCAACCCCCTGAAAGATGGCGAATTGACATGGCCTTTAGCGCCTGCCTTGCTACGACAGTTGTAAATCGAAGATTCCGGAGGGAGCAGGGGGTTTCAACCCCCTGAAAGATGGCGAATTGACATGGCCTTTAGGCCCGGGTCTTTGCGGGTTCTCCAGAAATTCATCGAAATGAAACAGGTGCGTCAGTCCAGCTTTCCGGCAAACTGCTCGCGCAACTGCCGGCGCAAAACCTTGCCTGTCGAGTTCATCGGCAGGCCGCCTGGAGACAGAACCCAGATCCGGCGCGGCGCTTTATAAGGCGCGAGGCGAAGGCGGCAGAAGTCCAGCAGCTCGTCGGCGCTGACCTCGCAGCCCTCCAGCAGCTCGACGGCCGCCACCGGAATCTCGCCCTTCTCCTGGTGCGGCAGCCCAAAGGCGGCTGCCCGGGCCACGGCCGGATGCGCCAGCAGGTTCTCCTCCAGCTCGCGCACG
>JARLGE010000136.1 GCA_031296215.1 Occallatibacter sp.
CGACATTGTCCATTGGCATGGGCTGGCGATCGATTCAGTGAACGACGGCGCAATGGAAGAGGGGTCGCCGATGATTGCGCCGGGAGGGCAACTGCGCTACAGCTTTACGCCGAGGCCTGCGGGGACGCGCTGGTACCACACCCATGCGGGCGCGGGCGGGGACCTGACGCTGGGCACCTATAGCGGGCAGTTCGGCTTTCTGCTGGTGGATGGTGCACCGGACCCCGGGCACTACGATCAGGAGATTTTTCTGGCCATTCATCACTGGGGGCCCAGGTTTGTGCCCATGGTGGAAACGATGCGGGCGGAGTCGGCGAACCATCCGCTGACGACGGGTTCGGACGTTGGCTACCAGTACGCGACCGTGAACCAGCACATGCTGGGCGCGGGAGAGCCGATCCGCGTCAAGCAGGGGCAGCGCGTGCTGATGCGCCTGCTGAACGCGAGCGCGACCGAGAACGTGGTGCTGGCGCTGCCGGGGCACACCTTCAAGGTGATCGCCATGGATGGGAACGCGGTGCCGAATCCGACGGCGGTGGAGGTGCTGTCGCTGGCCGTGGCGGAACGCGTGGATGCGGTGGTGGAGATGAATACGCCGGGAGTGTGGGTGCTGGGATCGACGCTGGCCGAAGCGCGCAAGATTGGGCTGGGCGTGGTGGTGGAGTACGCGGGCAAGGCCGGCGCGCCGGTTTGGACCGACCCGGCTCCGGCCAAGTGGGATTATGCGCAGTTTGCGGCAACATCGACGGCAGGCACGGCGGCGGCCGCGCCGGATGAGACGGTGACGCTGACGTTCCACGATGTGGGCGCGCAGAAGGGGTCGCAGTTCGATACGTGGACCATCAACAACCAGTCGTGGCCGAATGTGGACCCAATTCGCGTAACGAAAGGAAAGCGCTACCGGCTGCTGCTGCGGAACGGGAGCGGGGATCAGCATCCCATTCACCTGCACCGGCACACGTTTGAGGTGACGCAGATTGCGCACAAGCAGTTGAGTGGACTCAAGAAGGATGTGGTCAACGTGATGCCGCTGGATACGGTGGCGATTGACTTCACGGCCGACAACCCGGGCGACACGCTGCTGCACTGCCATCAGCAGTTGCACATGGACTATGGGTTTATGACGATCATCAAATACAACGCTTAGCAGCGTGCGACGTGGGTTGCTGCGGTTGAGGAGACCTTCCCTCAGGGGCTAAAGCCGGGAGATCTTTTGGGCGGTTCTCGGCACGGCTGAAGCCGTGCCCTTTCAAGGCTACTCGGCAGGACTGAGGTAGAGCCCTTGCACAGCGCGGACTTATCGAGAAGTTCGCCGGCATGCAGATTGTTTTCGAACGAGGCGACGGAATGAAGGGAAGAAATCGTATTTTTGCCGCGGCGGCGATGGTGGCGATGGTGTGCGGGGTCTGCGCGGCGCAGAGCACGACCGGCTGGACGGTCTACAACGGCGGGCTGGACGGGGACCACTATTCGAAGCTCAGCCAGATCAACCGCGCCAACGTTCACGAGCTGAAGCAGGCGTGGAGCTTCGATACCGGCGAGAAGGGCGGCTTGCAGGCGAATCCGCTGGTGGTGGGGCGGACGCTCTACGCCTACACGCCGACGCAAAGGGTGGTGGCGCTGGATGCGGCGACAGGCAAGCTGAAGTGGACCTTCGACTCGGGCGTGGGCGGCAGGCAGCCGGCGCGCGGCATGGCCTACTGGACCGACGGGAAAGAGAAGCGGCTGTTTGCCGGGGTGATGAACTTTCTCTACTGCCTGGATGCGGAGACGGGCAAGCCGATGGCCGGGTTTGGCGAGGGCGGACGGATTGATCTGCGCAAGGGGCTGGACAGGGGATTGGGGGGCAACGACGAAGAGCAGTCGATTGTGCTGACCACGCCGGGCGTGATCTACAAGGACATGATCATCGTGGGCGGGCGCAATCCGGAGACGCATCCCGCGCCGCCGGGGGACATTCGCGCCTTCGACGTGCACACCGGGAAGCTGCGCTGGAGCTTCCATACGATTCCGCGGCCCGGCGAGGCGGGCTATGAGACGTGGCCCGCGGATGCCTGGAAGACGGCAGGCGCGGCCAACAACTGGGCGGGCATGGCGCTTGACGCGGAGCGGGGAATTGTCTATGCGCCGACCGGCTCGGCGGTGTTTGACTTTTATGGCGGCGACCGGTTGGGCGACGATCTCTATGCCAACACGCTGCTGGCCCTGGACGCGAATACGGGGAAGCGGCTGTGGCACTTCCAGGGCGTGCATCACGACATCTGGGACCGGGATTTTCCGTCGGAGCCGGCTCTCTACACGCTGAAGCGCGACGGCAAAACGATCGACGCGCTGGCCCAGACCACCAAGCAGGGCTACTTGTATTTATTCGATCGGGTGACCGGCAAGCCGCTGTTTCCGATTCACGAGCTGCCTTACCAGGCGAGCACGGTTCCGGGCGAGGTGGCCGCGCCGACGCAGCCAAAGCCCGACGCGCCGGAGCCTTTCGCGCGCCAGCGGCTGACAGAGGATGGGTTGACCACGCGCACGCCCGAGGCGCACGACTGGGCGGTGAAGGAGTTTAGAAGATTCTCGAGCGACGGGCAGTTTGTTCCGCTCGCGGTAAACAAGCAGACGGTGGTCTTCCCAGGGTTTGACGGCGGGGCGGAGTGGGGCGGTCCGGCGATTGATCCGTCAACCAATGTGCTCTACGTAAATGCGACGGAGATGGCCTGGTTGGGCGGGCTGATTCCCGCGGCGCAAGGTGGCAGCGCGGGCGCGCAGGTCTATCAGAACCAATGCGCCCTGTGCCATGGGCCGAATCGCGCCGGAGCGCCACCGGAGTTTCCGTCGCTGCTGGACGTGTTGAGCAGGCTTACCGTGCAGCAGGTGACGGACAACGTGAAGAAGGGCAACGGGCGGATGCCGTCGTTTCCCAACATCGACGACGCCGGGCTGAAGGCGCTGATCGAGTTTCTGCGGACAGACGGGACTGCGGGCAAGGAAGCGGCTCCGGTTGCGGCGCAGAAGCAAGGGCCCGAAGAGCCAACAGACAAAGCTGGAGCGGGGGTCTACGCGGACCACTGCGCCATCTGCCACGGAGATCACCGCGAAGGAATCGCGCCGGCGTTTCCGATGCTGATCGGGGTGGGCAACCGCTTGACGCGAGCGCAGATCGTGGACATGATTCAGAACGGCAAGGGGCAGATGCCGGGCATGCCGGATGTGGCCGGACCGGACCTGGAGGCGCTGCTGCGCTTTCTGGGAGTGAAAGAGGCCCTGAAGCCTCCGCCGCAGGCCGACGATTACCAGACGGAGAGGTACGCCTTTACCGGCTACCGCAAGTTCCTGGACCCCGACGGCTATCCGGCGATTGCGCCGCCCTGGGGCACGCTGAACGCCATCGACCTGAAGACCGGCAAGTACCTGTGGAAGATCCCGCTAGGGGAGTACACGGCGCTGGCCGCGAAGGGAATGAAGAACACGGGTACGGAAAACTACGGCGGACCGGTGGTAACGGCGGGCGGAGTCTTGTTCATCGGGGCGACGATCTACGACCGCAAGTTCCGCGCCTTCGACAGCCGCGATGGCAAACTTCTGTGGGAAGCGGAGCTGCCGTTCTCCGGGGTGGCCACGCCGGCGACGTACATGATCGACGGACGGCAGTACGTGGTGATTGCGGCAAGCGGAGCGCGCGACTTGAAGGGGCCGCAGGGCGGGGCGTATGTGGCGTTCGCACTGCCGAAGTAGGGCAACGGCCGGGCAGGCTTCTTCTACGGACTGGGCAGAGGGTTAACCGTCAAGCCCGCTGCCTGAGCGGCTTGGTGCTGCTTCTGGTCTAGCGTGTAGAGAGAATTTGCGCCGAGTTCGAGTGCCGCCGCGATGTGCAGCAGGTCCGCAGCGCGGACTTCGATGGAGGGCGTGATCTTCTGCGTCAAGGCCTTGGCGCGGGTAAAGGCGCTTTCTGGCAGCGGCCGAAGACGGTATGCACCCGATTCAATGTTCATATCAAGCTTTCGTCGAGCGCCCAGTGCTTCATGTTCGGCGATCTCTTTGCGGAAGATGCAGAGGCTGAACGCGTTGACGACTTCGAACTCGCAAAGCGATGAGAGTATGAGCGGCGCACGGGCAGCTGCGATCAAGGACGTAGCATAGACAGAATTCCGGTCGGCGCAATAAAGAGAGAAGACAATGCTTGCGTCGAGATAGATCATTAGCCGTCTCGATCCTCAGAAATGATCTGGGCTCCTGTGACGCTCAGAACCTTATCGCCGAAAATCTCCCGCATCTGCCCGAGAAAATCGGGTAATAGCGGCCTCTCTGTTGGCTCGGGCGTCAGCCGGGCGATCACGCGTCGACGTTTGGTGATGCGGATTTCCTCGCCGGTTCGCAACATCTCCTCGACCTTGGGGAAGTCGTATCGTAGGTCGCGAACGGAGACGGTTTTCATGTATCACATTTTAGCATCACAAACTGTTGGCTCGAAGGAAGGGGAATCTGCAAGGGCAAAAGGGCTGTGGAAAAGATTATCGCTTTTTCTTCGCCTTTTCATCGAGTTTTGTCGTATGCTTGTTTTCGCAACGAGGAGGTTGCCTGAATGGACATTCAAAAGGAGTTGGAAAGTGAGCTCGACCGAGAGGCAGGGAAGACCCGCAAGATGCTGGAAGCGATCCCCGAGGGCGTGGATTGGGCCTGGAAGCCTCATGCCAAGTCGATGAGCCTGGGCAAGTTGGCCGGCCACCTGACGGATATGCCAGGGGAATGGGGAATTTCGACCCTCATCAAGGACAAGGTGGAGTTTGCCGCGGACCACAAGTGGGACCCGTATGTGCCGGCAAACAGGGCGGAACTGCTGGATAGGTTTGATGGTGAGCTCGCAAAGTGCCGCGTGGCGCTGGCTGCCGTGACCCCGGAGAAGTGGGATCAGAATTGGAAGTTCATCTTCGCCGGACA
>JARLGE010000001.1 GCA_031296215.1 Occallatibacter sp.
GCTTTGAGCAGCTCTTCACCACCTGATGCACCTCTTCGACGGAGCCAGGCGTGTGCAGGTGGTCGGTGCTGTAGGTGAGGTTGCCGGCCCAGTTCTCGCGCAGGCCGGATGGTTCCTGGCCTGCGAGGCCATGCGGCAACAGGGTGCCGGCTACGAAGGCTCCGGAAGCCTTGAGGAATTCACGTTTATCCATAAACCTCGCTCCGATCGGCGCGCTAATGGGGGACAACCGTCCACGCGTGGGTGTGCTGGACAAGGATAGAGGCTGAGAGGGCGCGGAGCAATCGATTTCTATCGCGGCTACCCGCCGACGTAGGCGATGCGGCCTTCGCTGATGGTGCAGCGGACTTTGCCTTGCATGGCCCAGCCGTCGAAGGGGGTGTTGCGGGATTTGGAGCGGGTTTGGCGGGCGTTGTAGGTCCACTCGGCTTTGGGATCGAAGACGACCACGTCGGCAAAGCTGCCGACGGTGAGCGTGCCGCGGCCCTTGAGGTTGAGCAGGGCGGCGGGCTGGGCGCTGAGCAGGCTGAGGATGCGGCCGAGGGGGAGCTTGCCCTCGTTGTAGAGCCAGCGCAGGCTGAGGCCGAGCGCGGTTTCGAGGCCGGTGATGCCGTTGGGAGCGTTCTCGAACTCGACTTCCTTCTCGTGGACGGCGTGCGGAGCGTGATCGGTGGCAATGGCGTCAACGACGCCGTCGAGGATGGCCTCGAGCATGGCGTCGCGGTCGGCGGCAGAGCGCAGGGGCGGGCACATCTTGGCGTTGGTGGAGTAGAGGCCGACGTGCTCTTCGGTGAGCAGGAAGTGGTGGGGGGTGACTTCGCAGGTGACACGCAGGCCATTGCGGCGAGCCTGGCGCACGGCGGCGAGGGCGGCGGCGGTGGAGATGTGGGCGACGTGGAGGTGGGCGCGGGCGTCGCGCAGCTCCTGCACGAGGCGGATGTCGCGCTCGACGATGGTGGACTCGGCCTCATTGGGCCAGCCGCGGAGGCCCAGCCGGAAGGCCGTTGGGCCGGCGTTCATGCTGGCGACCCAGGCGGAACCATGTGTGATGCGCGTGTCTTCGGCGTGCTGTATGACGCTCAAGCCCACGCGGGCGGCGGCGGCCAGGGTTTCGCGCATGACGGAGTCTTTGAGGATGGGCAGGCCGTCGTCGGAGACGGCTACGGCGCCGGCGGATTTGAGGGCGGCGAAGTCGTTGATGGCTTCGCCTTTGGAGCCGCGGGTGGCGGCGGCGATGGGGAAGACGCGAACGACCGCTTCGCGCTCGGGGGCTTGCATCCAGCGGGTGATCTCGGGCGAGTCGTTCACCGGCCGGGTGTTGGGCATGGCGGCAACGGAGGTGAACCCGCCTGCTGCTGCCGCGGCAGTGCCGCTGGCGATTGTCTCCTTGTAGCCCTGGCCGGGCTCGCGCAGATGGACGTGCATGTCGATGAGACCGGGGGCGACGGTGAGGCCGGTTGCGTCGATGGTCTGAATGTCGGGTCCGGACGCGCCGTTGGTTAGCTTGAGCTTGCCCGGACCGGCGATCTCGGCGACGCGACCGTCTTTGAGGAGGATGTCTTTGAGGCCGTCGACGCCGGCGGCCGGATCGATGAGATGACCTCCGCGAATTACCAGGGCGGTCATGGGCGGGCTCCTTGCTGATTGGCAGCGAGCAGCGCCCGCTCAACCACCGCCATGCGGATGGCGACGCCGTTGCGAACCTGCTCGAGGATGACCGATTGGACGCCGTCGGCAACGCCGGCCGTGACTTCAAGGCCGCGGATGATGGGGCCGGGGTGCATGACGATTGCGGAGGGGGCCTGGGTGGCGAGCCTGGGGCCGGTGAGCTGATAGTTGGCCTTGTACTCTTCGAGATCGAGTTGCATGCCGGCGAGACGCTCGGCCTGGATGCGCAGCATCATGACCACCTGGGACTGGCGGAGGGCTGCTTCGAAGTTGCGCTCGATTTCGATGCCGGGGCCGACTTGAGCTGCCAGCTCGGGCAAGAGCTCCTTGGGTCCGCACAGCAAGACGCGCGCGCCGAGACGGGGCAGGAGCAGCATGTTGGAGCGGGCTACGCGGCTGTGGAGGATGTCGCCGACGATGGTGACGGTGACGCCGGAGAGGGTTTCGGGGGTGACCTGATCGATGCGGGGCGGGGTTGGGGCCGGTGAAGCAGGTCCTTCGACTCCCTGCGCTGCGCTTCGGTCGCTCAGGATGACAGGCCCTTTATCGCGCTCAGGATGACGGGCTTTTGTGGCGGGGTCGAGGTGCGCGAGGATGGTGCGCAGGTCGAGGAGGGCCTGGGTGGGGTGCTCGTGCATGCCGTCGCCGGCGTTGAGGATGGGCAGGCGGGTCTCGGCTTCCAGCAGCCAGGCCGCGCCGGAGGAGTTGTGGCGCAGGATGATGGTTTCAGCGCCGAGTGCGCGCAGGGTCAGGCCCGTGTCTTTCAGCGTCTCGCCCTTTTCGATGCTCGAAGAGAGGCTGGAGACGAGGGTCGTGTCCGCGCCGAGGCCCTTGGCGGCGAGTTCGAAACTGGTGCGGGTGCGGGTGGAGGACTCGTAGAAAAGCAGGGCGACGCGGCGCTTGGCGAGGATTCGGTCGCGGGTGAGGGGGTCCTGGTTTTCAAGAGCCGTGGCGCGGGCGAGGATGTGGCTGATTTCGGGGAGGGTCAGGTCGGAGGCCGAGAGCAGCGAGCCGGGATGGTAAGGGAACAGCGAGGCGGGCGCGGGCGGAGGGTGAATCTGGCGGCGGGTGGGGGTTGCGGAGGGGCTCATTGTTCCAGCTTCTAGCTTCTAGACTTCAGTTTGTCTCCCACCCTTCGCAAGAAGCCGCGAAGGATGGGGCACCCAGGTTGATGGGAAAGTAAAGATGCTCTAGTCCACGCGCTCGACGAGGAGGACTTGCTCGTCGTTGTCGACTTCGCGGAATTTGACTTCGATGATCTCGCGGCTGCTGGTGGGCACATGCTTGCCGATGTAGGTGGCCTCGATGGGCAGTTCGCGATGGCCGCGGTCGATGAGGACGGCCAGCTGCACGCGGCGGGGACGGCCATGGTCGAAGAGGGCATCGAGTGCGGCGCGGATGGTGCGTCCGGTGTAGAGAACGTCGTCGCAGAGGACGACGTCGCGGCCTTCGACATCGAAGCCGATAGCGCCGGGCGTGACGACGGGGCGAACATCGGCGGTGGAGAGGTCGTCGCGGTAGAACTGGATGTCGAGCACGCCGGTATCGACAGGATGCTTCTCGATGGCGGAGATGAGCTTGCCCAGGCGCTCGGCCAGGGGGACGCCGCGGCGCTTGATTCCGACCAAGGCCAGGTCCTGGCTGCCGTTGCTTTTTTCGACGATTTCGTGGGCCAGGCGGACCAGGGTACGCTCGATTTCGGAGGCGGACATGAGCCTGCCCTTGATGCGCAGGCTTGGCTTGCTTTCGGTTTCGCTCATCGATTGCCTCTCGGGGGATGATACGAGGGGCCGGCGGTTGGGGGCAAGTTGTGGAGAATCGGGGGCGAAATGGGAGGGCTAAGCTTCCGGGCGGCGGGTGCGGGCCTGCAACCTTGCGCCGAGGGCCCCGCCGCCGACGGCAAAGAAGATGAGCATGGCTACCAGCATCAGAATGGCGCTGAGCATGGAGCCGGCGCGTCCTTCCGGGGAGAGCAGCCAGGATTTGTAGAGGAGAATAGTTTGCGCGTCGACGCCCGCCGCCGTCCATTGGCGAGCCACCTGGTCGGAGATGATGGTCTGCCAGGAGTCGTCAAGCGACTTGCCCTGATGGAGGAGGAAGCGCATGGTGAACAGGGTGAGGCCAGAGGTTGCGAATGCCGTCCAACTGCCGAGCAGGCCGGTGACCAGGCCGATGCGCGCGCCGGCTCCGATGGTGATCCAGGCCGGACGCTGGCTGCGCAGGTAGAGAGCCACAGCCCAGGCGGCAGCCACTGCCATCCACAGCAGGCCGAGGATGCTGACCGGAGAAAACAGGGAGCAAAGCACACCGGCGGGGACCGCCAGCGCCAGGCACAGGCGCATGGCGCGCTTCCAATCGACGGTGCTGGCGTCGCGGACGGGCTCGGTGAAGCGCTCGGGCGGGGCCTGACCGGGAACGTTTTCGGCCGAGTAGAGCAACTGGGGCAGGCCACAGGCGGGGCAGAAGCAGTTGGCGGCCTCGACGGCCTGGTGGCAGCGGGTGCAGGTTATCTCCATACATCTACGAGCCTATAGCATTTCCGCGGGCCGGTGGGCTGGTTGGTTGGGAGTTTGGGGGCGGGGCCGGGCTGCGGGTGTGCTGGCGTAGACTGGTCCGGGCAAGCTCTCTGATCGCATGATTTCCTAAGTTGGGGTTGGTGCTA
>JARLGE010000137.1 GCA_031296215.1 Occallatibacter sp.
GCGACCGCAGACTGGCCGCGCTGTGGTCTTCCTTTGCATCCAGGAATCCGGCGTCCTCGCTGGATGCGTCGAAGCGGCGGCTGCCCACTTCGAGAATGGTCGCGTCCGGTACCTTGGCGAGAGGCGTGTACTGCGGATGGTGCGACTCCTTATACGGGTTGTTCCGGGCCGCGTTGTAACAGACGATCATCGACCAGCGCGGATGATCGGAATGGTTCTGGTCGGAGCGGTGGAGCAGGTTGGCGTGGAAGAAGACGGCATCGCCGGGAGCCATTTCCACATACACCAGTTCCAGCCGCTCCAGCAGCTTGCTCACGCGTTCCAGGTCAGCGCCGGCCTGTTCGCCGGTCAGCACGTGCTCGATGCGTCCGGCCTGGTGCGAGCCGCGAATCACCTGCAGGCAGCCGTTCTGGCGCGTGGCTGGATCGACGGCAATAAAGGCGCTCGTGAGAAGCGGAAACAACACTCCATTCTGATACCAGTAGCCGTAATCCTGATGCCATGCCCATGCCCCGCCCACCTTGGCGTCCTTCATGATCATCTTCGAGTGATAGTGATAAACCTCGCCCTCCAGGATCTGTTCCGCGCAGGTGACCAGGGATTCCGAACGTGCGATCGCGCCGTAGATGGTGTCTGTGGGGTGGTTCCAAAGCGAAAGGCGCACCGTTCCGCCCTCGCCGTCAGCGCGCCCCTGCGCGTGTTGATCGAGAACACGATCTTGCCGCGCGGTACGGCCAAGCAGTTCCACTTCCTCCGCGCTCAACATGGCGCGAACCAGAAGATAGCCATCGTCCTGATATCGCTTCAGTTCCTCTGCCGTCAGGCGTCCAGATTTCATTGGGTTCTCCCTGGGCGATTTCCTCGAATGGCCGCACGTGACTGCGGACGTGAGCAGAGTCTATTGTCGGATTCTTCGAGTAGTCAAATCGATGGGCTTTCGCTTTCGCCCCTCGGCAATGCCTACCGGGCTTTCTTCTTCGCCGCCTTGGCCGTCTTCGGCTTCTCCCCTTCGATGTGGCCGACAGGAATAGGCGCCATGTCCGGCCCGATGCGCCTCACCGACGTGTCGATCATCTCGTAGTGGATGGTGCGCGGGGCGACCGGGCGGGTGATGCCGGTGGCCGGGTCGGTGGTCACGTTGGAACCGCTGGCCAGCATGAAGCTGAAGACCGGCACATTGCCCTTGGGTCCGGCCTGGGTGGAGACCTTGACCGGGAGAAAGCCCTGGATAGGATGCAGTCGGTAGGCGGTCTCGTAGCGGTGGCGCTTCACGCTCCAGGTAAAGACTCGTACCTGGTCGAAGTCGCAGGGCAGGCCGGCCTGGGGCGGGCTGAGCACGGTCACGTATTCGGGAACCTGGTGATCGGCCGCGGCGGACTCATCGTCATGGACCCTGGTCAGCACGTAAGCGCCCACCATGCGCTGGCCCTCGGCGTAAGCGGCCACTTCGTCGGGCACATCCACATCCACGCGGCCGGCCAGCAGCCAGCCGGCGCGGCCCTGCGTGTCGCGCACCAGCCACCAGTCTTCCATGAGCACGGGAGCAAGATCGGCGGCGGGCGCAGCGGGAGCGACGGCTTTGGCAGCAGCTTTCGCCGGGGCAGGGGCCGGGGTCTTGGCTCCGGGAACCGTGGCCAGCGGCGGCTTCGTCTCGGCGGGCTTTTGGGCGGCGGCCGCCACCTTGGGAACGGTGGCCCGGGCCAGCAGCTCGACCTTGGCGTTGCCTGCCAGCAGATAGAAGTGCTCCGTATCGCGGCCGGGCAGGTTGTGCAGATAGACGTCGTCGCGGACCGTGGCGGTAGCCACAACGGGGTCCAGTTTGTGCTGGCCGGCCAGTTGGGCAAAGGAGTCCCAGATCTTGCTGTCGATCACGGCGTGGTCTTCAATCCAGCCGATCTCGTTCTTCCCGGTTCTCACCTTGAGGAAGCGGCGGCTGTGCTCCAGCACCTCCAGCCGCTGCCCGTTCACCACCTCGGCCACGCGATTGGAGACGGCGGCCACGCGGTCGTGCAGATACATCTGCCGGGCGGAGACATAGACCGTTTCGTGCGTCTCGTTGCGCAGGCGGTTGCAGCCGGAAGCGAGAACCAGAAGGCACAGCGCGAGCAGCAGAGACGCAGCGGCTCCCGAGCGCCTTGCGCGACGGAGAAGTGGGATGGGGGATCGCGTGAGCACAGCCAGTGGCGTTCTTCTTGAGGATAGCACTGAAGAAGCAGGGTCCAGGGTCCAGGGTCCAGGGTTCAGGGTTCAGGGGCCAGGGGCCAGGGGTCACAGAACAGTTGCCGGTGGCGGGATGGAGATCGCGGCCTTGCACCCAATGCCTTGAGCGTTGGAGCGAAATTCGCAAAACGGAATTCGGTTTCCTCGAACCTCTGAATGGCGGCAAAGGATGGTCAGGCTCATTTCCCCGGCTGAACCCTGATCCCTGAACCCTGAACCCTGAACCCTGCCCTCACGGCGCTGCCACGATGGCAATGGAACTGGCCGCCGTCGTGGCAGTGACCTGGGAATCGAGCTGGCCGGGAGTGGCCGGGTCAAACGTATACGCATCGAAGTACGGGCTGCCCTGCGAGCCCACGGCGAAGACGAAGGAGCCCGTCGAATCCTCGGCCAGGCCCAGCGGTTGCGCTCCGGCCGCGGTGCTGGTGTCGGTGGCAATGGTATAAGTTGACCCGCTGCCGGCGGTGATGGAAAAGCCGGTGACGTTGCCTGCCGCGCTTTGCCCTGCTCCGTTGGCTACATACACATAGTCGCCCGCATACGTGCCCGTGGAGAGGGGCAGAATGAAATTCGGCGCCAGCCCGCCGCTGGCGATGGGCGAGCCGGTGGCCTGCGTTGGCGAGCCGCTGCCCAATGAGCTGTAATTGAAGACGCGCAGCCCGCCCGAAGCGCCGCTGGTCGGATCGGCCAGCGTTTCGCCAATGAAAAACAGGCGCGGGCTCGTGCCGGGGTCCACGGCAACTGAAAGCGCCTGGCCGGCGTTTGCTACGTCGATCACGGTGCTTGTCGAAGCCAGCGGATTGCTTCCCGAGGCAGCGCTATGGTTGAACGCAACGACCGCGGTGCCGCCTGTGCCCAGAGCGACAAAAATATTGGCGTCGTCTCCGGAGATGGCCATCTGGTTTGGCTCCAGAGCCGCGTTGGTTAGGCCGTAGGATTGCGTCTGTGCGGCGCCGGGGCTGGCGCCCGTGGCGCTGTTGACGGGGACGGCGTCGAGCGAAAACCCGTTCGCTCCAGGAATCGCCTCAACCACCCAGGAGCTGGTTGTGTCCACCCGAACCGAATACGCCTCAATGTCGGAGATGAGTACGCCGGTTCCCAGCGTGCCGCTGGTGATGGGAAAAGAGAAGACGCCGCCGGTGGTGCTCACCACCAGAAAGCTGCCGTTGGGAGCAATGGCCATGGAGTGGGGAACGCCCGTCACCAGCCAGGGGCTGCCGGAGATCGCGGTCAGGCTGCCGGAGACGATGGAGGCGCCGACAATTCCGGGGTTGGACCCGGCATCGAGGATGTAGAATTTGCCGCTGGTGGTGGCCGTGGTGCCGCAACTGCCGGAGGACGACGTTACCTCGACGCAAACTGTGGTTGACTTCGTGATACTGCCGGAAACGCCTGTTACCGTTACTTCGTAGGCTCCGGTGGTCGTGGTGGACGTAGTGGTCGCGGTCAGGGTGGAAGTTTGCGCCGACGTGTCGCTGATGGTGACCGATGTGGGAGAAAGGCCGCAGGTCGTGGGGCTGGTACCGCCCGAAATCGATGTGGTCACCGCGCAACTCAGCGCAACCGAACCCGTAAACGAATTCGATGGCGTAACGGAAATGGTCGCGGTGTTGGTCGAGCCGGGGCTCATGCTGATGTTGCCGCTGTTGGTCAGGGTAAAGCTCGCGCCGCCGCTGCCTGGCGCCTGCCAGAAATCGCCGCAGCCGGTCGCAAAACCGAGCAGGAGCGGGATCGCCGCCAACAACAGCCTTGCCCACCGTCCAGGTCTCATTGCCGCTCCTTGTTCACCGTCCGCTGCACTCATCGCCCGCCGCGCCTCCTTCAAAGGGTAACGCTTTGGCGCGCGTCCTGTCCCGCTATCGGATCAGACTCCGACTCCCGGCTTCGCGCCCTACCATTTCAGACGCGCGTCGGCGCCGGTTCGCTCATCTTTGAAGAAGCCGGGGCGGACGGTTCTATTGCGGGACCGGCGAGCGTCCCTGCCACACCAGCCGTGCCGCGGTCAGGTCTTCAATGGCCATGCCGACCGACTTGAAGACGATGCGGCGGCCGCGGGGCGCGGCCAGGGCGCCAGAGAGAATCTCGCCGATCTCGGCCTGCACGGTCGCGCCCGAGAGCCGCACGTCGCCGGATTCGCGTTCGACGCAGGAGCGGGATTCGGCCACCACATAGCTCGACTGCATGACCTCGTCGTCGAGCTCGCGCAGGCTTGCGCCCGTCGCGCCCACGGCCAGCACCAGCGCCTGCGGGCCGAGCAGGCGGCCTTGGAGGACCGGCGCGGGCGAGGAGGTTACGGTGAGAACCACATCGGCGGAGGCGACTTCTTCCATCGGAACGGCGCGCGCGCCGGATTCACTCCCCATTTCTTCGACCAGATGTTGGGCGTTGGCTGGCGTGCGGCTCCAGATGCGGATGTCGTTGAGCGCGGGCCGCAGCAGCCGGAACGCCTGGATGTGCGAGCGAGCCTGCACGCCCGAACCGAGTATGCCCAGGCTGGTGGCGGATTGCGGGGCCAGGGCGTCCAGAGCGACGGCGGAGACGGCGGCAGTCCGCATCTCGGTAATCAGCCGCCCATCCATCACGGCGAGGGGCTCGCCGGTGGAGCGGCTGAGCAGCTCGATGACGGCTATGTGGGTGTGCAGGCCCAGCTCGGCGTTGCCGGGGTAGAAGGTGACGGTCTTGACGCCCATAACGTCGCCGGCGATGACCGGCATCACCGCGAACCAGCCGTTGCGCAAGCCCTCGGCGTTGCCGGCTCGAAGGACGATGCGCGCGGGCTGTTCCACACGGCCGGCCGAGTAGTCGATAAGCGCCTGGCGGATGGCGGGAATCAGGGCTTCATAACGAAGGACAGCGCGGACTTCGTGCTCGGGGATGTACATGGATCAGTTGGGCCGGCCGCCGGAGCTGGTGCGGCGGCGGAAGCGGTCGTCGAGAGGCTGACGGCCCTGGAAGCCGGCTTCGACCGTGTGCCAGTGCTCGATGGCCGGCTCGCCCATGCGCCAGCAGAGCAGGACGGTCTGGCCGTCGAGGCTGCACGGGAAGTCGAGCAGGCCGCCGTCCAGGTCCTTCACCTGCACGCCGATCGAGTCGATCTCGGCGATGCTCTCGCGCACCCGCACAAGATGCGTTTCCAACTCCGCGCGCTGTTTGGCCACGCTGCCCACGTCCACCCTCATGCCGCCGGAGAGAAAGATGCGCCGCGCCAGCTCGGCCAGGCCGGACTCCACCTGCTCAGCCGCCTGCTTGCCTTCGATGGCGCGCTTCAGCAGCGACTCCAGCACCGGCAGCAGAGATTGCGCTTCTTCGAGAGTGAACGTCTTCATGGGGAAATGCCCTTGGATACTAGGATACGACAAAAGCAGGGAACAGGGATCAGGGAACAGGGAACAGAAGACGGAGCTTACTTCTGTAACTTGCTCATCATCGCGACAATCATCCGGCTCACTTCTCCAGAAAGTCCCTCAGCCGATTGACGCAATTGCTTTGAGCCGAAGTCGAGCCCTTCCGAAATCGCGAGTTGAGTCTGCACTTCGCAGTTTGAGCCTCTTGCATGACCAAGGAAGAGGACATACTCCCCTGTCGTGGATCTCCCGTAACCTTCCGCGATGTTGCTCGCGACTGAAACGGAAGCTCTTCGAAGCTGATTGGTAAGACCAAATCGTTCGGACGCAGGGAAATCCGCGGTCAGCTTATAGATTTCAAGCGCCATTTGGACTGCTCGTTGCCATACGATGAGATCCTTGAACGATTCGCCCATTGTCCTTCTCCGATCACTGTTCTTCTTTCCCTATTCCCTATTCCCTATTCCCTATTCCCTGTTCCCTGTTCCCTGTTCCCTGTTCCCTATTCCCTATTCCCTGTTCCCTGTTCCCTGCGTCTCCAGCATGCGGTCCAGCGCGACCTTGGCCCAGTGCTTGACGTTTGGCCGCACCTGGATGCGGTTGACGACGCGGCCTGCGACTAGATTTTCGAGAACCCAGGCCAGGTGCTGCGGGCTGATGCGAAACATGGTGGTGCACAGGCAGCCGGTATCGTCGAGGGTGATAATGCGCTTGTCTTCATGGGCGAACCGCCGTGCCAGGCGATTGACCAGGTGAATCTCGGTGCCGATGGCGAACATGGACCCCTTCGGGGCGTTCTCGACCAGAGCAATAAGGCGTTCCGTGGAACCGAGCGCGTCGGCCTTTTGGCAGACCTCAAAGCGGCACTCCGGGTGAACGATGACCTGAATGCCGGGATACTTGGCGCGGACCTGGTCCACGTGGCTGGGCAGAAAGCGCTGATGGACGGCGCAGTGCCCCTTCCACAGCAGGATGCGGCTTGCTTCGAGCGCAGCTTTCGTCTGCCCCCCTTGCAGCGCCCACGGGTCCCAGACCGCCATCTCTTCCAGCGGAATGCCCATGCCAAAACCCGTGTTGCGCCCCAGGTGCTGATCGGGCAGGAACAGAATCCGTTTTCCCCGCGCGAAGGCCCACTCGAACGCCGCCCGCGCGTTCGACGAAGTGCAGACCAGCCCCCCGTGCTCCCCGCAAAACGCCTTGATGGCGGCGGTGGAGTTCATATAGGTAAGCGGGATCGTCTCGCCGGCCAAGCCGAGCCGCTCCAGCGCTTCCCAGGCGGCTTCCACCTGAGAGATCTCCGCCATGTCGGCCATGGAGCAGCCGGCGTTGAGGTCGGGCAAAATCACCTGCTGGGCCGGTTGCCCTGAACCTTCGGGGCGGCCCAGTACGTCGGCGCTCTCGGCCATGAAGTGCACGCCGCAGAAGACGATGTACTTTGCCTCGGTCTCAGCGGCGACTTTCGAGAGCTTGTAGCTGTCGCCGGTGAAGTCGGCGAAGCGGATCACCTCGTCGCGCTGGTAGTGGTGGCCGAGCAGAATGGTGCTGGTGCCCAGCTTGGCGCGGGCCTCGGCGATGCGCGCGTCCATAGAGTGATCGGGCAGCGCCAGGTAGTTTTCCAGGCTGCAACTCGTTTCAGCCGCCGTCGCGGCCGCCGCATCTTCATCCAGAATTAAATCCACTTCGATTCCGCCTTCAGTCCAGCACGCCTTTGGGGCGGCGGACGGAGATGTTGAAAGCTCGTACGGCTGCAGTGGATGCACTGAACACCAAATCGAGCCGGCAATTCAGCCGGCCGGCTTGCGCTTCCCCATCCACGGGGTTGTTGCAGCCCTTTTCACTGGTTGGATGCGGCCCGAATCCAAAGCGGCTCAGCCCCACCCATCTGCGCTGATTTTATCCCAGTCGCGAACCGTTCCCAACATGGAATAATCTCGTTCATCGCAGAGTTGCGAAGGAGCGAAGATGAACGAACTGGAGCAGGTACTCGCGGGCGACAGTGCCCACACCCCGCCGGCGGAGATTCTCGACGGTCTGGAAGCCGAAGCCGCTCACCGCGTCATCCCCGGCGCTCCGCGCTCCATCTACGAAGAGCTCTGGCACATCGCCTTCTGGCAGCAGATCACGCTGGATTGGGTGCGCGGCATCGAGACTCCCTACCCGGTGCACGCTTCCGCAGGATTCCCAGCCGCCGCCGATGCAGCTCGCGAACCTTGGGAGCTGCTCTGTCAGCGCTTTTTTGCCACGAACCGGGAGGCAGCCGCGGCGGCGCTTGATTTGGGCCGCCTGGGAGCTGAGGTGCGTTGTCTCTCCCGGCCGGGCATGCCCGCCCGCGTCATGACGGTGCGCGAGCAGTTGGAGAGCCTGGGCGCGCATAACGCTTATCACTTTGGCCGCATCGTGCTGCTGCGGCAGCTTCAAGGGCTGTGGCCGCCGCCCTCCGGCGGGTTTAGCTGGTGAATTGTCGGCGCACTTGAAACTCGTGCCGAATCCGGGGCGTACCGTTTGTGAGTGCCTTGTGCGGACAGGTATCATTGCACACGATGGGAATGCCGCAGACAATTCAGATGGCCAACCTGGGGATGGCCGATTCGCTGATCCTGATGGTCATGGCGCTGGTGGTCTTCGGACCGCGGCGGTTGCCCCAGATCGGCCGCCAGATCGGCAAGCTGATGTACGAGTTCCGCAAGGCCTCCAACGACTTCAAGTTCCAGATGGAAGAGGAGTTGCGCAACGCCGAGGATGCCGACCGCCGCAAAAAGGAAGAGGAACGGCTGCGCGCGCTTGCGCTGACGGCCCCGGAAGCGGTGCTTTTCGACGAGACGAAGGCAAATGCCGAGTCCCCCGCGATCAAAGGCGCCGCGGCATTTACCGAAACCGAAAGCCCTTATCCCGGCGAGGCGCTCTACCCCGTGCAGCCTTCGGCGGCAGTGGAAATGCCGTCGGCAGAAACCTACCCCCGCATTCAACCGCCCTCGACCGGTGAGCCGGTACCGTCGCTGCGGCGCACTACCCTGGCGGCCCAGGCCAAGGAAACGGAAGAAACCGGGGATGTGATCGGCGCAACGGCCGAAGCAGCGCCGGCGGAACAGAACAATCCAGTCACGGAGCCTGCAAACAAAGATGCTTGATCCCGCAGATGCAATCGGCAAGGCGCGGGAAGCGGTGACCCAGCGCGCGGACCTCCCCGGCATGAGCCTGATGGAGCATCTCGACGAGTTGCGCAAGCGCATCGTCCGCTCCGCCATCTTCCTGTTTCTGGGCTTCATCGTGGCCTACATCTTCCATGAGA
>JARLGE010000138.1 GCA_031296215.1 Occallatibacter sp.
CTTGAATTCTCGCTGTTCTCCGGGTTACTCTGCCGCCATGAAGAGCTGGATCAGTACGATCTTCACACTCGCTGGGATGGGCGTGTGGTGGCTCTATGCGGCGGACTCGGACCTTTCTTCGATTGCCGGCGTTCTGGGCCTACTGGCGATCGGCATCCTCATGCCATTGGCAATTGGACAGATGATTCCGAAGGAACGGTAATGTCCTGCTGTTTGAACCTAAAGCTATGCGCTGAATGGCAATCTCTGCTAAACTGAGAGTTCTGAGTCCAAGAGCAGGAAACCACTATGTCCATTCATCCCGTAATGCAGCGCCTGGCCGACAAGCTGAAGCGCACCGATCTCCCCGAGTTCGTCCCTGGCGACCAGATTCGCGTCCAGGTCAAGATCAAGGAAGGCGACAAGGAACGGCTTCAGGCCTTCGAAGGCCTGGTCATCGCCATCAACCGCGGCCCGCAGGGCACGTTTACCGTGCGCAAAATGAGCTTTGGACAGGGCGTGGAGCGCATCTTCCCCTTCAACTCCAAGGTCATCGACAAGATTGAAAAGGTGCGCAGCTACCGCGTCCGCCGCGCCAAGCTGTTCTACCTGCGCGGACTGCGCGGCAAGGCCGCCCGTCTGAAGGAAGTGGATCGCGTCACCGGCAAGGTCCGCGCCTAATCCATCGTCCGAGTTTTCTGAAGTGAAAAGCCCCTGGCCCACCCGGCCGGGGTTTTTCTTTGCCGGACGTTTTCCGCTTCCTATACTAAAGTCGTGGACAAGCTGCCCATCTGCGGTTTTGGGCTAGAAGAAGCCGCCCGGCTGCGCGGCGCGCGGCGCATTGCCGGCCTTGACGAGGTGGGCCGTGGCCCGCTGTTCGGTCCGGTGGTGGCAGCCGCCGTCATCCTCGCGCCTACCTTCCACCTCGACGGGCTGACCGACTCGAAAAAACTCACCGAAAAAAGGCGCGCCCAGTTCGACCGCGAAATCCGCCAGAACGCCGTGGCCTGGGCCATCGCCGTGGTGGACGCGGAAACCATCGACCGCATCAACATCCGCCAGGCCTCTCTCCTGGCCATGCGCATGGCCGTCGAGCAGCTCGCCCTCGGCCCGGATTATCTGCTCATCGACGGCCGCGACACGATCGACTGGCCGTGCCTTCAACAGGCAGTCATCCACGGCGACGCGACCAGCCTGTCCATCGCCGCGGCGAGCGTGCTGGCCTAGGTCCACCGCGACCGCCTGCTGGTCGAGCTCGACGGCCAGTTCCCCGGCTACGGGTTGGCCAGCCACAAAGGCTACGGCTGTCCGGAGCACCTGGCCGCCCTGGCCCGCCTGGGCCCCACCCCGCTGCACCGCAAGGGCTTTCATCCGGTGGCGCAATCGGCGTTACAATTCCCTGAGCTGTAAGGAAGCTCTGATTAGGTTTGCGCGTGCGCCGAGGTTCCCTCAGGGGCAAAAGCCCACGCTAACTTTGCTGCACTTGCGGCACGACTGAAGTCGTGCCCTTTCAATGCATCGACCTATTAAGAGGTTCCCTAAATCAGCCTGGAGGCCTGCCTTGGCGCGGCTGCGTTGGCTCTCGACCCTCTCCATCGCCTGCCTGTTTCTGGCCGGCTGCACCAAGTACCAGCACAAAAAGCCCGACCCCACCAAGGGCGTGGTGGCAGGCGTTGTTCTGAGCGCCGACACCGGCAAGCCCGCCCGTTTCGCCACAGTCACCCTCTCCGCGATTCCCAAGCCGGGGGAGAAGAGCGGCCAGGCCGATCCCCTGCCCGCCGCGGAAACCACGGTCACCGACCTGGAAGGACGCTTCCGCATGGAGGCCGTTTCACCCGGCCATTACTTTGCCTTCGCCACGCAGGAGGGCTACCTGGACCCTGCGATGGGCCTCGACCTGGCCCGGCTCAACGCTCTCTCGAGCGACCGGGAGCGCACCCTGGACGCGATCGATCAGTGGAAGGATCACCTGATCGAGGTCACCGTCGGCGTTCGTCGGGTTTCGGAAATCTCGATTCCAATCGAGCGCGCCGCGGAGATCGCCGGCACCGTTACCTTCGACGACGGCGCCCCGGCCATCGGCATGCACTTCAAACTGTTCCGCAAGACGGAAAAGAGCGGGTGGACCGAAGTCGGCCCGGCTCTGATGGATGACTGGTCCATCCACACCCTCAGCGACAGCCACGGCCGCTACGCCCTGACCAACCTGGCGGCGGGCGAGTACACGGTCTGCACCCTCATTCCCACCGATACCGAGCAGGCAGCCAGCCGCATCTGCCTGGGCGATGTCTTCCGCAGAAAGGACGCCAAAACCGTGAAGGTGGCCGCCGGTGAGAGCGCGGGCGAGATCGACATCGAGATTCCGCTCTCCGGCCTGCACACCGTCTCTGGAAATGTGGCCGCGCTGGCCGACGGCCATCCGCTTCCCCACGGAACCGTGCGCCTGCTCTATGCCGACGACCGCGAAAGAGCCCGCGAGACGCCGCTGCTCGACGACGGATCGTTCACTTTTGAGTATGTCGCGGAAGGCAAGTACGTTCTTGAGGTAAGCGGAGCCCAGGACGAAGAGCCGAAGGGCGCGGAGCAGCCGCAGACCGACGCCGCGCCCGCCAAGCTGAGCCCGCCGCACACCTACGCGGACAAAGAAATGCCCATCAACGTCCTCAACGACAGCGAAGGCATCAACCTGGCGCTGGCCTACGCCACGCCATCCAATGCAGCCGCACCGGCCAAGCCGGGACCGCAATAGGGAGGCCGGAAATCAAGCTGCAACCGGTCTGACCCTGCGCCGCTGCCACCATACCAGCACCGGCCGCAGGGCCAGCAGGACCGCCAAGGAGATGGTCAGGTTCATCGGCGCCAGCACGCCGGGCTTCACCTGCCACCAATAGTGAACGATGCCGCACACCGCTGCAACATACACCAGCTTGTGCAGGCGGTTCCAGTTCTTGCCGCCCAGCTTGCGAATGGCCCAGTTGGTGGACGTGGCGGCCAGCGGCAGCAGCAGCAGCCAGGTCGCCGCGCCCATGGTGATGAACTTGCGCTTGGCAATATCGTCCAGCATGGCGCTGACGTTGAAGCCGGCGTAGAGCGCGACATAGGCCAGCATGTGCAGGGTGCCGTAGAAGAAGGCAAAGAGGCCGAGCAGACGGCGAAACTTGATCAGCCAGCCGAGCCGCGGCACAAACTTCCGCAGCGGAGTTATGGCGAGCGACAGAATCAGCAGTAGCAGCGTGTTATAGCCGGTGGTTAGTTCGATGTTCGCGGTAGGATCGGGACCAAGCGTGTTGGTAACAGCCTGGTAAGTCAGCAGTATTGCCGGCCCCAGGCAGGCCGCCCAGGTCAGCGTCTTGAGCAGAATCAAAGTCGAGCGCTTCATAGTCTCCAACAAAGAGCAGAGTTAGCATTGTTAGCGGGGTTAGACCGCCGTGCGAGCAACCCAGCTAGGGGTGCCTCCGCAAAGCTGAAAGCTTGCAGCTGGTCCCTTAGTCCCTCAAAAATTTCTTCGCAGGTCCATGCCCGTGTACAGAGACGCCACCTGGTCGGCGTAGCCGTTGAACATCAGCGTGGTTTTGCGCTGCGCATAGAAGGGCAGGCCGATGCGCCGCTCCGTCTTCTGGCTCCAGCGCGGATGATCCACCGTCGGGTTGACATTGGAATAGAAGCCATACTCGCTAGGCCCCTGGTCGTTCCAGGTGGTGGGCGGCTGCTTGTCCAGGAACCGCACCGTGACAATCGACTTGGCCGACTTGAAACCGTACTTCCAAGGCACCGCGATCCGCACCGGCGCGCCGTTCTGGTTGGGCAGCACTTCGCCGTAGAGTCCAAAGGTCAGCAGGGTGAGCGGATGCATGGCCTCATCCATGCGCAGCCCCTCGGAATAGGGCCAGAAGATCGACGTGTCTGACGCCCATTTCTCAACCTTTTTGTCGTAATAGGAGAGAAACTGCACATACTTTGCGGTCGAAAGCGGCTCGCACTGCTTGATGAATTCCGAGAGCGAGTAGCCCACCCACGGAATCACCATGCTCCAGGCCTCTACGCAACGATGCCGGTAGACCCGATCTTCCAGCGGGCGCAGCTTCAGCAAGGCCTCGATGTCGAAGGTCTTCGGCGTCTTCACCTTACCTTCCACCTTGACGGTCCACGGCCGCGTCGGCAACGCGCCGGCATTCTGCCCCGGCTCGTTCTTCTGCACGCCGAACTCGTAAAAGTTGTTGTAGTGGGTCAGGTCGTTCAGGCTGGTCAGGTCCTCGCCCGTCGTGGTCAGCGGGCTCTTGACCGTATCGAGCTTCGTGCCTGCCAGGGCGCCGATGCGGGGATCGAAGAGTTCGCCGAGACGCTCAGCGCCCAGCGCCGCCGCGCCCGCCGCAACGGCTCCGCGCAGGAAGGAGCGCCGCTCGGACCGGCGGACATTGACGTAATCCTCGTAGGCGTCTCTGGGCGTGATCTCTGAGGAGGGAATATCGGACGGTTTACCGATCAGCATGGCTTGACCTCGCGGGGAATGAAACGCTTGCATCCATTAGACGCGGCGGAGGAGGCGGCCGTTACAGGAAAATGGGTATTTGCCTGCCACAGCCGGAATTCAGACGGTCAAATGGGAGCCACTGTATGGGGATGGTCCAGCTTCCGGGCGAGCCACCGGATCACAAAGGCTGGAATCAAGAATATAGAGAGGCCAAGCAGCCCATAGCCGGTATCGCCTTCGCTGGTCGTACTCAGCACGCCCATCAACCCGAGCAAAACAAAAAGAACGTTGATGTAGAACAACGAATGCAGAATCCAGGCGCTCGGCCCCACTGGAGTGTAGACCAAAAACCACCGTGCTATCAGGCTTCGTCCGGATCTGGGCGCTCCACGCCCGGAATCGCGCTTGTCCGTTCGGGCCCGATGGACAACGGAGACGAGTTGCGCCATGCATGCTTCCATTTCGGCGTTCAGATCTGCCAGAGCCTGGTCGGCGTTGGGCACGTCGGCGTACTTGTTGAGAGCCTCGCGCTGCGCGCCCAAGTCGCTAATCTTGAGGCGAAGCTGGCGTTTTCTGAAATCTGAGCCCTCCTTGCCATATCTGGTCCAGATGAATTGTCCGAGCGGAATCAGAAGGCTGAAAAAGGCCTTCCACCAGGAGTTGGCTATCAAGCTGGTTAGGGTCGGTATTAAGTCAGGCATCGTTTGATCTACCCTCTTTGGCGGGGAGCGCGCGGCTAAATTGATACCGGCCGGGACTTCCGTGGTGGCCGCCACATCGCCAACTCTACCTAGAAATTTACAAAAGAAAGACCCTCTGTCAACCCAGACCGGATTGCGCCCATCAACGGAGCGGGCTCCGTGGACAGCCAAGCTTGGTTCGTCAAGCATCGCAGCGGGCGCACCAGAGCCCGCCTTGAGCTTGTCGAACGCCTGCGCTGAGCTTGTCGAAGGAGATCTCGATTTTGATACACGGGATCGCAGAAACCTCAATCCCCGTCGGCCAAGTGCAAAAACGGCCACTCGCCTAGCCTCTTTGCCCGCCACAAATAAATCAGCGTCCCGCTCAATGCAATGCCCGCAGCAACCGCCAGCCCCTTCACCGCATGGCTGCGGTTGACCAGCATGAACACGAATCCCGCCATCGCCACCAGCGGCGGCAGCGGATAGAGCGGCATGCGGAACGGACGCTCCAGCGCGGGCCTCTGCGCCCTGAGCAGCATCACGCCCAGGTGCTGCAAAAAGAATTGCAGCACAATCCGCGTAATCACCAGCAGCGTGATCACCTGGGTCAGCGTCAGGAAGCAGAAGGCGGAGGCCACCAGCCCCAGCGCGACCAGCGAGCGGTGCGGAATGCCATGGCGCGGATGCACGGCGGCGAGAAAGCGGAAGTAGTTGCCGTCGCGCGCCGCCGCATAGGGAACGCGCGAGTAGCCCAGCAGCAGCGAGAAAACGCTGGCGAAGGCCGTCCAGATGATGAGCGTGGCGATCAGGCGGCCAGCCCACGTGCCAAATGCTGAGCGAACGATATCCGCGACCAGTTGCACACGAAGTATCGTAAAGACGCCCCAACCGCTCTCAAATCTGCCTCCCGCCTCATAAATCGATGGCAACACAGCGAGATTCATCAACAGATAGAGCGCCGCGACAAAGGCGACAGAGAGCAAAATCGCCCGAGGAATCGTCCGCTCCGGCCGCTTCACCTCGCCGCCGAGGAAGCAGATGTTGTAGTAGCCCCAGTAGCAATAAGTGGCAAGCAGTGTGCCCTGCGCCAAGCCGCCGAAGGTCCCGATTGGGCCGGCTGGAATGCGCCAGCCGCCGGTGGCCGCTGCGTGGGCAAAGCCAGAGACGATTACGCCAAACAGGGCAGCCAGAACTCCGACGAACATGATCCACGCCAGCCGCGTGACCTGGCTAATATTCCGGTAGAGCAGCGCCGTGACCAGCAGGCAGGCGCCCGCCGCCGCGAAGTTGGAATAATGCAGGGCGTGGAGCCCGGCAATTGGCGCCTGCTCCAGGTCCGGCCAGAACCAGGCCAGAAAACTCGACAACCCAATGCAGCCCGAAGCAATCGACAGCGGGGCGGAAAAGCTCAACTGCCAGACATAAAGAAAGCTCAGCCAGTTGCCCGCGCCCTTGGGGCCGTAAATCTCGCGCAAGAAGGCATAGGAACCGCCGGCCCGTGGAAACGCCGCGCCCAGCTCCGCCCAGACGAGGCCGTCGGCCACGGCAATGGCCGCGCCCAGCACCCAGGCCCAGATGCTCAGCCGGAACCCCGCCGCCGCAATCACCAGGGGAAGGGTGATGAAAGGGCCGACCCCGATCATCTCCAGCATGTTGAACAATACGGCCGAACGCAAGCCGATGCGGCGTTCGAGTGTGGGGCCGCTTCCGGGGATGGGTTGAATGTCTGTCATGAGGCACTTACGCTCCCCGGATTGTACACTGACGAGAAGTATGTTCTTCTCCGACAAAGAACTCCGGGCAGCAGCGGGCATGGCCCTTGCCGGCCTTCTTCTCACGGGCGTTGTCTCCGTCCGCGTTGCCGCCCAGCAGCCTGCCCCGCCGATCGCCGAGCTTCCTGCAACAGAGCCCAGCAGCATCGCGCTTCCCCTGGCCGAGGACCGCGGCGCGGCGGCCCTCGAGCAATCGCTGCGCCGGCTCTCCACCACCGCCAGCCTGCTGATGATCGTGGCCCACCCCGACGACGAGGACGGAGCGCTGCTCACCTATCTCTCGCGCGGCCTGGGCGTCCGCTGCACGCTGCTCACGCTGACCCGCGGCGAAGGCGGCCAGAACGCCATGTCCGCCGACAGCTACGACGCCCTCGGCCTCCTGCGCACCAACGAGCTGCTCAAGGCCGGCGAATACTACGGCGCAAAGCAGCTCTGGGGCACGGAGATCGACTTCGGCTTCTCCAAAACCCAGGAAGAAGCCTTCGCCCGCTGGGGACACGACCGCGTGCTCTACGACGCCGTGCTCGCCGTCCGCCGCGAGCGCCCCCAGGTCATCGTTTCCACCTTTGTCGGCGGCGTCACCGACGGCCACGGCCACCACCAGGTCTCGGGCGAAATCGCCCAAGAGGCTTTCAAAGCCGCCGCAGACCCCACCGTCTTCCCCGAGCAGCTCAAGCCGGTCAGCGAAGGCGGGCTTGGCCTCACCGTCTGGCAGCCGCTGGCCGTCTACGGCATGGTTCC
>JARLGE010000139.1 GCA_031296215.1 Occallatibacter sp.
ATTCGTGGCCATATTGAAGCCCATCTCGATCGCGCGGTTCCGCTCAAGGAGCTGGGCCGGGTGGCGGGCTTGAGTCCGTTCACCGTGCAGCGGCTCTTCAAGAAAGAAGTGGGCGTGAGCCCGCTGCAGTACCAGCGCGCGCTGCGGGCGGGGCGGTTGCGCAGCCAGCTCAAACAAGGAGGCTCTGTGACCGATGCGATTTATGAAGCAGGGTTCGGCTCGTCGAGCCGCGCCTATGAGGGCACGGCGCTGGGCATGACGCCGGCGCGCTTTGCCCAGGGCGGGCGGGGCGAGCAGATCGGTTACGCAGCCGCGTCTTCGCCCTTTGGCTGGGTGATTGTGGGAGCGACGGAGCGCGGGCTGTGCTGGCTGGCCCTGGCTGCGACCAAGGCCGAGGCCGAGGCCAGCCTGCGGGAAGAGTTTCCACTTGCCACCGTCAAGCGCGATCCGGCGCTCAAGACGATGGTGGATGCGGCGCTGGCCGCGGTTGGCTATGAGAAGCTGACCGACAAGGCTGCCGCGCCGCAGACGCCGCTGGACCTGCGGGGCACCGCGTTTCAACTGCGGGTGTGGCAGGCGCTGCGCTCGATTCCGCGCGGCGAAACGCGGAGCTACAGCCAACTGGCGCGCGAGCTGGGCGACGCCAAGGCGACCCGCGCCGTAGCCCGGGCCTGTGCTACCAACCGGGTGGCGCTGGTGGTGCCCTGCCATCGGGTGGTGGGCGCGAGCGGCGCGCTGACCGGCTATCGCTGGGGCGTGGAGCGGAAAAGGCTTCTGCTGGAGGCGGAGCGGGCCAGTGCGAGGGGTTAGGAAACGGCCGGCAGGTTGATGTTTTCCGCTGTGCGAGATCGGGCTGCTTTTGGGGCAAGGGGGCGATTCTGGGGGCAAAAAGGGTGGAAAAAATCGGGGTTCTATTGACCGAATAGTTAATAGGCTATGTGTTTAAGTTATTGATTATATGTATCTTGCTGTGCATCAACCTTTGAAAAAGCGGATTTCGCGATTTTTTAGAATTACCGGTTGCGCTATATAAGTTGTTCATTTTGTTTATCTTCGACTTGTTTCGACTGCTCCAGACGCATCTTTTTCGATGGTTGAGAGGCTCGCGCGGATGGGGGCTTGGGCGGTTCGCGCTCGCGCTGGATGGCGGCAAGGGCGACCCGGGCGGCAGAGAGGAGCTGGCCGCCTTTTTCCCGTGGGATGGCGCCGATGAGGATGCCGTGGGCGGCGCAGGCGATGAAGTCGCGCGCGCCCTCGTAGCCGACGAGCATGGGCATGGCGTTGCAGTAGGCTTTGCTTGCCGGGGTTTGGGCCCAGATCGCATCGCCGGTGCTGCCGTCGTGGTCGTCCATATAGGCGTCGAAGGCGCGCTGCCAGGCGGCGCAGCAGCGTCGAAGGGCGGCTTTGGGCGTACAAGGTTTGGGCCGGGCCGAGGAGCGAGCGTGGTGGTGGTGGGAAGTTGCGCGATGACAAGGTTCAGTGCCCGTTCTGCAGCGGTTTTTTGGGGCATGGAAGCATCTCCTACGGATAGTGTGCGCCGGCGGGAGGAAATAATCTGCAAATGCCCGCGGTGCGGTCCGCCGCGGCGGAGCGCTTGCGCGCGCTGGGGCGTCCGGCGGGTCCCTTTCGACTTCGCTCAAAGACAACGGCAGGCCCCTTTGGACTTTGCTGAGGGCGGGCTATTGAATTTGTGCCCTGATAGAAGGCCCGCAACTGTCCCTGAGGCGGTGAGTCTTCCCTGGCGGTGCGCCGCGCATCAGTGCGCGAAGAGATCGAGGGGGATAGCACCGGCCAGGGCTTTGTAACCGGGGGGAGAGGGATGAAGGTGGTCGCCGCAGTCGTAGGCGGGCAGCAACCGATCGGGGTGCTGGGGGTCGCGCAGGACGGCATCGAAATCGAGGACCGCGTCGAATTGTGCGGAGGTTCGAATCCACTGGTTGACGGCCTGGCGGTCGGCCTCGCTGAGCGGGCCGGGGTGGTAGTAGGCCGACCCCCCATAGGGGGTGATGGTGGCTGCGTAGATGCGCAGGGCATGGGCATGGGCGCGGGCGATCAGCTGCAGATAGGCGGCGAGGATGCGCTGGACCAGGGCGGCATGTTCGGCGGGGGCGACTTCGCCGTTGCGAGCGAGTCCGCCCAGGTCGTTGACGCCCTCGAAGACGATGACCCAGCGGACGCTGGCCGGCGCCAGCACATCGCGATCGAAGCGGGCGAGGGCGTTGGGGCCCAGTCCGTCAGTGAGCAGGTGATTGCCGCCGATGCCCTGATTGGAAACTCCGACGTTGGCGGTCTGGGGCCAGGCCTGGAGGCGCGCGGCGAGGACATCGGTCCATCGGTCGTTGGCGTTGGTGGTTGCGCCGTGGCCGTCGGTGATGGAGTCGCCCAGGGCCACGACGGCTGCGGCCGGGGGCGGGGCTTCGACATCGATCGCGGCGACGTGGTACCAGTGGTCGACCTGCCTGGGTTCGGTGAGGGTGGCGGCGCCGACCTGGTCTCCATGAGCGTAAAAAGAAGTGGCGCGCGAGCCAGGGTGGCCGGTTTGGACAGCCGTCGGCGCATCGAGGTGAAAGGTGACGGCCAGATCAGAGAGCGGAGGGACGGCAAACGGGAGGGGGTCGGAGACGAACTCCGCGCCGGGAGGAACGGTGACCTCGGGGCTGCCGGCGAAGGTGAGGGGACGGTCGGTCGCGGGGTCGATGGCCGGGGATGGAGGGGAAAGCGGGCGCGCGATGTGAACAGCGGTGAAGCGGAGGGGCTCGGTTCCGAAGGCGTTGGAGAGATGGACGCGCAGCGCCGGGCCGCCAACGGAGAGGTGAAAGATTTGGCGCAAGGTGGCGTCGCGGAGGTCGCCGGCGGGGAGGGCATTCTGCGGCTCGGGAATCTGCTGGGAAGCTCCCCAGGCAGCAACCCACACTTGCGCCGTGGGCGCGGAGGGCGAGCCGGCCTGCGCACCGGCGCAGCTTGCGGCGAGGAGGAAAGCGAGGATCGCAGAGAATTTCAGTGCCTGTTCCATCGGGGACGGTTTACCATGAATGCCCGAAGTAAATCGGTTTTTGAAGAACGCAGCAAGCATATCATCGTGGAGCAATCAACATGCCTCTTTCGCTTCGGCCGCATCTTTTGATCGTTTTTCTGAACTGCACGCTCGCGGCTTCAGTTGCCGCCAGGGCGCAGAGTCCGGCACTGCCGCCGCCGGTAACGTTTACGGCGGAGCAGGACCAACAGAACATGATGGACCAACTGGGCATCAAGGCGCTGCGGCCGGGGCCGAGCGGGAACGAAAAAGCGCCCAACCACGCCAACTACGACGAGTCCCAGGCCAATCCATATCCGAATGTTCCCGACCCACTGACGATGAACGGCGGGGAGAAGGTGACGACGGCGAAGATGTGGTGGGACGAGCGCCGGCCGGAGCTGGTGGAGATGCTTTCGAAGCATGTGTATGGGCGCGTGCCCAGGAGCGTGCCCGGCGTGACCTGGAGGGTGACGGCGGTGGATCACGAGATGATCGGCTTCACGCCGGTGATCGCCAAGGACCTGATCGGCGAGGTGGACAACTCGAGATATCCGGCGATCCGCGTCCGCATCCACATGACGCTGGTGACGCCGGCGCATGGGAAGGGGCCTGCGCCGGTGCTGATGATGTTCGGGCGAGCCGCGTTCCCGGCCCCGAACGAGCCCTCGGGCGACGAACTGGAGCGGATCAACGCGGCATGGAAGGCGGTGCTGGAGGCGCAGGACCCTTCGCTCAAGGATGTGATGGCGCAGCATCCGGCGTGGCAGCCGGTGAAGGCGACGCCGTTCCAGTTTCCGCAGATGAACGAGGACGGCGACCTGCCCAATACCTGGCAACTGGCGGCGGCCGGCTGGGGCTTTGCGCTGCTCGACCCGGCGAGCGTGCAGGCCGACGACGGCGCGGGACTGACGCGGGGGATTATCGGGCTGGCGAACCAGGGACAGCCGCGCAAACCGGAGGACTGGGGCGCCCTGCGGGCCTGGGCATGGGGCGCGGGGCGCGGACTGGACTACCTGGAAACCGATCCGGCCGTGGATGCGAAGCACGTGGGGATCGAAGGCGTGTCGCGCTACGGCAAAGCGGCGCTGGTGACCATGGCCTTCGACCAGCGTTTCGCGGTGGTGCTGGTGGGCTCGTCGGGCAAGGGCGGGGCGACGCTGCTGCGGCGGAACTTTGGAGAGGCCGTGGAAAGCCTGACGGGTGGCGAGTATTACTGGATGGCCGGGAACTTCATGCAGTACGGCGCCTCGGAGGCGACGTTCGGCAGCAAGAATGGAGGCGACATTCCGGTCGACTCCAATGAGCTGATTGCGCTGTGCGCACCGCGGCTCACGTTCATCAGCTACGGCATACCAGAGAAGGGCGACGCCAAATGGCTGGACCACCAGGGCAGCTTCATGGCGACGGTGGACGCAAGCCGCGTGTACGCGCTGCTGGGCGCCAAGGGGCTGGGGGTGGAAGGCGATCTCCGGACGGCGAAGATGCCGCCGGTGAACCAGGGGCTTCTGGACGGGCAGCTCGCCTGGCGGCAGCACGACGGCGGCCATACCGACGCACCGAACATGAAGTGGTTCCTGGAGTGGGCCGACAAGTTCATCGGGCACGGCGCGCCGCGATAGAGACGCGGCTGCGGCGGAGGGCGGCCTTGGCGGGTGGAGGGTCTTTGGACCCAAGCGATGGCAGGGGCGAGGGCTCGCTCCGGGGCGGATTTTTTTGGGAGTGGGACCGCGTTCGCGCAACGGGACTGGTGAGTTTGGGTTCGCGCTCTCCCACGCTTGTCCCAGAAACAAAACGGGCCAAGGACGGGGCACCCTGGCGGGTGGCTTGGTCAGGGGCAGCCACTTGCCGGGTTATGCCTCTCATGCGGCCCGGCGAGTAGACTGTTCTTGTCAAACCGGAGGACGAAAGACGCAGATGAGAACCGTCAGGCGCTTCGCTCCCATCCTCGTTTTCATCGCAGTCCTTGCCCCGACGATATTGCGCAGTGCGTCCGCCCAGGAGTTTGAGCAGAAGGCAGTCATGGACTCGGACCAGGACGGCTTGAGCGATGCGCTGGAGCAGGCTCTGCTGGTCCAGTTTGCTCCGACGTTCATGGTTGGGCGGCATGACTGCGCAGGGGTTCCCGCGGAGTTTGTGGCGAATGTGGAGACTCCCACGGTGCAAGCCGAAGACGGCACCCTCTACGGCCAGGTGTTTCCGGCAAAGTCATTGGGGGACGGGCTGCCGGCAGCTGAGATTCACTTTTATCATCTTTGGAAGCGTGACTGCGGGCCTCATGGACATCCTCTGGACACGGAGCACGTGGCAGTGCTGGTGAGCGCATCGGACCGCAATCCAGGTTCCGCAAAGTGGAAGGCCGTCTATTGGTACGCCGCGGCCCACGAGAGCACAGTATGCGACGTGAGCCAGATCGCGCGCGCCTCAACGCTCGATGGCGAGGAGAGCGGCCCCAGGGTCTGGGTCTCGCCCGGCAAGCACGCATCTTACTTGAACGAGGCGCTGTGCCGCGCCGGGTGCGGCGCGGACAAGTGCGTCGATATGGTGGCGCTTCGCCCCGGCAAGATTGTCAATCTCGGTGAGGCCGGCCATCCCATGAACGGCTCAATCTTTATTGCATCGCGCGAATGGCCGCTGATGGCCAAGATGAGCGAGACGAACTTCCCGCCTGAACCGATTGCCCGCCTCAACCAATTGCCGGATACCGATATAGCGTGGTTCGGCGCAGGGAAGCATCCGGCGCAGCAGATCATTGCCGTGAGCAGTTCGACGGAGCAGGTGATCGCGAGCGGCGCTCGCAATACAACGTCATCCCTGTCGATTGCAGCAACGTCCACGGGCGCGGCAATCTCGGTGGCGGAAGACAATACCGGCAATGCCCTGGCGAAGAGCAGCGCACATACCGGCCATGCGCTTGGAAAAGCTGCAAGGGCCGTTGGCGAGGCACTTCATTTGGTCCATAAGCCGGTGAAGCCCAGGTAGCGCAACTTGCCTTCAGGCTGACACAGAAGCGGATCGACGGTGGATTTGGCTTTGCAGTGCTTCCATCCCGAGCTCAGCCCTTCTTGTTGGCGACGGCGAGGAGGGTTTGAAACTGGGGGGGCTCGGGTTCCTTGTGGACGACGGAGTTGTGGATTTGGGTGAAGGCGGCTTTCTGGAGCATGGATTCGAGCTCGGACTCGCTGAAGCCGAGCCACTCGTCGGCGTAAAGCTCGCGGGC
This sequence comes from Occallatibacter sp., assembly GCA_031296215.1. Classification (GTDB taxonomy): domain Bacteria; phylum Acidobacteriota; class Terriglobia; order Terriglobales; family Acidobacteriaceae; genus Telmatobacter. Next base: position 6,234 of record JARLGE010000139.1, read on the forward strand.
TTCTTCGAAGCGATGCTTCATGAGGTCGAGGATGACGATGCGGCCGCCGGGGACAAGGATACGGTTGGCTTCGCTCAGGGCGCGGTCAGGGTGCAGGGCGTGGTGGAGGGACTGCGAGAAGAAAACCAGGTCGACGGTGGCTGAGTCGATGGGGAGCTCTTCCATGTCGCCGAGGCGGTAGTCGAGGTTTTGGACGCCGTGACGGAGGGCCAGTTCGCGGCCGACTTCGATCATTCTGGCGCTGGTATCAACGGCGATGACCTTTTTGGCGCGCTCGGCCAGGAGCAGCGCAAAGGCGCCCTCGCCGGCGCCGAGATCGGCGATCACCATGGGCGGCATCAGACGCAGCAGCGCCTCTGCCACGCTCTTCCAGGATTTTCCGGGGACGTAATCCTTGCCCAGGCGGCCGGCTACGGAGTCGAAGAAGCTGCGCATCTTGTCTTGTCTTTTTTTCAGGACGCGGCGCATCTCCGCCTGGTCGGGGGCGGCTTCGGGAATCTCCAGAGCAGCGCTCGTAAGCAGTTCATCGAAAAAGCTGCTCGCTTTTGAAGCCGAGAAAGTAGAACGTCCCTCAGGGCCTAAAGGCCCGGCTGATTGGTTCGCTCTATTGGCACGACTGAAGTCGTGCCCTTTCAAAGCGACGTTTTCTTCGATGGTGGAGGTGGCCATGCGGTAAAGGCTGCTCTTGCCGGTGCGGCGGTCTTCGACCAGGGCGGCCTGCTTCAACTGCTTGAGATGGGTGGAGATGGTGCTCTGGCCCATGACCAGGATCTCCTGCAGCTCGGCGACGGAAAGCTCCTCGCCACGCAACAGCAGGAGAATGCGCAGGCGGTTGGGGTCGGCTACGACGCGGAGGGTTTGGACGATCGAGGGCATAGATTGGCCTTGACTGGGTACCGGGATTCTGTTACATATCAACATATCACGATTTGACGATATAAGGAGAACCGTTCATGGCAAGCTCAACCCTCGAAATAACCGACCTGGCCTACAAGGTCGCCGACCTCAAGCTGGCCGACTGGGGCCGCAAGGAAATTACCATTGCCGAGCACGAGATGCCGGGACTGGTGTCGATCCGCAACAAGTACGCGGCGGGCAAACCGCTGGCCGGCGTGCGCATTACCGGGTCGCTGCACATGACGATTCAGACGGCGGTGCTGATTGAGACGCTGGTGAGCCTGGGGGCGGAGGTTCGCTGGGCGAGCTGCAATATCTTCACGACGCAGGACCACGCGGCGGCGGCCATTGCGGCCACGGGGGTGCCGGTGTTCGCGTGGAAGGGCGAGTCGCTGGAGGAGTACTGGTGGTGCACCTGGCAGGCGCTCAGCCACAAGGGGGGCAAGGGGCCGGAGCTGGTGGTGGACGACGGCGGCGACGTGACACTGCTGATCCACAAGGGCTACGAGCTTGAAGCGGGCGACGGCTGGGTGAACACGCCCTCCGGCAACCACGAGGAACAGGTCATCAAGGACTTGCTGAAGAAGGTTTACGCCGAAGACCCGCAGCACTGGCACAAGGTGGCGGCAGAGTGGCGCGGGGTTTCAGAAGAGACGACGACGGGCGTGCACCGGCTCTACAAGATGCTGGAGCAGGGCAAGCTGCTGGTTCCTGCGATCAATGTGAACGACTCCGTAACCAAGAGCAAGTTCGACAACCTGTACGGCTGCCGCGAGTCGCTGGCCGACGGCATCAAGCGGGCGACGGACGTGATGGTGGCGGGCAAGGTGGCGGTGATCTGCGGCTATGGCGATGTGGGCAAGGGGTCGAGCCACTCGCTGCGGGGCATGGGCGCGCGGGTGATTGTGACGGAGGTCGATCCGATCAACGCGCTGCAGGCGGCGATGGAGGGCTTCGAGGTGACGACGATCGAGGATACGCTGGGGCGCGGCGACATCTACGTGACCTGCACGGGCAACGTGGACATTATCACGCTGGACCACATGAAGAAGATGAAGGACCAGGCGATTGTCTGCAACATCGGGCACTTCGACAATGAGATTCAAGTGGACCCGCTGAACGCGGAGCCGGGGGTAAGCAAGCTGAACATCAAGCCGCAGGTGGACAAGTACATCTTCCCGGACGGGCATGAGATCTTCATCCTGGCCGAAGGGCGGCTGGTGAATCTGGGTTGCGCGACGGGGCATCCGAGCTTTGTGATGTCGAACAGTTTTGCCAACCAGACGCTGGCGCAACTTGACCTGTGGGCCAACAAGGACACGTACAAGGTGGGCGTGTATGTGCTGCCGAAAAGGCTGGACGAAGAGGTGGCGCGGCTGCATCTGGAAAAGATCGGCGTGAAGCTGACGACGCTTTCGGCCAAACAGGCGGAGTATCTGGGCGTTCCGGTGGAGGGGCCGTACAAAGCGGAGAACTATAGGTACTGAGGGGCCAGGGATCAGGGTTCAGGGTTCAGAGTTCGGTGGCCGAGTTCAGTGTTGTGGTTTCCCGGTTCTCGAAATCGAGGCCTGAGAAGCTCTGCGCCCGGTTTTTCCCTGAACGCTGAACCCTGGACCCTGATCCCTGCCATGTTACCGTTTGCGATGGGTGAGGCGGCTCCAGAGGCGCGAGAAGGAGTTGTGGAGGAGGCTGGTCTGCTCGGCTTTGAGGGCCTGGTAGGACTGCCGCACGTAGACGTCGAACTCGGGAGGCCAACCGATGGTGGAGCGGCGCTCGGAGTAGTCGCCCTCGGCCCACTTGGAGAGGACCGCCTTGTAGCCGACGACGTGGGTGACAAAGTCGAGCAGGCACTGGGGCATCTGCTCCTCGACAATGAGGTAGGCCTTTTCGATGATGATCTTCTCGCGGACGTCGTTGAGGGGCATGAAGATGGTGGTCATCCACAGCACCCACTCTTTCATTTCGCTGTCGAGGATGGGCTCGCTCTGGGTCTTGCCCTGCTTTTTGAGCAGGGAGCGGTAGGCGATGTTGCCGGCCTGGGAAGCGACATAGAGGGGGCCGTAAAACTCGTAGAGGCGCATGTTGACGAGGCGGAGCTTGTCCTGGCGGCGGGCCAACATGCGGGTGCTCATGAAGGTAACCAGGTAGCCGGCAAAGGCCAGGATGATGGTCAGCGTGGCGGCGTCCTGCAACTGGCCACCGAGGGTGAGCGCGCATAGGCCAGGAAGTGTCATTGGGCTGAAAGTATAGCGCGCGGGGCAAGGCGGGGTCAGTGACCGCGGATGAGGCCGCGATTCTGTAGGGATTGTGCGCATTCCGGATCGGGAATTGGGAGCAGACCGGTGCCGCTACTACGACGACCGTGTAGATTTGTGGTTTCCCAGGTCCCAAAAGCGAGATCCTTCGACAAGCTCAGGACAGGCTCTGGGGCACCCAAATTCATGGGCGCGATTACAAAATCACAGTGTCGCGATGCTAGCGCAGCCGGTGCGCCGCTGCGGGCGGCGGTTGCGCCGGGATGACTTTGATTTCGAAGATTTTCGGCCAGAGTTTGCCGGTGACGAAGAGGCGCTGGCGCGCTTCGTCCCAGGCGATGCCGTTGAGGACGGCTTCGGGGCTGGAGCGCTGGTTCTGGGGGAGGAGGCCGGCGAGGTCGATCCAGCCCAGCACACGGCCGGAGGCCGGATCGATGCGGGCGATGCGGTCGGAGTGCCAGATGTTGGCGTAGACCTGGCCGTGGATGAACTCGAGCTCGTTGAGATGGGCGACAGGCTTGCCATGGTCGCGGACGGTGACGCGGCGGAGTTCGCGGAAGGTGGCCGGATCGAGGAAGCGCAACTGGGCGGTGCCGTCGGAGAGGATGAGGCTTTTGCCGTCCTGGGTGAGCCCCCAGCCCTCGCCGGGGTAGGGAATGGAATGGAGGAAGCGCAGAGTTGCCCGGTCGTAGACCAGGACGACGTGGTCTTGCCAGGTGAGCTGGATGAGTGTGCCGGCCCAGTTGGTGAGCCCCTCGGCAAAGTACTGGCTGGGCACGTCGTGGAACTGGAGAATGCGGCCGGTATCGAGGTCTTCGATGCGCAGGGAGGATTGGCCTTTGATGCCGGTGCTCTCATAAAGGCGGCCGTCGAGGTAGACCAGTCCCTGGGTGAAGGCCTGGGCGTCGTGCGGAAAGCTGTTGACGACCTGGTAGGTGTCTTGCGCATGTGCGAGGGCGACGGCAAGGAGCGTCAGGGAGAGCGCGAGCGGAGTGCGTAGTCGCGGGGGGATTCGCATGGGGTTGGGTGGGTTTGCTACTTCAAGTTTCCGCCGTGGAAGCGGCCGAAGGCGCGGGCGTGCATTAGAGACATGAGCAGAATGCCGGCTCCGAGGGTAAGCACCTGTGCGGTGTTGAGCAAGCTGAAGGCGCCGACGCGGCAGATGAGCAGCCAGGCGACGGCAAGGTTGAAGAAGCCCCAAAGAACATTGACGGTGGAAGAGGACAAGCCCTGGCCCGGCGGCTTTGCGAAGGGGCTTTGGAAGGGGCGGCCGGAGACGCCGTTTTCAAGATGGGGCAGGGCGTTGGCGAGGAATGCGCCGCCGAAGAAGTAGGAAATGTATTGGTACCAGGGCATGATTGGTTCCTTGTGGTTGCCAAGCAAATGTTAACTGGGTTCCCATCCTCTCCGCCACCTGCGGTGGGGCAGGCGCTCGCTGTTCGCTGGCAGTGGGTTTTGCTGCCCTCCCACCCATCGCGCGAAGAAGCTGCGCAATGGATGGGGCACAGAGCGTTTTGGCGGAAGCAGCTACCTGTGGGCAACTATTCGGGGGTGAGTGCCTTCCGGAGCGATCTCAACAAGCTTTCCGCCTCATCGAGCCTCTTGAGTACCGCTGCGTCGCCCCTTTAGCTCCTGCAGCGTGGTGCACGGCACGCTCTTCATTGCTTCAACTGCTTCACAAAGAAATCGGCCATGGTGTGGTTGGCTTCGATGGCTTCGGGGAGCATGGGGTCGTACCAGAAGGCGTGGGTGAGGGCGTCGAAGACGACCAGGCGGGCGTCGACGCCGGCATTGAGGTAGGCGCGGTGGAGATTGGCCGTGCCTGAGAGCAGCAGGTCGCGCCCGCTGGTGATGAACAGAGTGGGCGGCAGGCCGTGCAGGTCGCCGTAGATGGGCGAGAGGACCGGGTCTTTGAGGTCCGTCGTGGCGGCATACTCGGAAAGGTGCGCGCCGGTCGCCGGCGGGTCGAGGTGACCGGAAAGCCCGCGCAGCGCATACAGCGCCATGGAGTCGCCGTCGCGGGCGAAGTCGCCCATGCCGCTGAAGATGCCCAGGGCGGCGGGCTGGGGCAGGCCGAGCTGCTTGAGCCGGGCGGCGACCTCCGCAGTGAGGATGGCGCCGGCTGAGGTTCCGTAGATGACGATGTGGCTGGGCTGGTAGGTCTTGAGCAGCTCCTTGTAGACGGCTACGGCGTCGTCGAGGGCGGCGGGGTAGGGATGCTCGGGGGCGAGGCGGTAGAGGACGGCGACCACCTTGATTCCCGTATAGCTGGCGATGGGGATGGACTCGGTGTAGGAGCCGGAGTCGGAGTTGAAGCCGCCGCCGTGGAGGTTGAGCAGGACCTTGCCCTGGTTGGCGGCGGGCAGGGGGTCGGGGGTGACGATGCGGACCGGGACGCCGGCGAGGGTGGACTCAACGAGCTGGTTGGGGCAAAGGCGGGTCCAGGCGACTCGGGCGCGGGCGGTGTAGGCGTCGGTGCCCTTACGGCGGTCTTCGAGGGATTGGGGCGGGCCCTGGTCGGGCGCCGGATGGCCCAGGACCAGTTGCGCCTGGGGGCTGACGGTGAGCGGCACGGGGACCACGCGGGTGATGTGGGCCGTGCCCTGGGCGTCGATGTAGCTGGTGTCGCGGTCGGGGGCTTCAGCCGCGGTCGTAGGCTGCGGGGTGGGCTGCGAGGTGGGCTGCTGCGCGGCCAGGGCGGCCGAGGCCAACAGGAGAAGAAGGGCGGCCGGCAAGGGCAAGGGAAGATTGAGTCGCATGGGGTGGGGGTCCTCCTCAGGTAAATTCGCGCGGGTTTGGCGCAGGCTTCGCGGCAAGCGGACTGCAACCCGTCAAAGATACCAGAGACGGGATAGCAAAGACGTGAGCGCGGTCGAGGCTGTTTTCCTGCCCGGGAGAGGATCGTTGGGAAAGGCCGGCCCCCGGAGGGAAGGCGGATGGAGCGGTTTGCTGGGACGATCCACGCAAAAGCAAAGGGGGACACGGAATGCATGTCCCCCTTTGCCGCCTGGTTTGATTGCGGAATTGTACTAAGCGGGAAGCACCAGCAGGCCGGCGTCGAGAAGCTTCTCTGTCAACCGGTCGAGGGCCATGGGGAATTTGTAGGAGACGGTACGAACGCTCATCCCCAGCAAAGTCGCCGTTTCCGACTGTGTGTATTCCTGGATGGCGATCCGGCAAAGCAACTGGCGGTCGAGCGATCCAAGCTGGTTGAGACAGTTTTCGACATCGAGGACAAAGATAACCGCGTCCTCGAAGGTGCGAACGGGACGGCTGGAGACCCATCCCCGCGCGATAGGATCGCCCAGAATCGAGGGCGCCCTGCCCACCTGCATCGAAGCATAGAGATAACGCCGGAGCATCTTCTCTGTGTGCTTTCTGTAGAAGGCCAGGCTGACTGGCGGCTGCGCTGCGGGCGCCTTGGCCTGCGGCTTCACCGCCGGCTTCACCGCCGGCCTGGGTTCACCCTTCTCCCGATCTTGCTCCCACGCTCTTGCTGATCTACCTGCTCCCCAACCCATCGGCAACTGGAGTGCTGCGCTCATTGCGCACCCCCTGCTTCCTCAGCCACCGCCCAAACCCTGGTCAGCACCTTGCGGCCCGGCCGACCGCGCCGCTTGCGGGTTTCTGGCGATGGAAAGTCCTTCAGCTTTGTTTCACATTCCCGGCAATAAACACTCCCTTGGGTCTGGGCGCGGTACCAAAGACAGCCGCACCCCTCGCAAATTTTCAATTGCACGCGCAATTCCATGACTAATTCTCCGTATTCGAGCCTGCTCCCGACGGCTTTTGTTGTTGATTACACCGCGGGGTGACGAGAACCGGGCACGGCAACTCAGGTTTCTTGTGTCCCGATAGGGGATTGCCGCCTGTGTTCTCTCGTTTTTTGTCATGCTCATAGCGCGCAGATCCTGGAATTCTCTCGGCTGACCTGCCCAGGCGCCTTGATAAGCGTCCTGAGGGAAAATGGGAGGCCGGAACAAACTCTGAGTCCTCCGGCAATTGTTCATTGGCCGCTGAGAGGGACAAAATTGCGCCCCGCCCAGCCTTACGGCAATGAAGCGTTTCGAAAAAGATTCCCACAAGTCATTGCGAGATCAAGTAAACCCAATCTAGAAATATGATTCTCTTGCGTCAATCTCCCCCGAAGGTTTTCCCTACGTGCTATTTCCAATCGGCGCACAGGCGCTGAAAATATAGCCGAAACCTCCCTGATAGCTTTTCCAGGAGCAAACGGAGATCATCCGTACCCATTGCCGGTGGCGGATTTTCCACAGATGAATTTCGGAAGTATGCACTTTACGCAAGGATGGGAGTGGCAGTTGAATTGCTAAATATACTTCTTACAGACGGGCCTGAGCGACTTGGACGCTTTAGCGGCGACTATTATTCGCCTCAGCACGGCGGGGTCAAGAGGGTTTTCGATGAAGACTTCCGTGCCAATGAGACGATGCAAACCAACTGCTTTAGCTGGAGTAATTTCAAGAGCATCCCGAAAAGTGACGAATGACTCTGCTGTAATCCAAGGATGATCTCCTATTTGTAGAACACACTCCCGGCCAGCACGAATGTAGTCCTTTGTTATGTTCACCGCTACGAAAGCTCCGCCATGTTGCGTCGGATCGGATATTACAAAGAAGAGATGAGGCACCGTAAATTTGGGTGGAACCCCCATTCTAAAGGCGTCGCCGAGTTTCATCTCATCCTCTTACAGACGGCTAAACATCTTCTCTATCTGATTGAAACTCTCTGTCGATTCCTCAATCATGTGGATTTCGTCTTCAGTTCGCCCGACTTTGCGCAAAATCTTCGCAGGATCAATGTTGCGCATTCCGCCATGAGGATCTTCCCATTCTGGATACAGATCGTGGAGAAAGTCGGCAACGTGCCAAGGCGCAACGCTGCCTATCTCATCTTGAGCGGCTTCAAGCGCGTCAGTCTCGTCCTCGGAAAGCAGATCGAACTCTGGGGGCCGTTGAAGCTGAACTGTGTTGTTGACGGTCTCGCCGAAATACGACTTCCATCGCCGAAGGTGATCCGCTGTCCCAATCCCTTTGAAGAGGTTGTAAACCGTGCTCAAGACCGGCCCTTGATCCATGGAGACCATTCTGTCCCCTGTGATTGTTTTTCCCCAGGATGCGAGAGCCCGCCGATCCGCCGAATACAGCCTCTTTATGGAAAGAAACATGTCCAGCTTCGCGCCGGGGCGCCTCGCCAGAAAAGCCAGCGCGGCGATTGTCTTGTTGATGTCAAATGAGAATCTGATCGACATGTTTTCGCCTTTACTTCGCTTCCTATAGACGATTTTATCATCGTTTTGGATGGGTTTTACACAACTTTTCTAGGCTATGTGGAAAAGCAGTCAGCAACTCCTTAGATATATGTGATATAGGGCGAATATTCCTACTTTGGCCAACCCTCAGCCGGTTTTTTCTTAGAAAGTGACTTCTTCACCGCGTCCTGCCATTTCCCCTTGATCTTAAGGGTGTCTGGCTTTGGACCCCGCGCCGCCTTCTTCGCCGCTTTCTTGGTGGCTTTGGTCGTCATTGGATGGCCCTGTACGTCAACCGTTTCCCCTCAGCCGCTTTGACGGCAAGGATGGTTCTCTCTCCGTCATTCAGTTTACGACTATTCCAGACGAAATCAAACTGCCAAAGGTAGCGGTATAGATACCTCTGGCTGACGTTGTGGTAAACGCCGATGATGCCCCTCTTGACCAGAGCAAAAGAACTCTCGGCTGTATTGGTGTTTACGTCGCCACGGGCGTATTCCTTGGCTCTATGGCATACGCTCTCGTGACCGCCAGCGAATTCCTTGCCGATGCCCTTGTACGAAGAATTCTCGTCAGTGATGATTCTGGCGCGGGGGTCTACAACCTGCCGGATTGCCGCTTTAAGGGTCTTGCCGCTAACGTCCGGAACCACCTTGCGGCGAATCTGGCCATCGCGTTCCACGGCGGCGAAGACCGGCAATTTGCTTGTGCCACGGCCACGGGGGTTGTTTCCCTTGTAGCGGGGCTTGCCGCCTACCCAGGTTTCGTCGCATTCAACGTCGCCGGTCAATGGGGGAGCGTTGTCAAAGTCTGGAGCCATCGCAAACCGAATCCTGTTCATCAGGAACAGGGCCGATTTGTAGCTGATCTGGCAATGCCGCTTGATCTCCAGAGCGGAGACACCCTTCTTTGACGTGCAAGCCCGCCAGAACGCATAGGCCCAATGGCGCATTGGCAACCTTGATTCCTCGTAGACCGTGCCAATGCGGACTGTGTACTGCTCTTTGCAGTCCCGGCAACGCCACAGGTGACGGCTGTTCCGCTCACCCGTCTTGGCATCGGCCATCTTGTAGACAGCGACGCTGCCGCATTTCACGCAGCAGGGATTGTCGCCCCAACGCTGCTTTTCAAAGAACTCCACGGCGGCCAGTTCATCCGAGCAGGCCAATGGAATCTCTGCGATCAGGGGGGATTTGGTCAGATTGTGGCGTTTCTTTTCCATGAATTAACTTTATACCTAACGCAACCATTGCGTCAAGTAAAAAGATAAAGTATCGACAAGAAATCTTGGAAGGGATACACTGTCGCTATTCTGAGGTGCGGGCGACGAGGGTCGAACTCGCAGGGGTGTGATCTCTTCCGGAGGGCACCCCACCAGCTCCCAAGGCTGGCGCGTTTACCAATTTCGCCACGCCCGCACGAGACGGGGGCATCCTAAAATGCCCCCGTTGCTGTTTCTGGGGATTGCGAGTGGTGGCCCTCTGATTCTCGTCCTCATACCATTAAGAATCAGGCGATTACAGAAAAGACGAAAGGCTTGCTAACGGGAGTTTTTGCGGAATCTTTCGGGCAGATCAGGTTTTTATAGGACATATATCGGACATTTATAGGACATTAAGCGGTAAACTGCTCAAGCGTTATCCCCATTGCTTCTGCAATTCGCTTCGCCACGGACTTTTCCACTTTGCCAGTCCTCCGAAAGCGATAGAGAGTCTTTGTATCAGCATTGACGGCCACACTAAATTGAGTTTGTGTGATCCCCTTCTCCTGGATATAGGCTTCCATGCGCCGTGCAGCCTTATCCGAGTGTATGGAGCGGCCGATTCTCTTGCCAGACCGTACGTTCGATGGCTGAAGATGCGCTCCGCGCCCCGCTGCTGCAATCATCATCAGCAGCGGCGATCCGGAAGCCAGGTCTACGCCAGAGGCAGCGTAGGCGCTTGCCTGCTTGCCAGTTAGCGTAAGATCTTCTCTGCTTTTCAGTTCTTTGAGATGGTCCAGCAAGGTTGCCTCCAACGTCTGCGACAACACTCCCATGCTGGGCATCCCATGCGCGTTGTGGGCCTCATAAACCGTCAAGGCTCGGAAAATCGTGTCACCCACAATGTCGGGTATCCATGCCGATTCATACCCGATTTTCTTCTGGAAGGCCGGATAAACTACATCGAAAATTTCTACCGTGTAAGCCCGTAAGACTTGGAATGCACGTTCGGCGTCAAAGTGATCCCCTCGCCAACATTTGGATAATTCTCTGTTGAGGCGCGATTCCTGATGATCTCGGTCGGAGATTTCTTCTGGCGTCAGGTGAGGCAGAATCCTTGCGGGAACACCGTTAGACATCGCACCCTTGCTTCAGGCGCGAGAGAGCGTTACGATAGGGGTAACCAGCCGCACTACCGAAATGCCCCGGCCTCGCGCCGGGCTTTTCGTTTTGGTGCAACCAGTTTAGCTGGTTTAGGTTTGGCTGGAAACTAGTTCATCGGCTAGGGTTGCGTAAAGTACATACTTCCGATGAATTTCACCCAGATGCACGAGCGACTCCGCCTGGAAGTGCTGCGCAGGATACAGCGGGGTACGCTCAGTGTCTCCCTGCTGGCGCGTCAGACCGGGTTTGGCCAGCCCCATCTGTCGAATTTTCTGCACCACCGGCGGCAGCTTTCACTGGAGGCGATCGACCGGGTTCTGGCCGCCCAGCACCTGACGGCCGCCGACCTGCTGCCGGTGCTGCACCAGGCCGGCTCCCTGCCCGCGGACGGGGAAGAGGGCTCCGTCCCGGTGGTCTCGCACCACGCCGCCCTGTACGAGCCGCACATCCGCCCCTCAGCCGCTCAGTCCATGCTGCATTTGCCGGCTGGGCTGCTGGGAAACCTCCGCACCCGGGTCTCCAACACGCGCCGCGCCTGGCAGCGCTTTGTGGCCGTGCGCGTGGCGGCGGCCGACGCCGTGCCCATGGAACCGCTGCTGCTGCCCGAAGCCATCGTGCTGATCGACCGGCACTACAACTCCCTGATGCCCTACCGCCCCGGCCGGCCCAACCTGTACGCGGTGCGGCACGAGGCGCATCTGACGCTGCGATACGTGGATTCTGTGGCCAACCGCCTGGTCCTGCGGCCCCTCAACATCGCCTTTCCGGTGGAACTGATCGAGGTCGATCCGGACGAAGCCCCCGGGGAACTGATCGTCGGGCGCGTTGCGCTCGTGATCAACGAGACGTGAGGGGTGGGGAGCCTTTGATGCGGCCTTGGAGTGAGAGGCCGGCTTTCTTGATGGGTGCGTTGGGGATTAGGCACTGGTCTAGACGCACCCCCCCCCGAGAAGTGCGTTAGACTTGCTTGCCAAGAATCAAGGGCACATAGCTTCGGGCGTCTTCCAGCAATTCCTCGCGAGTGATACCAACCTTGGCGCGAAGCTGCAAACCCTGCAACAAGTCAACGAGCAAACGGCCTCGCACCTTGGCAGAGGGTGTGCGAGTCAGGCGCCCCGCCTTTATCTCCTGCTCGAAACGTTTCGCGAAAATATCAGCGGATCCGGTCAGGCCCTTCTTGAGCCGGGAACGGATCTCCGTTACCCGCTCCGACTGTCCCAGCGCAGCAGCGGCCATCATGCAGCCGCTGCGAGCCTCGCCAGTACAGGAGTCGACGGTAGCCTCGCAAAAGGCGGTCACGGCCTTGTGGATGTCCGGCTCCGCTTGAAATGCTGCCATTCTGGGAGTTCCATACGTCAGCGCATAGCGCTCGACCGCCTTGAGCAGCAGGGTGGGCTTGTCTCCGAAGGCTCGGTATAGCGCAGGTTTGGTGACGTTCACGGCGCGCGCAATCCGATCCACGTCGACTCCTTCATACCCATGCTCCCAAAACATCTCAACGGCACGGTCGAGTGCTTCGTCGGGGATAAAGCCTTTTGGACGTCCTCGTGGGCGCTTCAAAATATTAGTTACCATCGCGTACGAAACTCCTTGCATTGTCGCCGTGATTATCATACTCTGAAGTTCGTAATGCTTCAAGACAGCTAAACACGGGACACAACTTGGATAGGTTCAAAGGAAAAACAGCACGATCTTCACCCTACACCACGGAGACACCCATGGAACATTCGATCGCACTCGTCACCGGCGCCACCTCTGGGCTCGGTTATGCGGCAGCCAGCATGCTCGCCACCAAGGGCTACCGCCAGGTCGTCGTCACCGGGCGCAGCCTGGCCCGGGTACAGGAAACGGCTGCTCAGCTCGCGGCTGAGACCAAAACACAGGCCTTCACGCCGCTGGAGCTGGAGCTGGACGAGCCGTCCAGCGTTCAGTCCGCCCTCGCCGAGCTGGTCAAGCAAGGTAAGCCGATCGATTTCCTACTGCTCAATGCCGGATTGGTCCCAACCAAGAAGCGCGTGATCACTGCGGCGGGCGTTGAGGCTTCTCAGGCCCCGCTGATCGGCCATCATCAACTGACTGTCGGGTTGCTTCGCGCCAACCTTCTTAGCCCCAACGCGCGGATTGTTATC